>BFAS01000001.1 GCA_008974985.1 bacterium MnTg02
GGCAAGGCTTCTCCCGCTACCAACGCAACCGACAGACCTTCCAGGTTAACAAGACCATCGACGCCAGTGCCGACGATTGGATTTACGCCGTCATCGCCGACTACGACATCTGGGAATATCCCCTCTACCTCGACGGCGAACTGCAGGGTTACATCTCCGTCGTGGTGCCCAACACCCGTGAGCGCGCCTGGTTTGACAGCAAAAGCTTTAGCGCCATCTCCTACATTCCGCCGCACGAGGTCGGCAACATTCTCTCCTACCAGGAGATCGCGCAGCCGGAGGACAACAGCGCGGTTGACATTGCCGTGCGCTGGGACACCGGCGACCGCATCACCCTCAACAACAACTCCAACGCCACCTGGTCCCTGACCGCGGAGACTGAAACCGAGACCTCGACCAGTCACTCAGAATCCAAGTTTATCGGCGGCAAGGCCTCTTTTTCTGTCCCCTTCAAGTTCATTCCCGACGTTGAGATTTCAGGCGACTACAGTGACGAAAGCGTCTCCACCTACACCTCGAAAGTACGGGACCGCAAAGGACTGTCCGTACACTTCGAAGGCATCGACCTGAGCTTTGGCAACACCCGCTACGCAGTCACGCCCTATGCCTACTGGGCCAGGAACGGCGCGCTGGTACTGGACTATGCGGTCAAGCCCGAGTTGCCGCCGAATCCAGCGGATCCGGCAACCTGGTGGTCAGAGCGTTACGCCCAGCAACCTGACGCCGCTTTCATTCTGCCCTGGCGCTACGACCCGGAAAAAGGGCTGGGTATCTCCGAAGAAGCGCAGCGCTTTCGCACCCGCGACATTATTTTCGATTCCGCCTTGCCGAGCACCGGAGATGTGGTCACGATACAGGCTCGGGTGCAGAATTTCAGCCTGGTGCCGACCACCGGCCCGGTGAAGGTGCGTTTCTTCACCGGCGATCCGGACGAGGGCGGCGTACCGATGGTCAATACCAGCGGCCAAACCGACGTCTCCACCGAAACCATTCAGGACCGCGGCAACAGCGTGGTTGAGTTCGAGTGGCGCGTGCCGGCCACCATCGGCCGCTTCTCACGCATCTACGCCGTGCTCGACCCGGACGGCGCTATGCCCGAAATCCACGAATCCAACAACAAAGGCTGGACCGTCCTGGAAGTCAAAGATGGTCTACCCACCAGCGTCGACGAAAATCGAGAAGCACAGATTCCCATCGACTTCCGGCTGGAACAGAATTATCCCAATCCGTTCAATCCAGCGACAACCATCTCTTACTCCTTGCCGAAAGACAGTCACGTGAAGTTAACGGTGTTCGATATCCTCGGCCGGGAAGTCGAAGTTCTGGTCAACCAGAGGCAACCGGCCGGTCAGTACAGACTGAGTTTTGAAGCCAGCCGTTTCCCCAGCGGACTTTATTTTTACAGGATTGCCGCTGGCGGTTTTCAGGAAACGCGCAAGATGCTTCTGGTCAAATAAGGACAATGAAAACTCAGGTGTTCAAGCTTTAGGCTCGTTCTTTAGCGACCTGCCAGGGGCACCCGCGGGGTTGAGAGTCCGTGGTAAAGACAAATGAGTTTATGCAGGAAATGCAGGAAATCGAGGCGTTTAAAAGGAAAAATAAAAGCTTTCCCTCCTTTTTGAAGGAGGGGCTTTATTAAAGCAAATTCAACACATTTTGCGCAGATAGCTGTGATTGCGCGTTCACAGCGTTAGTAGTGTCTTGTTTAATCTTCTCTTTCATTTCTTCCATTTTTTCTTTGGCAAAATCAGCGTCCTCAATTTTGCTTCTGGCTGCTTCTGTATGGGTAATAGCTACGGCGAGATTGTTTTCTTTGTGGGCGAAACGAGTTTGATAGGAGCCTAACGAGGCAACCGTAGATTGCACGGTTGCAATGGCACTTTCAATACTGGCCAAGGAAGCACTTGCACTATCAGATGATGAAACATCGACGTCTGAGACGCCCAGGTCGGACGAATGGTGGTCACTGGAACTGACTTCAACGCTTTCGGTGTCGGTGGTTTCTGCGCCGGATTGAACAGATATCTCGGCGCCGGAGAGAAGTGCAATGTCATTTAAAGTGGTTGAATCAACGACATCGTCAATTTCGTCTGCAAGTGCGGATATATCATTATTTATAGCTGCCCGGTCCGCATCACTTAGGGTACCATTAGCTGCTTGTATCGCTTTGGTTTTCATGGTTTCAAGGATGCCGAGGACATCGGTTGCACCGCTTTCAGCCACTGAGAGAGAAATACGCGCATCTCCGACGTTATTCATGGCGGTAGCAAGCCCGCGATTTCTGGCCTGTAAAGTGTGACCAATCACAAATCCTGCCGCGTTGTCTTCAGCAGAATTGATTTTTTTTCCTGTAGCAAGCCGGTTCTGGTGAATGCCAATTTGCTTATTCACTCTGTTAAGGTTGAGTAGTTGATTGTTTAATTGTTGCCCGGCAATATTGTTTGAGTTTTGTGTAGCAGCCATATTGTTTCTCCCCGTAGCCAATATCGTAAGAAATGTCTATTATTAAAGGTTATCGGCAATTGTTTTTAAAATTTAACACTTGGGGGCAAAAAAAAGTAAAAAAAATATACCGGCCTCCATTCGGAGAGAGATATAATGGCTGAATTGTATTACAAATGAGATTCTGGAAGAGATATTGTTTTGCCAGCATACTCTATTTTCCAGGGCAAACGCGCGATCTGTTCTGCTCATCAGGTTGACCCCCCTTGAACAGCCCCCTTGAACAACTCGGCATTCCGCGAGAGTTCTTCTTTATCGCCTGTCTCTAAAGGTGTTTAAAATTGGCTCATAATGTCCGCATTATGTCCTTTCAAAAGTCAATTCATATTTTAACTTATGTGGGCGTGAGAAGGTTTTAATCATTTTATATAAGAATAGTAGCGATAATGGTTGGCAATAAACATCAAAAAAAGCAGATTGTCTTCCTAATTCTGCCGACGGTGCAAATTCTTGATTTGGCTGGCCCTGTCCAGGCCTTGGATGAAGCCATCGAGCATGGTGCGGGTTATCAGTTGCGGTATGTTGCCCCAGTGGCGGCTATAACTTCATCGCAGCAACTAACCCTGTCAGATTTGGATCATTTCCGTGATGTTGATCTGCGCGCGGGAGATCTGGTATTGATTCCGGGCATCCACGGCAACATGCTTGGCTTTGAGGAGCTGGACCAGCTTGGAAAGAGTTTGTTCCAGTGGCTTCGGGAAGTCCACAAAAGCGGCGCTAAATTGTGTACCGTGTGCAATGCCACTTTTGTTCTGGCGCACGCCGGGCTGCTGGACAATCGTCCCTGCACAACGCACTGGAAACGCGTCGAACAGCTGAGGAAATCTTATCCTGCCATCGATGTTCTCGATAACAGGCTTTTTGTCAAAGATGGAAATATCTATACCAGCGCTGGCATCACGTCAGGAATTGATCTTGCGCTCTCAATTATAGAAGATGACTACGGCCCTGCGTTCACCGCCAAGATTGCCAAGGAGTTGGTGGTCTACATGCGCCGGGATGGATATCACGGACAGTTGAGCACATACCTCGACTACCGCAGCCATCTCAACCCTGGCATCCATAATGTGCAGGATTGGCTTGCCAACAATCCTGATGCCGATTATGGTCTGGAGTCTCTTGCACGAATTGCCGGCATGAGTACTCGCAACTTGACCAGGTTGTTCAAAAATGTGACGGGGATTACAATCAAAGTCTATGCCACCAGGCTCAAACTGGAATTGGCCGCAACATTGATGAACAATCCCAAGATGACCATTGAGACCATTTCGAAAGAGTGTGGTTTCGAAGATGCGCGCCACTTCCGTCGCTTGTGGAAGATGACCTACGGGGTTTCGCCGTCCGAGAGCCGCGCCGCGCTAGTTCGGTGATTCATTATCAGGTTATTCTGTAATTTCATTGCGACGCTTAGTAAAGGAGAATATCTCATGCAAAAAAAGTGCGTTGCAACCGCGGCACTGTTCGCTTTTATACTATTGATTTTACCCATCCAGGCTCAGGAGGGCATGGAGGATAAAAAGAAGGTTTATGTGTGCCCACCCTGCGGCGTCGATTGTCATGATGATAAGTACAGTGAGCCGGGTGTATGTCGGGTATGCCGAATGGAGTTGGTTGTCCAAAAGAAAGCGCCGAAGTTCCGGGTAGGAAAGAATAGCGAGACGGTTAACTCGAATGATGTGCGGTTAAAAGCAAGTTATGACGCTCAAGAAACATCTCTAACCTTTCAGTACGACCCTGAGAAGATCACAATCGGCACGGTTTACCAATACCAAAAATCAAATATCGACGACAGCCACAGCGGGAATATCGCTTTGTATGTCGCCTCAAACAACCGGCTGGAAGCGCTCAAATGGCGCCCTATACAAAACAATCCGAGCCATGAAGGACACTACAGCGCGACATTAGTGACTGCTGAAATGGATTGGAAGACGTTCTCCGTTCGACGCTTTGAAACGTCGAAGGTTGATGCAACTGGCCGGAAGTTGCTGGTGGCTGTTCTTCAGGCCGTTCCAGAAAGACCGCAAGTCATTATAAGGTTCGGCGAAAATGAGCCATACACGGTGACAATCGATCGTTACCCCTGGCATAGCTATGACTTCGATTTTGCCAGCTTAAACTTTACGTTTCGCCATCTCATAAATCCAGAGAAACCTTTTGTAATTGGCATTTCGGATTTTGCTTTTGTAGACGGCAGTTTTCGTTTTGGCAATAAAGGGACAGTAGAAATTATCTTCGTACGCGAAGAGAATCGCCAAAATATCCTATGCCGTAAGTATTTGATTGACGGTCCGGGACTAGAAAACCGAGGTGGCACAATCTGGGTAAGTAAAGAAGATGGCTATTTGGTGGAATACCAAATCGACCTCCCGGATGAGCGGAGCTTCAAAAGCGGTAAGTTGGTGTTAAGAAAAATCGAAACAGTCGATTTGGAGTCCTGGCAGTATTTCGTAAAGAATCGCCGCTGGCCAGAGTAAAACGAGAAATTTTGAAGGCCTTTTGTGAATAAACGGCTCAAGAATGGAGGCAATTTAATATGAGAAATTCTATTGGTATGCTCACTTTATCATTATTTTTTTGGTTGGGCTGATTCTTGATCTTGTGTCACATGCTCAAGAAGCCCAAAAAAAAGTTTATGTTTGCCCGCCGTGCGGTGTCGATTGTCATGATGATAAGTACGTTGAGCCCGGCACATGTCCGGCATGCGGTATGTATTTAGTTGTCGAAAGGGAAGCGTCTCCGGCCGCCCCGCCTCGCTACGAAATAGACACGACGGACGTATTGATTAACTCGGATGGGGTGCAAATTGGAGCGAGTTATTACGTTCCTCAGGGTTTAGCTGAGCCATTGCCCGCCGTCGTAATCGTACATGGCTCCAGTCCCAGCACACGCAATGATGTAGCCTTTTTTACACGGATGTGTCTCAATTTAGGGTTCGCAGTTTTAGCTTATGACAAGCGGGGTGTTGGAGAATCTACCGGCAAGTTCCGACCCTTTGATGTAAAAGAGAGCAAAGATATTTTTGAAGAGTTGGCCGCCGATACGCAGGCTGCAATAAGATGGCTCATCACTCAAAGAGAAGTTGACTCCACGCGCATCGGGTTGGTCGGCGGGAGTCAGGCAGGTTGGATTATGCCACTTGCGGCAACAAACCTCGATATCGTTCGTTTTATGGTTATTTTTGCGGGTACGCCTGTTTCTGCAGGTGAGGAAGCACACCACGGTAGATTAACCGGCGACGGAGGTGGTAAGGGACTTCCGGTTGAAGAAGCCGACCGCTTGCTGGCGCAGTATGAGGGTCCAAAGGGTTTTGATCCAAGACCAATATTGCTTAGAGCTACAGCCAAAATGCTGTGGATTTTTGGGACGAAAGACATCGTTATCCCTACCAATGCATCTATTGCAGAACTGGAGCGCATAATAGAGAAGGATAATTCCAATCATGAGATTCACATCATTGAGGGCGCAAATCACAATTTTGTTGATATTGCAACCGGCGAACCTTCTCCAACCCATTCGATCGTTAGTTCGTGGTTGAAAAAGCATGCTTTTATTCGATAATTGCTGCATGCAAACTGGTACTGACGGAAGGTAATTACAAATAATCAACTTACACTTAACAGAAGTCTCACTTGCAAGTGCCGGGCAAACTCGGTTACCGCAGAAAGATATAATTTACAAAAGGAGTAACAGAATGAACAAAATAGCAAGTCTAATCATCATAAGTATTATCGTTGTGCTTCTTACCGCGGTCATGACGCAAGTGCAAGATGATGGTACACAGACCTATTATTGCACCATGGACAGCGAGATGTATGCAGACTCTCCGGGCAGTTGTCACAAATGTGGTATGGCACTAATTCTAGGGAAACGACCTA
>BFAS01000002.1 GCA_008974985.1 bacterium MnTg02
TGGCAGGAACCCCAAGAAACCGAACGGCGAATCCGTAGGACCTATAAATGTCAGAATCGCGGAAGCATCGTTCAGGTCTGCGCCAGTTGTGAATAGCCCGCTGGCCTGCGGAAATATTGCGGTAATGGGTCTGCCGTCGCCATTAAAATCTGCAGCTACCAGAATGAAATCTTCGATTCCGTCGGCATTTACGTCGACGAAAATATCGATTTCGTACGCCGCCATGCTTTCCCAGGTCCGGTCGCTCGATATCCCGAATTCGACGAGATCTCCAAACGCTGCAAAGGAGTTGGTGCGCACACCGACCGCGTTGAACGAATTGGTCGTTTTATCGAGCACCAGGCCGTCACGTCCTACCAGCGTAAATCCTTCGGCCCAGCCGAGGTTACCTTTCTCGTTCTCGATTTTGACAACGCCATTTTTGCCTTTCGCCTCCATCTCGGACGCCGGGTCGATCACTGCCAGGTACCCGACCCTGAGCGTATCGACGCCATCATCGAACACACACCAGCCATCGACTTCCGTCTGGCTGTGAAAGGCATCATCGAACGGCCCGACCGTCGGATCCATCGTCAACCTGATGTGGAGCTTGCCACTCTTGCCACGATGGGTACTCGCGGAAGATGGACAGCTAACCTCCACGCCAGCAAATATCTGGTTCGGCACGTGGGTGCTTGTGTAATGACGTGAACCATTCGACAAATCGTGAATCCTGAAAGACTCCTTGAATTTTTTTGGCTTGGACGGGTTGATGCGGCCGAAGGACACGCCACCTGGTGAAGCATAGCTGCTCAGGCCGATCGCACTGTCGGCTCTGATCACACCGGTGCCCTGGCGGGACAAGGCAGGCGTTGGACCGACCGTCCCGGCCCCCGCTGCTGATACAGCGGAGTTCTGAATAATGGCCTTGATCGCGGTCGGCTGCAGGCCAGGATGCGCTTGCCGCAACAAAGCTGCCAGACCGGCAACATGCGGCGATGACATCGAAGTGCCCCCGATCGTCAGCGGGCCTGTGCCGCTACCCACCAATGTTGAGGTAATTGCACTGCCTGGACCCGTTACGTCCGGTTTGAACGTCGAACCGCCATGTCCGGGCCCCTGCGAGGAAAAGCCGGAAATCGTATCGCCAAAAACCGTCGCGGCAACGATGGACTCATCCAGCGTGGCCGAAATCGATGCGCCTCCCCCCAATGCCGCGGCGAGGTCGAAACCGGCGAACGCCGTGGTCATCACACCCGGGATTGTGATCGGAAAACCCGAGGCACCCACTCCACCCATGACGATGGGTGCGATGCGATCCGCGCTGGTGCCATCGTTGTAAACGAGAATAGCGTCCGCCCCGGCAAGGATCGCGCGGATGAACTTCAGATCGAAGCTGCAGGCTCCCCGCGAAATCAAAGCCACTTTCCCGGCCAGGTTATCGGCGATTGGGTTGCAGCCGAACACATTAGCCGGATCTGACGGCGCCATCAGGTCACCCGTCACGCTGCCATCAGAAACTCTGACCGGACTGGTACCTTCGACTGATTCGAAGACGCCCAACGAAGTATCGACCCCGGTCGTATCGCCGCCAGACAACGACGAAGCAACCGATATCGCATCGCCGGCCACTGCAGGCGAACCGGTTACATAGGGAATAGAGCCGGAATTACCGGCGGACGCGACAACGATGATCCCCAGATCCGATGCGTTTTGCGCCGCAACAGCCGATGGATCGTCCGGGCTGCCGAACCCGGACCCGAGACTCATGTTGATGACATCCACATGATCGCTCGTGTCGCCATCGCCATTAGGATCCAGCGCCATTTCGATGGCATCCGAAGTCAGGGTGGTCGAGCCCGCCACATCGCCAAATACCTTGAGCGCCAGTATGGATGCACCGGGCGCCACACCGACACCGATTTCACCCAGGACACCCAGCCCGCCAGCAATGCCGGTGACGTGGCTGCCGTGCCCATTGACATCGAGCGGGTCGGGATCGGGGATTGGCGTGCTGAGCGCGGGATTGCCGGCATTATATACAGGCCCGGCAAAGTCGAAACCGCCGATGACCTTCGCCGTCGGGAAAGTGCCCGGCTCGATGATATTCGGATTGTTAGCCGCGTAGTCCGCCGCCAGACCCGACCCCCCCAGGTTGGCATGGGTGTAGTCGACACCCGTATCGATCACGGCGATCGTGACGCCGGTACCATCAACGTTGCCAGCCTGGACCGCATCAGCGCCAATCCACGGTACGCTGCGTGCCAGATTCGGGGTGTGGAGCGCCACTTTCGCGACCGCAGTCACCCCGACGATATTGCGAAGATCGTCGATCCGGCTCGCATCGACGCGGACTCGAAAACCGTTGTCCCCTGCCCGCAACCGGGACAATTCCTTTGCCCCCAATGCGGCAAGCTGGGCACTGATGCGCGCCTGGGCCGCATCGATGGAGGCCGCATGCGCTTTTTGCATGGCGGCGCCCGGTACCGGTCTGCCGGCCCGTACCTCATTGACGCAGTACGCGGCAACCGAAGGCGCCTCTAAACGCACGAAGACTTCCACTTCACCGCGCTCAGCCGCCGGCGACCAGTCTTCGGTGATCGGCGCCATGTGAAGTGATGGGCCGTCTCGCTGCAACAACTCCGCAGCGTTCGCAACGCCAGCGGCCGTCACAACCATGGCAAGACCGGTAAGCAACCGCACTGCCCCAAAATTACTTGATGCGCTCATTTTCTGACCCCCAGTTGATAGCAAATAGTCAAAAGCAGCCATTTCAGGCTGTGTTTGGATGTTGTCGTTGTTGGTATGCAGTCCTTGGCGCCGTATTTCTCTGGTGCCGCATTTTTATTCGTTGGAACCAAATTGCACTGCGCAGCAACAGACGTCAAATGAACCGGCTTCGTTCGTCAAATTGTCCTACAAATCAGAGGCTTATCGACATAACGCAATTTGACATAAGTCATAGATGGATAAACTTGCGCAAGCCTATCGAATAATATTGCTCTTCCTCGATCCAAAATCGCGCCTTTCATGTTCCAGTCTATAGCAGTACTGCGAACGAGCTCGGCCTTTGCATTTGGCCACCCGACGTCGAAATTGTGACACAAGTGGTGTCGCCGGTCCGCTCGCTGGCTTTTTTTTGCCAAACCTGTGGATGTCCTGGCTTTTAACTGTCCACTTTATCGAGGCGAGACCATCAGGTCGAAAGCAGACATTCCAATTGAAGTAAAGCAACTAGTGCCGCGTCGAAGCGGGCATCACAGATATTCTGCAAATTATCTACTCTGTTATCGCTTTGTCGGCGTCGTCAGACTGCTCGATGTGTAGTATTCCGGCCGGCAGGGACAGGGTTATTCCTGCAGGCGCTACGATTTCCAGCCTCAGACCATACGGTTATTCAAATATTGTTTCCGGCACGCTTTGCTGTACAGATCCTTTTCTTCTGTCCCGTCCGATACTGTCAAGCTCTCTTTCGTGATTAAAGAGGATTTCCAGACTTTCCTTATACTTATTAAACGACTGTTGGTATCGACTCTTGTCTGGAAACAACGTGTTTATGTAATCCATAAGCAACGAAACAGGCAGACCAACCAGCGAACTGACAATCGCCACAGCAGCTCCAGACTTGATATCTCCACCCTGACCTAAGGCCAGATAAAAGCCCGCAAATGTGCCGATGATTCCAAGCAGAATTATCATAAAAGGCGCCCGGAAAAGTATGGCAAGAACATCCTCCGAGTCAAAATATTTGAAGGTAGTTGAAAAATACGGACTATTATCAAATGCGATGCGGGTAATGATTTCGTAATCCGGCGTGTCTCCGTAGCCCTGTTCTTTAATCTCATCGACGGTTACGTCAACAATATGGGCCACGCCATTCTCAATATCAAACACTCCAACCAGTCGTGCGGGAGGTGTTTTATCAGCGAGGTGTTTTTCCACCAACAGATCCTTGGTTTTTTCCAGGATCACAGTCGCCTTACCGTCGAGCTGACGTGCTTTGAGCTTGATTCTTTCTGCTTCCTGAATCTTGGCCCGCAACTTGTCAAGGAAGGGATCCTTTCCTGAATAAAGTGAAGCAGGAATTTTAAGGGTGGCAGTCGACAATGTTGGATCAAAATTGACGGCAAGGGCGATATCTCCCTGTTCTCTGACACTCCTCGCATAGCTCAAGCCTGAAGGTGTTTTTTGCGCTTTTTTGTACTCAAATACAGAAAAATAGAATGAAAGTGCAAATCTATTTAACGCATTTATTTTGTAGTGCAAGCCAACTTTGAAAATCAGAAATATAAGCAAGCACCCCAAAATACCGGAAACAAACAGTGCTCCGATTAACTGGTTAGTAAGCACGGCATCATAAAAAAATACAAAATATGATATTGCCGCCAGAATTGCCATAAATATATATTTAAACATTTTGCTACCTAAACCCAAAAACTCGCATTAAATTATGTCAGCTAAAAACTGCCCAACTCTTCCGTATATAATTGAAATTGCAAAATCGTTGCCTGTTCCTTCTTGCAATTGTACTCAATACAATCTGCAGTCTTTCCCACTAAGTCATCTCTAACAGGTTGAGCATTCTGGAAACCCAGTGCAGCAATGCCCATATCTTTTTTCAATTTGGTACGATACCTATAGTTACCCATCTCAATTTCATCAAAGATAAAATTATACATGGCTACCGCACGTCGGTTGCTCAGCGCCATATTGTATTGTCGTGCTCTTTCTGATCGGGGAGATGTATCGTTTATGTCAATATATCTCCCCATATAAACAGGCGATGTCATCCCGGAAATCTTGAGAGACTCGACCAGCTTTGCAGCATTTTTGTTTTCGTAAATACTTTTTGCATATT
The DNA here is from genome assembly GCA_008974985.1 of bacterium MnTg02. Classification (GTDB taxonomy): domain Bacteria; phylum Pseudomonadota; class Alphaproteobacteria; order Rhizobiales; family BFAS01; genus MnTg02. Next base: position 4,838 of record BFAS01000002.1, read on the forward strand.
TGGGAATCATTATCCGGAGAAAATTTTTCATGTCTTGAGATAGCTCATGAGACCCCCGCACAAAATATGACTCCTGGAAGTTGAGTCTTACCTTTCCGGTCTTTTCGTCTATTTCTACGGCTGAAGAATCATAGTCCTTAAAATTCTCATTTAACAAATCGACAATCTGTTGCTTGGCTTCGGCTGCCCTGAGAAAAGGCGAAAGCTCTCCCTCTACTTTAGTCGTTAACGCTATTTGCTGGTCCAGCTCTTTGGCAAAAGCCTGTTCTGAATCTGCCAGGGCTTTTTCCTTCTCTGCATCGAGACTGGCTTGTAGCTCGGCTAATGCGTCTTTTTCTGCTTGAGCCGCTTCCGCTAACGCTTGACGTCTTTCCGCCTCCGCATCGGCTTCCGCCTGTGCCAGTTTCTGGGCGTGTGTCGCTTCTGCCTGTCGTAATTCCTCTGCAGCCTGTGCCTCAAGCGCAGCTTTATGCTCGGCTAACGCGGCTTCTTGCGCCTGCGCATCTCTTTCTAACTCCTGACGTTTTCGTGCCTCCAAATCGGCTTCTCTCTGTGCCAGTTGTTGAGCGGCTTCCGCCTCTGCCTGTCTTAGTTCCTCTGCGGCCTGCGCATCAAGAGCAGCTTTACGCTCGGCTAGTGTGTCTCTTATTGCCTGCGCCTCTCTTTCTAACTCTTGACGTTTTTCTGCCTCCAATGCGGCTGCTGTTTCTGCCAGCTTCTGAGCGTGCTCCGCTTCTGCCTGTCTTAAATCCTCTGCAGCCTGCGCAGCGAGTGTCGCTTGCTGCTCGGCTAATGCGTCTCTTTCTGCCTGCGCCGCTTGCTCTAACGCTTGCCGTTTTTCTGCTTCCGATGCGGCTTCTGCCTGTGCCAGCACCCGAGCAGCTTCCGCTTCTGCCTGACGCAATCTCTCTGTAGCCTGCGCAGCAAGAGTCGCTTCCTGCGCAGCTAGCGCATCTTTTTCCGCCTGCGCCGCTTTTTCCAGGGCTTGACGTTTTTCTGCCTCCAAGACGACTTCTTTTTGTGCCAGCTCCTGAGCGTGTTTCCTTTTTTCCTGAGCTATTTTAAGTTCCGCCTTAACTACTTCACTTTCTGCCTGAGCAAGTACGATTTCCTTTTGCTTCTGAAGAGCAGCTTCCTGCCTTGCCAATTCGTTTTCCTTTGCCTGCGCTGCCTTTGCTAACTCCTGACGTTTTTCTTCCTCCAAAGCGGCTTCCGTTTGCACCAGCTCCCGAACGTGTTGCGCCTCTGCCTGAGCTAATTCCATTTCCTTTTGGTACTCAAGATCAGCTTCCTGATCGGCCAGCGCCACCATCTTTTCTATCACCAACTCCGTTTCCTGTTCAGCTAATGCTTGCAGACTTTCCTGCCTCACTTTTTCTACTGCTTCTTCTTGTGCTGTCTCGAGTTGTGATTTTTCAACTTCAAGGTCTGCTCTAAGCTCTCCTCTTTCGATTTCCAATTCGGCCTGTTTCTGCTCCTCCAAAGAAACCAGCTCCTCTGACAGTGCGTCCTCGTGTTTTTGTTCAATTTTAACTACAAAGCCTTCATAGTCATCAGCGGCCTGATTTTGTTGGGCCTCTAACATTGCGGTAAATGTAAGTACTAACTCTTCTGCTTTTTTCCTTCGCTTTTCCTTAATTTCTTCTAGCGTTTTGTCCGCCTCTTTTGCCAGAACGATTTTGGGGTCGTTTTCGTACTGATCTAATATCTCCTGTATCCTTTCTTCACTTTCTCTTTCGACCTCTGCTATCCTTTCCTGACTTTCCTTTTCAATAGATTCCACAACCTCTTTCATCTTGTCGATGGTTTCCACAACCTCTTGCATCCTGGTTGCAGTCGTCAATTCGGTTATTGTGATTTCGTCACTTGCATAGATCATGAATACAATTGCAAGCACAGCAAACAGATCTACCATAGGAACAAGTGCTTCTATGGTCTGGGATTCTTTCAGATCCTGTTGATCAAATATCATAACTTAGTTTTTCTGCCATATTCGTGAGTCAAAAATTAGTCCATAAATATTTGCAATGCGTCTCAATAATCCGAAGGACATCTGTGCAGCTTTGATTTTCGTCGGAGATACATTGCGGCGACTCGGGCCTGGACTGAAAAAGTTCGCTGCGCCGTTTCCGGTGCATGATCGTTTCGTCGACAGTCTGATACGTGCCCGACAAAATTGAGAAATCTCACCGCTGCTCCTTGGTCTCGGGGCACTGTGCCGGCACAGAATACCCATGGGAAAAGACTGCTTCGTCGTGCAGCCACTTATGAACACTATTAATGTCGGAGGTGGACGCCCAATCCGGTAGCAGAGTTGCCGGAGCAATTGCCGTGGTTGCTTTTCGCATCTGTGAAATATTGCATAATCCTCACACTATTTAGAGGGACTGGTTCAAAGTTTATCCATATGGCCAATCGATCGTATTATCCAATGACATCGATTTTACCTTTAGTTTCAATGATTTAGCAGTTACGCCTGAAAAGACGTATGGCCAGGCACTCGCTATTCTGTAAAATCGGCTTTGCGGCTCCTTTTCAGCAATGACGTTCGTCGCTCTCGCAAGCTGCTTGTTCGGTTGATCAGCCGATAAAGCCCGTGCCCATCAAATTCCTTGTAGGGCTTGTCCTTTGGCGCCGCGTCGCGAATTGACACTATAGTCAGGGCCAAAAAGGGGGGTGCTCCATTGGCGAATCACCAACGTACCCCAGAATGGGCGCCAACCATCTATCGGTTGTCGGAGGTTGCTTTTGGACGCCATGAGACGATAAATACTCCAGGATCAGGCTGTTACGCAATAGCCTGAAGCTTACCGGACGTTAACGGATGAGAAAGTGGTGACCAGGGGCAGACCCACTGCCGACATGCGACATCAGTCTGCTGGTCTACCCAATCCGCCGGCTAAATCAATAAATGCAACACCGGTTGGTGCGGATTGATCTTTAGTGGCCGAGTCGGAGGTGTATTGGAGCCCTTTGCGCGACCCCTCTACCTGGCCCGGGGTTTCATGAAGAATGGTGGCCAGGGGCAGAATTGAACTGCGGACACGCGGATTTTCAGTAAACAGATTTCACGGCCCACCGTAACCAGAGGTAATCCAATCATACGTTTAGCGGCATTCCTGGGTTTTCCCGCCGCACTGATCGCCAGCTGGTTTGTTGAGTAAATCACTCGCTTAAATTGTACAATACCTCGTAATGATGCATCCCCATATCAGTTATCTAAGACGGGTCGATCAGTGTCACGCAAAATTACTCGCCGCGATTTC
>BFAS01000003.1 GCA_008974985.1 bacterium MnTg02
AACCCTGCGCGAGTGGCGGCGAATCGAGCGAATTGATACATTGGTTTTTCGGTGCCCCCTACCTTCATCCCCTGTGGGCTAACCCACCCAAAAGGAATTGCTGGTTATTGTCGGCCGTGGGCAATCAGTGTGCCCACGGCCAAGTTTTTATCAATATAACGGAACTACTTTGTCTAGGATTCGTCCAGGTACCACTGCATGCCCCGATACGGGTAGGCCCGGTAGTATTCATAAGAGTGTGTCTTATACACCGGGAAGTTTTTCAACGCATTGCGATGGTAGATCGGTGCCGGTGCCTTAACCGTTCCGATAAACAGCAGATTGCCTGCCAAGTTCTCGACCATCCGCGCACCTAATTTATCCGATTCAGCCGAACCCACCACCGCCGACTGGAACGCGTTGATGTCCGCGATCAGCTGCTTGGCATAATCGGGCGGCTCGGCGCCGCTGGCACCGTTTGAATCCACCCACTCGGCCCACAGCATACCTGTTCGACTACCGAAGTAGTCGCTATACGGCGGCACCCAAAGCTCGTTGTTGCCGAGCACGATCGCAATAGGCTGGCCCTTGCGCCACATGGTCACATCGAGCTTGTTCGACGATTGCGCCGAGCGAAATTCGTCCGGGGTTACTTCCTTGACCGTGGTCTTGATACCCACGTTGGCCCAGTGCTGGCCGACAAGTTCGACCACCGGTCCGGGAATCCCCTGGATCGAAAACTGCAGGTTTATGACAATCTTGTCGCCATTCGGGAGTTCGCGGAAGCCATCGCCATCGGTGTCTTTCATGCCGATTTGATCCAACAGTGAATTCGCCATTTTCGGGTCGAACTGGGCGAAGTGCTGCTCCCATTTCTTATCGACAAAGTCGGGTGCGGGCGAGAAGCCGATATACTGTCTTGGTTCACCCATACCAAAATAGGCGACTTCATTAACCTCGGCACGATTGATCGCGACCGACATCGCCTGACGAAAGCGCAGGTCACCAAAGACTTTGCGTTTTTCCAGATCTTCGGAGGTCACATTGAACGCGAAGGTCGATATCGTGATCTCGGGTCGCAGGTCGATTGTATAGTCGCCTTTCTCCTGGTTTTCGAGCAACAATGGCGCCGAAGCCAACTGCAGCGACTGCTCTTTATAGTCCACTTCGGCGTTGACCAGCTTCAGGATACGGACTTCGTTCTCGTTGATGTAAACCTCGTCCTGTTCACTGATATAAGGCAATTGATTACCCGCCGTATCGACCATGTGGAAGTACGGGTTTGCGACCAGGTGGCGGCCTTCGGTCGTATCCGAAATGGTGATGTGCGACTCGAGTGTCGGCACAACATCCGCCGGCAGCATTTTAACCTTGACCGGGCTTCTCAGCAGTGGCGACGGTGTATCCGTCCAGTCCGAGTTGCCGTAATAGTTCGAATGAACTTCGAGACCATCTTTAAACCCGGCTTTCTGCGCCAGCGCATCCGCACCCAGGTTAAGTTTCGGGTCCCATTTACCGAGGAAATGCTTGGGCTGGAAGCCTTGCGCGAAAGAGGTTGCAAAGTGGGCAATCAAGCCAGGCTTCGGCGCCGGCAGATTGAAACGCACGGTTTGCGGATCGATAACGTCAACCGTCATCCTCTCGCCACCCACCAGCACATAATCTTTCGCCTTTTCCATTATGTCCTTGTTAAGCGCTATATTGTCGTACCAGTATTTCACGTCTTCAGCGGTAAATGGCTCACCGTCGGACCACTTGTGACCCTTACGCAGGAAGAAAGTGAGCTGGGTGAAATCAGAATTCCATTTCCAGTCCTTGGCGATGTTCGGCACAACTGTCGTCAGGTCGTCCGAATAACGCACCAGGTTCACGTGGCGCACCGACAGGAAGTCTGATGTGCCCGCTTCGGTCGCGTTCGACAACACGTCAAAAGTGCCACCGTATTTTCCGATACTATCGTAGGGCGCTACGACAAGTGGCTCGCTCGGAAGGCGATTGGCAAGCGATGGCAGACCGGGGTTGCCGCGAATGCGCTTGTTCAGCGCGGCAGCATCGGGGTTACCTTGAAAACTCAATTTGCAATTAGCCAGCGACTCAAACTCTGCGAGCTCGTATTGCTGCGGATATTTACCGGCCGCGACCCCTTTCGAGTCGGCTACCGTTACTTCCGGGCAACCCGCGGCCAGTGCCTGACCGGCGAAGCCGAACTGCAGCATCATTAGCGCCGCCCCGGCGTAGACCATCAGTCCAGATTTTACAGGGATTACTGATTTCATACTTTTATCCTCTTCGATTTTTCTTTGAAATTATTTAATCGCCACGTCAGGTCAAAGTTCCCGCGTTGCTAAATACAGTTTTGCAAAGGCACTATTCGCAATAGATGCGTTTCGTGTGTCTATGCTGTTATTGCTCCCGGGAATGGATTATTGGTATTTTCCCGTCGGCTGTAATTTTATACCGTTTCCACCATACTATTATGCCAGTCTATTTTGTGCAATTACTTTTATCTAAGGTAAGAATAACACGCTTCCTTTCCGGTCGGGTGACTCACCCTGAATTTGTTGCTAGGATTCAATTATTATCAGCCTGATCCTGGTTATTAGGCACGGGAGAGAAAGATGTTGAGATGTGATCGAATGGTGATGATCGTGCTGCTAACCGGTTACACGGCGGTAGCCTGCGCCCAGTCATCCGTTGTCGAAGAATCCGTTTCGCCAC
>BFAS01000004.1 GCA_008974985.1 bacterium MnTg02
GAAGAAAATTTGCAATGAGCAGGCTTGATAATTAATAAGGAGAAATGATCGTGTCTAAACCAAGAATTCTCGTCACGTCGGCGGCTGGCAGAACAGGTGCACCCGCCGTATTGGAGCTTCTGTCAGGTGTTTTTTATCAAAAAGATGAAAGGAGGAAATCAGCATGTTAAAAACTCTACAACAGGACCAGATGTGGTTAGTCACCCAACCCGAGCACGCACAGGTCTCAGGATATTTGGCCGCTCATTGGGGGAATGACGACTTTGCAGGCCCAGGGTACTTCGCCAGTTCACCGGATTCCGAGAGACTTCGGGCCGAAACGGTTTTTGGCATCGCTGAACACGACAACGGCTGGTGGGAATGGGATGCCAGCCCTGAACTTTCGGACGTAGATGGTTTCCCATCAGGCCTTTCGGATGTGCTCAAGAACAAGCAGGAGGGCATGAACCGGTGGCGACTGGGGGTCCGCCGCTTCAGCTCAAACCACGCCTACGCGAGCCTCCTCATCAGCAGCCATGCCTACTGGTTATATGCTGCCAACATTCAAGCTGATTTGGATCCTGCGTTCGTTCATCCGCTTTTCTGGAAAGGCGCAGCGGACAAGTTGCTTCATGGAAATCTGGACGAGGATCGTGCTTTCGTTGCCGAGATTAAGGGTCTGCAAGACAATTGGATCGAGGAGATTCGGAAAGACCCCGCTCGCACTCATTGGGTTGATGAGGAGCACTTATACCCAAATGCCCGGCTCCTCCAGCTCGCGGATGGGCTGTCGCTATCACTGTGCTCCGCTCTCATCCCACCCCGTACTGGCGACGCCAAGGGCCTTGGAAACGATCAGTTTGATCTGCTTGAAGTTCCGCGTAAAAATTGGGAGGACCGAGTTTCGATCGCACTCAAACCCCTCGGTGACCGGCGGATCGTTTGCGACCCATACCCATTCGACGAGGACCCTTTGCCGATTGTGGTACGTTCTCGCATCTTTGACCTGCCAGCAGAAGACTCAACCCAGTTTCAGACCTGGTGGCAGGCACAGTCCCCACAACTGATCCGGTTCGAGTACTGCTCAGCTTAGAGGGTTCTGCTCCTGAAGTAGTTCGTCATGAGGAATCTGTGGTTTTTTGTTCACTAGAAATACAATGTGTAATCATAAACCAACTTAAAGGAGAACGATTATGACTGACAAGAAAGCATCGACAGATTATCCAATTCACGACCTTCTTGCGGAACGGTGGAGCCCCTACGGCTTCGAAGACCGGCCGGTTGCGCAGGCTGACCTCCGTTCTTTGTTTGAGGCGGCTCGCTGGGCAGCGTCCTCCTATAACGAACAGCCTTGGAACTTTTTTGTTGCGACCAGGGAAAATCCTGAGGAGTTCGCACGACTCCTCTCCTGTCTCGTAGAGGGAAATCAAGCGTGGGCGAAGGCCGCACCGGTGCTTGCGTTGGGCGTCGTTAGTCTGAGATTTGCGCGCAACAACAAGGACAATCGGGCCGCCGTTCACGACCTTGGCCTTGCCGCCGGAAATTTGCTGGTCGAGGCGACGGCCCGAGGTCTGTGTGTCCATCAGATGATCGGTATACTTCCCGACAAGGCGCGTGAGGTCTACCAAATACCGGAGCATAATGAGGCGTGGACGGCTATGGCGATCGGATACAAGGCAGACCCGGCCAAACTGCCAGATGCTCTGAAAGAGCGCGATCTAACACCGAGGCAGCGAAAGCCGCTGAGTCAGTTCGTGTTCACCGGCAAGTGGGGACAACCGTCTCCGCTGGTGCTGAAGCGCGACTTCTAACCATGCGGTCGAGCGAATTGCAAGCCGCTAGCGCGGCGTCGATAGCTGTTTTGCGGTCAAATGCAAGCGGTCGTCCCATGTCAACTCAACTTGTTTTCTCAATGCCATGCGGCGAGATTGCTTTTAGCAAATAAAAGGGCAGACGTCTATTGTGGTCACATTCGGCGTCTAGTTTTTTAGTTTTCGGTTGGATCAAACAGAGAAAGGAACAGACAATGAGGGCGTTTTATATGATCGATATTACAATCAAAGATGGCCAAAAATTTCAGGAATATGTTGACCACGCCAAGCCACTGGTAGAAAAATTTGGCGGTGGTATGTTAATTCGCGGTCGTGAATTAGACAGTGATAACAAGCCAGTCGAAGGAAAGCTCATAGGCGTGATGGAATTTCCATCCGTAGAGATCGCACGCGCTTGGTATAATTCTGACGAATACAGAGCAATCATCCGGATCCGCGATGCAGGCTCTATTAGCGAATTTACACTCTACGAAACCGTGAAGCCGCATAGCATGGATTAGCAGTCCAGCGCGATTTGTTGCGTCTGACGGTGTGCAGGTTGATTTAGTCAAATATCTTTGAAATTGCCCAGCGGTGAAGAACAAGTTTCGCTACAATTGATGTTTATACTACTAATGAACTTCCAAACAGTGCGAAAAGATTTTATCAGCACTTGGTTGTAGGCCAGAAATAGCAAGGGTTACAAATTCGTTCTTCACGGCTGGAAATTGCCGGTATCTCTGTGCCTCTTACGTTACTGTATTTATGTAAAGATTATCAGGTCAGGTTTGGTTCGGTGGTTGCCGGTCAGTGATAGTGACATTTTAGTTTAAGAAATATCTGAAAATGGCCTAACAAGTGAATTCAGCGGATTTTAAAAAGCGACACCGCTTGACACTTTAGAAATTTAGCCAATATGGCGTTATTAATCAAAAATTAAGGAGAACTACCATGAACTATTTAAGATTTAACCT
>BFAS01000005.1 GCA_008974985.1 bacterium MnTg02
CTGGCTAGGATTCGGGATACCCCACTGCGCGTTACTCAATATGGTGCTGGCGTCGGTCTGGTTCTGGCTGGCCGTACTGATCGGTCGCCGTTATCGCCAACTCGCCAAGACCAATATTTCCAGCGTGCCGCCAACGGTTTTCCGGCCAATCCCCGATGTCCATGCGCCGGCCGGCAGCCCATTGGCATTCGAACTCGATCACGACCATTTCCGCGACTCCGACCCCGGCGATGTGCTGACGCTAAGCGCGTGCGCGGAAGACTCGGACGAATTGCCCGTGTGGCTGAGTTTTGAAGCGGTGACCCGCACCTTCGCTGGCATCGTGCCCGCCGATGTCGAGGAAGTGACCATGCTTACCGTCACCGCTACCGATTTCGACGGGCTGTGCATATCGACCCGGCTGATTATCCGGCACCGATGATCAGCGTTTATGCCCGCTGATGCATCGGCTTGATTGTTGACGAATCGTTAGTCCGATTTTCTGGTGAAATAAATACCGGTTACCAAAATGAGCAGCCCGGCGGCCGATCCCATTTTCTGCTGAGTCCCGAACCCGGGATCGTCACCGACTCCGATTACATCAGCAAGCAAAGAGATCAACAGTAGTCCGGCACCTATGACTACGACAATCGTCGCCGCGTTTATTTTATCCAGCACGGTCAAATCCCCCATTTTTTAGGTACGCCCTGAGTATACGCCAATGACCTCGTTCTTGTGGGCGGCGGCTCCTGGTGCCCGCCACAATTGACGCAAGGCCAGGCCAGACCCTAATATTCACCCCCCCTGTCCGCGCCATCGTGGGTGATTAGCTCAGCGGGAGAGCGCTGCCTTCACACGGCAGAGGTCACTGGTTCAATCCCAGTATCACCCACCATTAATATCAACCACTTAGCACCAGTCTCAGGATAGGACACCCCGTACTCAACCCGGTGTAAGTCCACAGTAAGTCCAAGCTTAGTGCACAACTGTGACCATATCCCCTGAGGTCCACTTTGGGTTCACTGCCCCTCAAGTTCCGCAGTCCCAGCGGGATTTCAAATGTCCGGTTTCGGCTGCGCCCTCATGAAACTGCTGCTATTCCTTTGATTCATCGGTATTTACCTCATGTTATACGTTTCAGGCAAAGTGTTGCATCGACCGGTTGAGCCCGCAGGTGTAAAGCGGTCATTGCCATATCTTCCCAGAGATATATCTCCTGTGCTTTCTTGGTGTTGGGGTCGACGGCGTCGGTCGTCCTCATACGTTGACCAATAGAGGACACGATTGGAGAGATCAAAGTTCTCGAAACGTGGATTTACGGCAAACGCGTGTGTACTTTGGCACAATAGAAGATGTTCAGCACGCTGTTCTCAGCGATCTCGCAGGAACAGGCCGAGACAGAAGACATCGATCAACAATAACCAATGGAGAGCGGGCATGTCGAAACCATTCATCAACATCGACGAACTCGAGTACAAATCCTTCGGCAAAGGCGAAAAGTTTCAGGCAGATCGAGCGGGGGTGTCGCCGCAAATCGGTGCAAAGCAGCTGGGTTACGCCGTTGTTCGGTTGCAGCCGGGGAAACGTGCCTGGCCCTATCACTCACATCACGTTATTGAAGAGATGTTCTACATCCTGTCGGGCACAGGCACGCTAAGACATGCTGGCGAGGAATTTCCAATTCGAGCGGGTGACTTCATCTGTTCACCGGCAGACCCGACACAACCTCACCAGATCATCAATACTTCTGACGATGAGTTGACCTATATCGCCCTCAGTCCCGAAATGAAGACAGATGTGATGCTCTACCCCGACTCAGGGAAGTACGGTGTATGGCACGGAGACCCAAGCGATCTGCATGCGCCGGGAAATTTTCATGTGTTTGCGCGAAAGGAAACTGCAGTTGATTATTGGGACGGTGAGGCCGAGGACTAGCACCGGCCGCCCAGTAATCAATAACTTAATACCGGCACCGTCATCTCGAATAATTAAATGCGCCGGTACGTGAACCGCGTCACACGCAAAACTGTCTGAATTCGATATAACATAATCGAACGAAGAGGTAGCGATATGGGTGATCGGTCGAGTTATGGCCGGGTAGTGCCGGTCCAAAATCTTCGAGACTATTTTCGCACGTCGATCGACGATGCCATCGCCGAGCAAGGCGTGGAAGTGGATCTGCACGCCACCCATTACGTCGTCAACATGATGACCCTGTTCTCGCGCTCTGATCAGTTTTACCAGGACGACGGCGAGACCTACGGCCTCAAGCCCCTCGCCCTGATGCTCGCGGACGCGGCCGATGCCCCGAGCACCGAGCAGCGCAATCAAACCCTGCAACGCTTAGGCGATGTTGCACTTTTTATCTCAGGCTTCTTTGTCGAGAGTCTCGCCAACAAAGCCGTGGATATCGATTACTACATGACCATGGGCGAGAGTGCCTACGGTTCATTGTCCGAAGAGGTGCGCGGCACGTTTCGCGGCAAAGCGTTTGCTGACGTTTACCGGGAGTTGGCCACCAAGTTTCAAGTCCTGATCGACGTCCTTCACGAGGTGCGCGATAGCGCGCGAGCAGAATCCGACCTCAATCTGCTGCGCACCTACGAAATCTGGCTGAAGACCGGCAGTCGGCGGGCTGAAAACCTGTTGCGCCAACAAGGGATTGTGCCAATCAGTGACGCCAGGCGACCTCGTCACTGACGTCCGTGCCGAGCTGCAGCAACCACTGAGCGATATCTACTGGTGAAAACAAGGACATCCATAATATCGAATCACTGGTAACTGAATATTCTTGGCGTTTATTCAGAAAGTCTGTGGGTGTCCTTGTTATTGTTATTGTTTCTCCGTGGGTGTCCTTTGTGTTACCAACGGATTTAGTCGTCTGCATCAGTTTTCAGGTTAGTAAAAACAGGAACTTGGTCACCAAACAACCAACACCGCAACCAAGTTTCAGTTATTATTCGCGGGTTGCCTTTTTTGAACAGTTCATGTCGCAACTCGACACCATCATCGTTGGCGCTGAACGGAGAACAACAATGCCGAAGACGTATATCTGGCTGCCCCGTGTCCTGTTCGAATCAATCCTGATTGTTATGAGCATCATGCTGGCGCTAGCGTTGGATGAATGGCGAGATAACAAGCAAAAACAGGAACTCGTCGTTCGATCCATGGAAAGCTTCGCGAAAGAGATCCAGCGCAATAAGTCCCTGTTGGAGGACGTCAACCCGTTTCATCACGGTCTGACAAGAATGTTACAAAGTCGCGCTGGCGGTAAAGGCTACAAGTCCGCAACCGAGTTTCGCAATATTGTTCGGGGTTTTCGTCCCGCCGTCTTGATCAATAGCGCGTGGGAAACCGCAGTGGCGACCGGCGCTCTCGGTCAAATGGAATACGATATGGTATCCGCCTTATCACTGACATACAGTTTTCAGCAGCGCTTCAACGACTTAACAAGTGCAACGAATAATGTGCTTTCGACACAAGCCAGAGCAAGTGACAACGACATGAATCAGCGGGCCTATGAGGCCGCGCGCTATGTGTCGGATGTAACTGCTGCAGAAGACGAATTGCTTGACGTTTATCAACAGGCGCTGGAGCTGATCCAGCCGCCAGAAACCGAAAAATAAGATTTTATTGGCGGCTTATTGAGAAGACGACACATTCAGAGTGGGTATTCCGGATCGCCCGGAAGCTTGCCATCTATACTGACCAATTTGACGGAATCATTTACTGCCGAGACCGGCATAAAAGTGATCGAACCCGGTATTGCGGTGATCAGTTCCAATGCCATCTCGCTGCTGAATACGATTTTTGGTCCACCTGACACTTCGGCGCGAAACAATTTGCCTATCCAGTATTGACGAAATTGTTGTTCGCTCATTCTATAAATCTGGTTAAGCACCAAAGTTCGCTCAAATGCGGTAGGTGCCCGAATGAGTATGGTAATTCTTGACTTGTCATTCCAGAACTGCTGCTCGGCAAGAAAAATTTGACGTAGCTGATTTATCGAAAGATCGTTCACCGGCGTCGCCAGGTGAGCGACAATAGCAACCAATCCTTCCTGCTCATCATCAGCAAACGCAGAATTCACACCCGCCCAATGAAAAACCATTGACGCCAGAATTACAGTCAGGCGAATCGGCAGTTTGCGCTTTGATATGGGCATTAGTCGTTCACATTGCCTGGTCGTAATGAGGCAAAAAGATTTCGGTTATTGTCAGAAGCTGACCGGAATCCTGACATCGGGCTACCCAGCACAAAGGAAATTTGCAGCCACACGCTATTTTCCTTGCCGGCATTGTTGAATTCTTCGTTACGATACTCGGCCTTGATCGCCGCGACGCTGGAAAAATCCCATCGCAAACCCGCCAAGAATCCATCATAATCCAGGCCCAGCCCGCCCAGCAGTGCATCATCGTTATCGGCACGCACGCGCTCCGCACGAAAATAAGGTTTAAATTTGTCATTATCGCCTGGAAACCGGTAGGCAATTTGAGCATACCCGCCCTCGGTATCGCCGTTTAGCCCTATGGTATTGGTTCTGTCATGGGTCGCGTAATGATACTCAACAATGACTTCCGGCGACTCGCCTCTTAGCATGAAATAGCCAGAGTAAATGATTT
>BFAS01000006.1 GCA_008974985.1 bacterium MnTg02
TTCCGCGGCACCCTGATGCCGTTCTGTCTTCTGTCTCATCGTTCACTCCTGAATGATGACGATGAGCCAAAAACACTCCCTTATGCAAAGGCCTCAATTAGTCCCATGGGTGCTGATGTCAGACAGAGACAACCTTCAATTCGATCTTGTTGCTACTCACTCTGTTGTTCCCCTCCCAGCAGCCTTACCCCTCTTCGGCACCGGTCTTGCTGTTATGGGTTTCATAGGCTGGCGACGAAAGAGACGAATGGCTGCGGAAGCGGCCTGATAGATTTTTCAGCGTTCAAGGATAGAGCGGTTCTTCGGGGCCGCTTTTGTTTTGTGCGAATGTTCGGAAGGGGTCAAAAGTACGCGTTCCGGTGAAGCCAATTCAGCGACAGCTTATGCAGCCAAAGCGGAACATCCGACAGCCTTCTGTTAGGCTCTGGCGGCGCTCATATGAATCCACGTCCCAGACCCTCTTCCGCCTTACTTCTTATTCAAGTGGCCTGTTCCAGCAGATAGTACCAAAGCCGTTCTGCTTCCGGTTTCGCCGTTTGTTTGGCGCGATAGATGCGGATGTCCATGCTGATCCGATGATTGTCGTTGCCGATGATCACGAGGTTCTGATTGCGGAGTTCTCGCTTGATGCAACTTTCGGGCAGCCAGGCAATGCCGTGTCCTTCCAGAGCCATTGTTTTCAATGCTTCGGCCATGGAGTTTTCATAACGCAGGTCGAACTTCGGAGGATCGTCCTGTTTGGCGAGGATGACTTCGACCATTTTGCCAAGAAAACTGTCGGGCGAGTAGCCGAGATAAGGAATGGCGTTCTTTTGCCGGGAAAGAGTGAACTGCGCAGACCCATCATCCTTGGCGGCGGACACTGGCATGAGTGATTCCGTCGCAAGCTTAAGAGAGGGATATTGATCTTCGTTGAGAAGCAATGGGCCACGCGGATGGGCGTAGCACAGCAGGAAAGAGGAGTTCCCGGTTATCAGGAGTTGAATACAGTCATGTAGATTATGCCCTTGCATCCTTGTGTGCAGCGGGCCGAGCCGGCTTTCCGGCCCTTTGATCCATTGCGGGAAGAATGTGAGGGAGAGCGTGTGCAGTGCCACGAATGAAACGGCCGAGGGATCCGAGCGCACCTCGGCGCGGCATTCGTCCCGGGCGTGTTGGATTGCGCGGACAATTTCATCGGCTGAATGGCGAAACATCTCGCCTGCCGGGGTCAGGGTCGCGGGAAAGGTGCTCCGGTCGATGAGCGGGACACCGAGCCAATATTCCAAACCCTGAATGCGCCGGCTAAAGGCCGATTGCGTGATGTGCCTCGATTTTGCCGCCGTCGAAAAATTTTGCGTGTTCGCAAGCGACAGAAAATCCGAAAGCCATTCGATATCCATGGCTCCCTCCATATGGTCTTTATGCCCGAAAATTGCGCTCTGAAACTATACTATGCATAATATGCATAAGGCATTCGTTGTTTGCAATGGGTCCTGCCACACCGGAATGATAGGTTGAAATCATTGAATTCAAACGGAGGACTGCATAATGCTCGGCGTTCTCGGAGGTATGGGACCGTTAGCGACAGTGGATTTTCTCGCCAAGCTCGTCGCGGTGACGCCTGGCAAAAGGGATGAGGATCATCTGCCCGTCATCATCCGCTCGATCCCGCAAATACCCGACCGGACAGCGGCCATTCTGAATGGCGGGCGGTCTCCTCTCGCTGCTTTGATTGAAAATGCCAGTGCGCTGCACCAAGGCGGAGCGGAACTCGGCGTCATTCCCTGCAATACCGCACATCATTGGTTTGAGGATCTGACGGCAGCCGTCGATCTGCCGTTCATGCATATCGCCGATGCGGTCATTGATCGGATTAAGAGACAAGGGTTGGACCGCGGAACGATTGGTTTGCTGGCGACCCCCGGCACCATACATTCCGGATTCTATCAATCAAAACTCGCCGATAGTGGTTATGACTGCCTGGTTCCAGACGAATGCCAGCAAGCGCGGCTTTATGAAGGAATAGGATGCGTTAAAGCGGGCAAATTGGATGCCGCAGCTGATATTTTTGCTGAACGCGTCGATGAACTCAAACAGCGCGGAGCTGATCTGGTCATTCTTGGCTGTACGGAGCTTCCGGCGGTGCTCGACCCGTCACCATTCGAGATCGATTCAACCCTTGCATTGTGCGAGTCATGTGCTCTCTGGTATCGCGCCGGGTGCCGGAGCATGATGGGCGAGCAGGATCAGCGATGCAGCATAGTGAACCATAATCCCCCGATGATGGAACAAATGTGCCAAGTTGTTTGACATATGACGCATTTGAGCTTTACGATGAAATATACAGATTTTAGCGCTGGGTGCCGTTTCGTATGTACATGCGGTTTCGGCACAGTACGAGGAACGTGTCAGCCAGCGAATACGTGGTGACGAACGAGGGTGGCGCTTTGAATTGTCGCTTTTTTCGTCGTTATGGAGCAGCGTGAATTCGTTCGATGGCGCAACATTTCGCGCAGCTTGGAACGGACCGCAATATCCGCTTTATGGAAAACGGTAGCGTTAGTTGGGAGGAAAATCGAAGTGAAAAAATATCTTAGCGCAGCTGTCG
>BFAS01000007.1 GCA_008974985.1 bacterium MnTg02
CGAGACGTTGGCCGGTCAAGAGCAGCAATCGAAAATCAGAACCGAATGGATAATCCAAAGTTCCGGTCGCGCGCCAGAACCATCGGATTTCATTTTCATTAAGCACGCGCTTTCTTGGATCTGGTTTCTCAGTCGAAATGTTCTTGTACGGCGACTCGTCGATAAGCAGTTGCTCGACGCACCAATTTAAAAACTTGCTGACAACTTCCATTGTTCGTTTGGCTGTGGTGTCCATTGGCCGGTTGGGCTTAGTGTCATCCCGCTTTTCTAAGATACTTTTTCGCAACGCTTTGATGTCCTTTTGTGTGATCTCGGATATCTTTCGGCCTTTCCAAACCGGAGTCACATGGTTCTTAAAACGATCCTTTGTCGTTAGCGCTGTACTCGGCTTCGTTTTCTCATCGACGTGAAGTTTGTAAAATTCATCAAGGACCGTCTCGTATAAATCGCTGACCGGCTCGGTTGTCGGGGTTGCGGGCTTTGCAGCGGGATCGCCTCCCTTCTTTACCTCAAACCAAATTTCCTTCGCCTTCGCACGCGCATCGCTCAGAGACCATTCCGGATAAGACCCCAGCGTAAATTTCCGCGACTTTTTATTCTTATTCACGTAGCGGATCGAAAATGACTTATGACCGCTCGGTTGCACGATCAAATAGAGACCGAGACGGCGCCCATTTGTCAGACGGTAGCCGTCTGCGATTTCGAGCCGCTTTTTAGAGTCAGGACGTTTGTTCTCGACGTATCTGTCGGTGAGTTGTTGCCGCATGATTTACCCCGGTATTTTTTACCCCAAGGGCCTCTGGGGTAAATTTTTGGGTGAAAGTCGTTGATGCCTAATAAAATACCATGAAAGCATATTTCGGTAAAGAGTTAATGATTTCAAGGGGATAAAGAAGGCCAGAGCGATGTCTTGAAATATATAATTTGATGGTGTTTTCGGGCTTCGAACCCGAAGGTTGCAGGTTCGAACCCTGCGGAGCGGGCCAATTCACCTATTGTCCCATTTTGTCCCGATCACTCAATTTCAAGAATGGGTCAGCCACAGTTATCGGCCGGCGGCGGCTTTCCGGTCACTATCGAAATTGATCGCCGCCAAATATTGGCCTGACCTTGCCGGACTGATAGTCTCGCCAGCTAAATTCATGCATATTGAGGCGAAAAGAATCCCATGGTGGCATCGCTTCCTAAGATCAGGACCGTCCGCGCACTCCGGGCTCGCGTGAAAGCTTGGCGCGATGACAGTGAGACGATAGCACTCGTGCCAACGATGGGGGCGCTGCACCAGGGACACCTCTCCTTGGTGGATATCGCCAATAAAAAAGCAGACCGGACCATCGTCACAATTTTCGTCAACCCGGCGCAATTCGCGCCAAACGAAGATTTTTCCTCTTATCCCCGCGACGAAAAGCGCGACAATGCGGCGCTCTCGGAACGCGGCACCGATCTCGTGTTCTCGCCAAATCACGCTGAAATATATCCGCCCGATTTTTCCACGAGCGTTTCCGTCGGAGGACTTTCAGAGGGTCTCTGCGGGGCTTCCCGTCCGCATTTTTTCGGTGGTGTTGCGACGGTTGTCACGAAATTGCTGCTACAAGCCCTGCCCGACATTGCGGTCTTTGGGGAGAAGGACTATCAGCAACAGCTCATTATCCGCAGGCTCGTCCGCGATCTGAATATCCCTGTGAAAATCGTTACCGGCCCGATTATCCGCGAAGCCGACGGATTGGCGATGTCGTCGCGCAACGCTTACCTTTCCGCAAAAGATCGGGCAGCAGCGCCGCGTCTTTATCAAACGCTCCGGGACATATCGGCGAAACTGGCGTCGGGCAAAACCACCGGCCAAGTCTTGCCCAGAGCAAAACGGCAGCTGAAAGCGGCAGGTTTTGAGATCGACTATTTGGAAGTCATGGACCCGGACAATTTGATCCCAATCAAGGGAAGAATTACCGGAAAGGCACGGCTATTCGCAGCAGCCACGCTCGGCGCGACCCGGCTTATCGACAATCTGGCCGTGCCGCAACGCCGACGAGCGCGATAGCTAGAGCAATTTCACGAAAAATGTAGGCGGTTTTCCACCCGGAAAATGCTTAAAAACAATGAGCTCTAATATTCAAATCAATCCGAGCTCCGCAAGTTCGGCGCGCATCTTCTCAGGGAGTTTCGCCGCAATTGCATTTTTCTCCAAATCAGGGGGGGCATCTTCGCGCGCCAGATAACGCCATCCTTGGAAAGCGCGTTTTGGCCGTGGCCGGACCGGCACCAACTCCGGGTCGAGCACAAACTTGCACCGCTTGCCTGTATCGCTCGCCGTCAAAATCTCAATGCCTATAATGCGCTGCCGGACTTGCACCTGTCCCTTGATCACCCAATAGATTGACCCGCCGTCGACGATCTCGTCCCGCCTTTTGGGGGCCATGCGTGTGTGGTGCGCGATTTCCCCCTGCCTTTTCAGCCGCATGTCCTGGCGCTCTGCGAGATGCTCAATCGACTCAATGCCAACACAGAGCTTTTGGATGTGTACCGTCACGCTGACGCGTCCTCTTTAAGAGTGTTTATTTAGGCGACTTCTTGCACGCAACATTTGCCTAAAGTCAGCTTATTTTTACCCCAGCGCCGCTATGGTCAAAGCTTGGCTGCACGGTGAGCGACCAAACAAAATCCACTCTCCACAGCTTTTACTCTA
>BFAS01000008.1 GCA_008974985.1 bacterium MnTg02
ATCGGGCCGCCGGATTTCTCGATGCGCCTGTATCCGGCGGCCAAGCTGGCGCCGAAGGCGGAATTCTCACTGTCATGGTCGGCGGAGATCCAGAGCATTTCGAGCTGGCCGAACCGGTTATTCAATGTTTTGCTCGGGCGGTGACCCTTATCGGTCCGTCCGGCTCAGGTCAGCTCACCAAAATGGTCAACCAAATATGCGTGGTCAGCGTGATCCAAGGCCTGGCGGAAGGCCTCCATTTCGCGAAAAAGGCCGGTCTCGATATCCCAGCGGTAATGAACACAATCGCCAAGGGCGCTGCCACATCGTGGCAGATGGAAAATCGCTGGGAAACGATGACCGAGAGTGAATTCGACTTTGGCTTCGCTGTCGATTGGATGCGCAAGGATCTTGCGATTTGTATCAATGAAGCCCGTTTAAACGGTGCGAATTTGCCCGTTACGGCGCTGATCGAGCAATTCTATTCGGAAATTCAGCAAATGGGCGGCAAGCGTTGGGATGCTTCGAGTCTCATTGCGCGGCTCGATCCTAAAGCTTGAAGTTCTAACTGCCGCCGCCCTCAGATCCGTCCCGCTTGTCTTTATCTCCAAGCGGTATTTCCGTTGTGAATTTGATCTGCTCCATAGCGAATGTGGAGCTGACATTGCTCAACTCAATCTGACTAATCAGCTTTTTGTAAAACTGATCATATTTGTTGATATCGGAAACGACGACCCTGAGAAGATAATCGACCTCGCCGCTCATTCGATAGAATTCTACGACTTCGGGGAACGCCTGTATCACCTCGTGAAACCGGCTTAACCACTCTTGCGTATGCTGACTCGTGGATATCGAAACGAACACGGTCACGCCGGCATCAATTTTCTTCGGGTCCAGAAGTGCGACTCTTCCCTTGATAATGCCGCTTTCTTCAAGTTTTTGAATTCGCCGCCAGCAGGGGGTTGTCGAAAGTCCCACCATTTTGCCAATTTCCGCAACGGGAATAGTGCAGTCTCTCTGGATTATTTTGAGAATTTTACGGTCTATTGCATCAATCATCTAAATTATCTCATTGAATCAACCATGAATTGAATTTCATTGATGTTGCTTTTGCCTTGAAAAATTCTTTTGAACAATAACTTTTTTTATTTTGCCCAATTATATTGCATAATTTTATGTGTTTCCACACAATCAACCAAAGAAAATTTTTATTCTGAACTATCTATCAAATGCCGCACCTGAATTCTTAAATATGGCAATACCTCTGTTTCAAACCAAGGATTTTTCTTGAGCCAAGCATTGTTTCGCCAAGATGGATGCGGCAAAGGGAGAAAAGCGGGCCCATGTTTCTCCTTGGTATATTGCCGCCAATTGCGCACAGTTTCTGTGAGACTTGCCTTGCAGCACTTACCCAAATGCCACTTTTGCGCATACTGCCCGGCCAACAGAATGAGTTCTACGCTTCCGAGATGACCAAAAAGCTCAGATCGCCAACGGTCCGCGCACTCGCGCCTCGGTGGCAAATCACCGCCCTTTGCATCGAGTCCCGGGAAACAGAACCCCATCGGAATGATTGCAACTTTGGTTGAATCATAAAATTCCTCGAGCGTCACCCCCATCCAGTCTCTAAGCCGATCGCCCGATGGATCTGTGAACGGCCGGCCGGAGGCATGTACACGTGTCCCGGGCGCTTGGCCGCAGATGCAAAGCCGCGCCGCGCTCTCGACGATCAGAACCGGCCGGGGGTCATGCGGCAAAGGCAGACCCATCGGATTGTCAGCGCATAGACGGCACTGCTTAATCTCGGCAACAAGCTTTGTCAGCTTTCGGCTCATCTTCCGGCCTCGATACTCCGATTGAACGGATAACCAATTAAGAAGCCCTCGGCCAACTCATAATGTCGCAGAGCCGAATGGAATATAGCACCATGTTCCCGGACGGCCGTCAGCCCTCCCGCATCGATGCAACTCTCGGTCGTCAGAGTTATTTGTCCTGGTCTTTTTGAGGCATCTTCATGCTCGGCCGTGACGAAACCTCATCATACCATCGCGCCAGATGTTTGAGTTTTTCAGGCCGCTCAATTTTGGGCGGCTTTAAGAAATCTATGGCGACCTTCGCGGTAATATCGGCGATCGAAAACCGCTTGCCGGCGATAAATGCGCGGCTCTCCAATTCTTGATCGAGAAAGATCAGCGTTTCCAGAACCTTTGGACGGTTCGCCTCCCCCCATTCGGAGATCTGTGGAACTTCAAAGTCCGTCATTGCCGGATGCGTGTGCCGGAAGACCTGCGCGACATGGAAGAGCAGATTAAGCTCCATCCGCCGGTTCCACATTTCGACCCGGGCCTTATCCAACGGATCCTTGCCCATCAAAGGTGGATCGGGTTCCAATTCCTCAAAGTAACGACAGATAGCGACGGACTCAGATATGATGGTACCGCTTTCGAGCTCGAGAATTGGTACGCGTTGAAAGGGGTTTTTCGCGGTAAAATCCGGTGTCTTATGATCACCTTTCATAATCTCGATCTGCTCGAATGGGATTTCAATTTCCTTTTCCGCCAGAAAAATCCGCACCCGCCGCGGATTTGGAGCACGGGCATCCTCAATGATTTTCATGGGAGTCCTCCGCCACGACGCACGGCAAATTCCTGGTGATCGGCTCTGACATTGCGTACCCTCAATGTCAGCCCGTCCGGCTAGGCTAACGGTCAGCCATAGCCATTTAAGGTACGGGCCATGATCGTATGGTCTTTAGTATAATGG
>BFAS01000009.1 GCA_008974985.1 bacterium MnTg02
TTTGGGTGCACCGGTTTCTTGTCGAAGGTGGGTTTCCGCGCGCTGCCTCATATCGTGATAACCGCGCGTGCATTCGTCTGTTGCAAGATCAAGAGCGCACCGCACGGCAAGACCGGCGGGGTCTCTGGGCCCACAGCCGCTATCAGATTTTGCCTGTGCGAAACGTCGCAAATATTTTGGGCCGCATCCGGACGTTCCAACTCGTCGAGGGCACTGTTCTCAAAGTTGGCGAAGCGAAGGGGTGGATTTTTCTTAATTTTGGCGAGAATTGGAAAAATGACTTCACTGTTTCCGTCGCCCGGCGAAACCAGAAATTATTTCGCAAGGCGCATTTTGATTTGAAGGCACTTGCCGGCAAGCGTATTCGGGTTCGCGGTTGGATTGAACGCTGGAATGGTCCAATGATTAAGGTGACGCACCCCGAGCAGATTGAAATTCTTGATCCAATTAAGCCGCCGGCGGCACCTCCACAAAAGAAAGACCCTGGTCCACCAGACCCGGGCCTTCCGCGCATCTAGGGTCTTTTCGTTTTTGATTGAATCAAAACCGGACCCTAGTTTTTTGATTTTACGTGCTTCTTACCGGAAAACCGGTTTCCACTTTATCCAAAAGCACTCTAATATTTGAGGAAATCTGCTAGCGATGTTTCTCTAGGACCTTATCGCTCAAGCAGCTTGGTTTTCGGCACCGTCGCCCTCAAGCGCAGCCTTGTTTGCGGCACGCGCACCGTTCAAAAGCACATCCGTTATTTTTTGCACGGCAATGCCTTCCTCGAGCTTTTGTACAGCAGCTATTTCGCGCGCCATTCGGTCGAGGGCGGCTTCATAAAGCTGGCGTTCGGAATAAGATTGTTCGGGCTGGGTGTCTGAGCGGTAGAGATCGCGCACAACTTCCGCAATCGAGACGAGATCACCCGAATTGATCTTGGCCTCATATTCCTGAGCACGGCGGCTCCACATCGTCCGTTTGATACGCGCCTTGCCTTTTAACGTGGTCATGGCTTTCTTAACGACGGCATCCGCTGAGAGCTTCCGCATCCCAACCTCTTTCGATTTTGCTGTGGGAACACGGAGCGTCATCTTATCTTTTTCAAAATTGATGACGAACAGCTCGAGCTTTACGCCGCCGATATCCTCTTCATCAATACTCACAATGCGTCCAACCCCATGAGAGGGATAGACGATATACTCATTTCTACGAAAGCCGTTTCTCTGTTGGGGTTTTTTCTTTTCAGCCATACTCTGTTTCCACGTCATTTCTCGGCTTTTGACGCAAAAGCCGTTTTCAACCGCACAGCTCCCTTGGGTACAGGGCGCCATCCGGCAAAATTAATCCATAGTGAGCAAAGAATTCCGCCGCTGCCCTGTTCGTTTCGTCACCGAATTTTGGCGAAGTACATATCTACCGAACACACGGGTTTTGGACTTCACCATCACTGACCCCGGTGACCCAAAGACGATCGGTTCGATTTTTGCGACAATCTCACCTGCACCCGAAATCGTGCCGACTCACAACTGAGCGACAATTCCGGTACTTTTTCCTTCACTGTGACAAAACCATAACACATATTTAGGAATTCGAGAAACGTTCAACCAATCTGTGAACAAGCATATTTAATGGAGATGGCCACTTTTGCGGCATCTGCGCTCCATTTTCATCAGATTTTGAATGAGTTCTAAGGGAAAATCGGTCGGATTGGCGGAAACAGGGCTAATCGCCTTGCCCAGGTTTCGGGGAGAAATATTTCTCAAATTTTCCCGTTTCAGTCTCATATTTTGCAGAATCCGCAGGCGGCTCACGTTTAACCGTAATATTCGGCCATTTCTCTGCATATTCGGTGTTTAGTTCGAGCCATTTTTCGAGACCGGGTTCCGTGTCTGGTTGAATGGCCTCGACCGGGCATTCCGGCTCACAAACACCACAATCGATGCATTCATCGGGATGAATTACGAGCATATTATCACCCTCGTAGAAGCAATCTACGGGGCAGACTTCGACGCAATCCATCAATTTGCACTTGATGCAAGCCTCATTCACGATATAGGTCATCAAGCTCTCCTAAACACCCGACCATCAAGTGTTCGATAATCGCGGCCAAACTCCGCGTCTATAAACAGGCCAAAATACGTGCCATATTGTTACGATCGGAATTGACGGCCTCTTCCCTAATATAATCTCCGCCCAAGCACAAGCAACGGAAGGAACCGCGATCACGCTCGGAATCGGTAAATCTTAGCTGGTTTCCAGAGATCGGCGGTGCCACGATTCCATTTTTCGCCGGTCCCGCTTTGTCGGCCGTCCGCTTCCGCTTTCGCGAGCGGGTGCGGGAACGGTGCGAGCATCCCATTTGGTTGGGGCGGCGGCAGGCTCGGCTGGCGTCAGATCGTCATAAAGTTCACACGCTTCCTTCGCCGGCCCGCGGCGCATTCCAGGGGCAAGAATGCGAATAACGCGGACGCGGCGGTTAATGACGGCAGTCACAATATCGCCTTTTCGCACAGACGTAGATGGTTTGGTGATGCGGGAGCGGTTTACGCGAATTTTCCCCGCTGCGACAAGGCGGCTTGAGAGCGACCGCGTTTTTACAAGGCGCGCGAACCACAGCCATTTATCGAGACGTTGCGCCTGAACCGTAATGATCTTTTGGACAACTCATTCGCTGAACCTTTCTCAAGATCTTCCTTGAGTTTCGCCAGAGCGGCGAACGGCGAATTTGGATCGATCGGCTTTTCCTGTTTCGATTTCTTGGAAGGCCTAGCACTGATCGTACTTTGTGGCCGATC
>BFAS01000010.1 GCA_008974985.1 bacterium MnTg02
CGCGACAAAAACCTGGCAACGCCCACGCTTCTTTATGCCTCGCTGCAGGTGAATATCCGGGCTGGTGAATTGCCGCCGCCAGAGGACAATGGCGTGCGCTATTTGAAGGTCCCTGTGGCGGATCTGGATCGCAAATAATGTGATCAAACCTAAAGAGTCGTTTTCCACAGCGAACAATGGCGGACGGCGGCAACTTGCTCAAACTGTGGACATTCGTCGTGTGGATAAGCGCAATCAGTCAATTGATTTTCGCCGCGCAAGCGGTCCGGAGCGTTAAATTACGTCCCACAGCCTTAGGATTGCTAAGCATTAATAGTTTGAGTCAACTCAATGAGTCGTATCGTGTTCAAAATAACACATGGCTTCTGAAGAACGCGACGCTACGTCTTGTTTCTGTTTACTTATTAGGTGGTTTTGTCTACGAATTGCACTGTTAAGTCAGCGAACCGCAAGGGGGCAGAGATCCTATTAGAAGTTCGCGTGGCAGAAATGTGGGATACCCCGCTAGAGTTTTGGGGGCCTGCTGCAGGGATAAGAGAGCTACGAATTAGTAACTGAAGCGTTCTGCATCAAGTTGCAGTTTAAGTAGCGTAACAGAGTGGAGTATACGGTATGATTGGGGGACTCCCTAAGACGGCCAGTCGGCTTGCGATAATCGCGGCGACTGGTATTTTTATGGGCGGTTTCGCGCTCACACCCGCAAATGCTGCTGATCTCGGCGGTGACTGCTGTGCAGACCTCGAAGAACGGGTTGCGGAGTTGGAAGCAACGACTGCTCGTAAAGGCAATAACAAAGTTAGCTTAACGGTCTCCGGCCAAGTCAACAGAATGATCACATTCTGGGACGATGGTCAAGACGATGATATTTACATCGTCGATAACAATAACAGCTCGACGCGTTTGAGATTTTCAGGTTCGGCGAAGATTAATTCGACGCTGGAAGCCGGTTTCAAAATCGAGTTTGATCCGGAAATCGATAGCAGTCAGAGAGCTGATGCAGACTCAGGAAAATCTAGTCTCACTATTGACATGCGGATCCAGGATGTCTGGTTGAAGGGCAGCTTTGGTAAAGTCTCCCTCGGTAAGGGCGATACCGCGTCGAATGGATCATCGGAAGTTGATCTGTCTGGAACCAGTGTGGCTCAGTATTCCGGTGGTCATACGGATTGGTCCAGCGCATTCGAGTGGATTGGCAGTGTTCCCGGTATTACACACGGCGATACTTACAATCAATTTGACGGTTTGAGCCGCCGGTCTCGTATTCGCTATGATTCCCCGACTCTCGGTGGCTTCACAGCGTCGACATCCTTCGGACAGAATGACGGCCGTGACGACTTTTGGGATGTTGCTTTGCGATATGCCGGTGAGTTCGGGAGCATCCGGGTAGCCGCTGCGATCGCTTATGAAAACGATGAAGACTCAACCGGCCTTGTCGACCCCGAAACCGAAACCGTTAATGGCTCAATTTCTGTCATGCATGTCCCGACAGGCCTTAATGTGACCTTTGCCGCTGGCGAAAGGGATTTTGCCGATGCGGTGGAGGACGGCCAATTCTATTACGTCAAGGTTGGCATCAAGCAGAAATGGTTCGCGAGTGGCGCCACGGCGATCGCCGTCTCATATTATAAGGGCGAGGACATCAATACCGACGCTGATTTCATCAATGACGAAACGGAAACGTGGAGTGTGGCGGTGGTTCATAACATCGACGCTGCGGCCATGGAAATTTATGCCGCCTGGGACCATGCTGAATATGAAGAGCCCGGCGAGAGTTTCGAAGATTTCGACATCTTTGGAGTTGGCGCGCGGATCAAGTTCTAAGACGACTAGAACTAAGATCTAACGCAATGAATTCAGAGAGCCGCCCTTCGGGGCGGCTCTTTTTTTGCGCAAATTCTCTCCAATTATTTTCGCTCGCGGCCACTGTGTGAGCCCCTAATGCTGAGCGCGCCGTGGACTGAGGCCCTCCATGCAAATGTTGAGATCAGTCGTCAGCTGGATGGGCCGCGGCGACCGCCTGTGATTCGCTCATATTGCTTGACGTATCTACAATTTGGACCGCTCAGAGTGGAGCAGCGCATGTTTTGTTGATGATTGGTTAACGAAATTGCGTGCTATGGCCCTGTTTCGTGACAATTGGGCAACAAGATCGTCGGAAGCCGGGGAAAGAGTCTAAGAGCATATTTACTCTGTTAACTTTCTTCGGCTACCTATGATGCAAGCGATGAGTCTGTTAGCTGGCCCGCCAGCCTTCCGAGTATGCGACCGTCGCGCAACAAACCAATGAGATCCAGCGTAAATGGATCTCCGTATTTGCGTTTCCTAACCATTTAGTAACCAGCGTTCTGTGAGAGTACGCGTTGTGCACCGCGGCCACTGTTTGCGGCGTGCCGTGTAAGCAGGCGTACAGTGAGCAGGGTCCAATAATGTGCGCTGCTTGATATCGATGACCTTGAAGAATTTGGAGTGGAGATAAATATGATCGGGGGACTCATGAAGATTTCTAGCCGTCCTGCCGTCGCGGCGGCGGCCGGTCTTTTCGCGGCCGGGCTCGCTATGACGCCGGCGCAGGCCGCTGACCTCGGCGGTGATTGCTGCGCGGATCTCGAGGAGCGCGTGGCGGAGCTGGAGGCGACGACCGTCCGCAAGGGCAACAGAAAAGTTAGCCTGAAGCTTAGTGGACAAATCAACCAGGCCGTATTGTGGTGGGATGACGGTGTCCTAGACGACGCCTATATCGGCGACAATGCTGTTTCCGGTAGCCGCTTGAAATTCGGTGGTAGCGCCAAGATCAATAGCGACTGGGAAGCCGGCTTCTATCTGGAGCTT
>BFAS01000011.1 GCA_008974985.1 bacterium MnTg02
TCTGGGTCCGGGACCGGGCGTGGTGGGTAGTTTGACTGAGGCGGTCGCCTCCCAAAGGGTAACGGAGGCGCGGGATGGTAGGCTCAGGCTGGTCGGAAATCAGCTGACGAGTGCAATGGCATAAGCCTGCCTGACTGCGAGACTGACAGGTCGAGCAGAGTCGAAAGACGGTCATAGTGATCCGGTGGTCCCGTGTGGAAGGGCCATCGCTCAACGGATAAAAGGTACTCCGGGGATAACAGGCTGATGACGCCCAAGAGTCCATATCGACGGCGTTGTTTGGCACCTCGATGTCGGCTCATCTCATCCTGGGGCTGGAGCAGGTCCCAAGGGTTTGGCTGTTCGCCAATTAAAGAGGTACGTGAGCTGGGTTTAGAACGTCGTGAGACAGTTCGGTCCCTATCTGCCGTGGGTGTAGGAGAATTGAGAGGAGCTGTCCCTAGTACGAGAGGACCGGGATGGACGCACCTCTGGTGGACCTGTTGTCGCGCCAGCGGCACAGCAGGGTAGCTATGTGCGGACGGGATAACCGCTGAAAGCATCTAAGCGGGAAGCCTCCCTCGAAACTAGTTCTCCCTTGAGAGTCGTGGAAGACCACCACGTTGATAGGCTGGGTGTGGAAGCACAGCAATGTGTGAAGCTAACCAGTACTAATAACTCGATTGGCTTGATTGCTCTCATTATGAGTGTTTATCTTTTTATCCCTCACGGCGAATTCGCGCCTTTGGCGCGAAAAGCCTGCGGGAACGCGGCCCAACGGGCCGGCCGCCAGTCGGCGGCTTTGAAGAGAACATCGAAAAGACGAGACCAGATAATTCAAAGCTCACGCCGGATAACTCCGTTATCCGAGCCATTTCGATTGAGATGGCAAGAAGGCCGCGACTGCGGCCCGCCTCTTAGAGGCGCCCTCCCGGAGGCCCGAGGCCATAGGCCGAGGAATAGCCGTGAGGGATTAACGCGTGAGCCGATATAACTTAACATCCTTCGTTTGCCTGGTGGTTATGGCGGAGCGGCTGCACCCGATCCCATCCCGAACTCGGCCGTGAAACGCTCCAGCGCCGATGGTACTGCATCTTAAGGTGTGGGAGAGTAGGTCGTCGCCAGGCATACCAAGGATGTTATGATATTCATCGAGAAACCCCTCTTTGCGAGATTCCCTCAAGGAAAATGAATGGTGGAGCGTGTAAGCTCCGACTGGGCGCAAACGCGCCCCGCGCTTTGGCGCGCCCTCGCGGAACCGTTCGCGTCAGCGAACTGGCGTGAGCGAAACAAAAGCCACCCGGCGAAAGCTGCGGTGGCTTTTTTGCGTTGTGTGGGAGGCGGTCAGCCAGATGCCCAAGTTTTTTCATACCCCGGGCGAGAAGCGCGCGACTATTCTCGCCATCGTCAAATTCCGATAGACTGAAGCTTGAAGCCGCGCCGCAGCGGGATCGGTCCTTGCTCGCCGCTGTAGCCGGTACCCAGTTTATCGAGGAGTGGTCCGATGCGCTGTCTGAATGCGTTGCGCGCAGTAGTGCTCACCGGAGTGACCTTGGCGGTTGGCTCCGCCGGATTGTCTGCTATCGCCCAGACACCGCCTTTGACGAAACGCGATCCGGGTCACGCTGTTGCAGAACGAAAGACGGAACTCGACGAACAATTTCGACGGCTCAAGGCTGCGAAAGGCGCGCACGCCGCCGCACCTATCGTCGCAAATATTTGGAAACTCTGGATGCGATCAGGCCGTCCCGGCGTCGACCGGCTGATGCAAGAGGCCGTTGCCACCATGCAGCTCCGGGAGTACGACCATGCGCTCATCCAGTTCAATCAGATCATCGAGATTGCCCCCGAATACGCAGAAGGCTGGAACAAGCGTGCCACTCTGCTCTACCTCATGGACGCGCATGACCGCTCGCTCGCGGACATCATGGAAACCTTGAAACGGGAGCCACGGCACTTCGGCGCCCTCGCCGGCCGCGGCATGATTCACGTCGCGCGCAAGAACTGGCAGAAAGCCCTAGAGGCCTACCGCGCGGCCTTGGCCGTTAACCCCTTCATTCAAGCCGGCAGAGATCTGATCCCTGAGTTGGAGAAGATGGTAGAGGAGCAGGAGATCTGAATATTGGCTGGCCTCATATCCCCTTCTTCGCGAAAGCTAATTAGAATAGGAACCACCCGGCGAAAGCTACGGTGGTTTTTTTTATGCTCCGCTGCCCCCCCCTTTATGGACGCAATCGAATCATGATAGGCGGACCTTTCTTTTCATTGCGGGAGACGTGTGCATGGAAGCGGAGACACTCTACAAACGCCTGGGCGGATATGATGCGATTTCGGCTGTGTGCGACGACCTCTTGGGGCGGCTAAGGTCCGATCCTCAGCTCGCACGCTTTTGGGCCAATCGCGGTGAGGACGGCATTAAACGGGAAACGCAGCTCCTCGTTGATTTCCTGAGCGCCAATGCCGGAGGACCTCTTTATTATACCGGCCGCGATATGTTGACGTCGCATCGCGGAATGGGCATCTCCGAGCGCGACTGGACGAGCTTCATTGGCCATCTCAATGCCACGCTTGACCAGTTCCAAGTCCCCGAAACCGAGCGGGCCGACGTCTTGGGCTTTGTGGACAGCACCAAGCAAGAGATCGTCAATGTTTAGGGGGGGTGACTAGAGTGCTTTCGGAAAAGTGTGGACGGGTCGTTACTTGGTATCGATTCCTAGCGTAATTATTTACCACGTCCGCCAGACGGGGTCTTAAACCTAGTTCGGCTAGGCAGTTTTGGGCCAACAAAATATGCTAACGAAAACAGTTAGCCACGTGCGCTCTGCTTATGCTCTTCCAACCGCTTCTCAAGTCTCGCGATATTGGCAATGAGGCGCTGTGATATTAGATTGAGAAAATAGAAACCGAAGCTTGGGTTCTGAAAATACAGTTGCTTGACGCGGTCATAATCGATGCTGAGCAGCTCGCCCGCTTCAATACATTTGAATGACTGGGTC
>BFAS01000012.1 GCA_008974985.1 bacterium MnTg02
AGGAACAATCACGCGGCCGGTGCTATCGTCCGCTATATATCGTCTTATGACGACGATAATGGAGGTGGCGCCAACATCGACTCTCATACGACCCTTGATCTTCAGTACAGCTATCATGCCTCTCAGCTGTTTGGAACATCACAAGGGACTTCATTTACCTTGGGTATTCTCAATGTGTTTGATAACGACCCACCGTTCGCAGTTGGCGTCCAGGGTTTTGACAGCAAGGTCCACGATCCGCGCGGACGAATGATCTATGTCAGTGCCCGCCAGAGCTTCTGATTCGGCCAAGCACTGAAATGCAGACCCCGGCGCTTTGGCGTCGGGGTTTTTTTTATCGATAATCCGGATTATCGACATCAAAATTGGAATCTGCGTCTCACTTTGCGCGCCGATTGCGATTTCAACGATCGTCCACCAGGAGTCGAACGCCGACTTTCGACACCTGCCGTTTTTGGATAGCGCTCTACGCGGCTGAGCTACAGCCCGATGGCGTGCTCAGCGATCGCCGCATGATCCACATTTCAAACCAGAATTCGCCGGCGCGGGTCCACAAAGCCCCAGCCCTTGACAAGGGCAGTATTTTGCCCTATAAGGAACCTTGGGGTATCAAAAAGCGTCATTGGATAGTCATTGTGATACCTGTACCTTATGTTTATTGGGAGTCAGCACACGATGAACGACCGCAAAGAAACACCGACAGGCAGCAACGAATCCCCGGCACAGATTGTCGACAGGCTTCTGCAAAGGACAGCGATTGGTGTGTCCTTATTGACAATCTCCTATGCGATGGCTGCGGCCATGTATGTGATTAGCGACCAGGAAATTGTAGATCTCATGGATCGTCTGCAACTTGTCCCAAGCATTCTTGTTTTGCTGATTGTTTTTCCGGCATTTGTGAAATTCGCAAGACTGAGATATCGCCAAAAAAGCGAATGTGCGGAAGCTGACGGGTATCTTGTCGAAATGTTCAAGCGGGCGAGCGCCATGGCTTTTAGCCTGACCTTTGTTTTTCTGATTATTCTGGAACCGGTGACGGGGAAATATCTGACCGAACTACCCACGCCGTTTTTCATAAACGTGACACTGGCGTTTTCTCTGGGTGTACTCAGTATTGCCTTTTTTCGCTCGGTACGCGGTGACAGCGATGACGAGAGTGATGACGATTTCGATACAGAGCTCGCTCCATGACAGGCAAACTGAACAATCGCATCCGTGTCTACCGGGCCGAGCATCGCCTCAGCCAGGGCGATCTTGCGGAGCGTATCGGCGTGACCCGCAAGACAATCAGTACCATAGAGGTGGGCCGCTTTGTGCCCTCGACCGTTATCGCGCTCAAGATTGCACGCTATTTCGGCGTCCCCGTGGAGGATATCTTTTCACTCAATGACGATGTTGATGTGAGCGAATCAACTGCCAACACATAAACAAGGAAAACTGTAATGGCGCACAAATTCCACGCCAGGCCGGTATTTACCAACGCCATCGTTTGGGCGGCACTAATAATTGCAACCTCTCTGTTAATGTCCGATGCAGGCGACAGTCAAAAAGCCATGCTCTTGCTGTTGCAGATCGCTGGCTGGTTTACCGTCAACGCGACCTTGACAAAGAACAGGAGGTCGCTCAAGGTCGAATGGGCGTGCCTTCGCAGGCGTTTTTCCGAAAGCAAGCAGACCGGGAAGATTTGAACGTGCCTCATTTTGAGGGTTCGGAGTGTCATCAAAATCGGGGCAAGTCCAGGGGGGATAATCAAATGAACGATCATCCAGTTATCGCTGTGAGTTTGCTGCTTGCTCTTGTTGCGGCGATCAACTCTTGCGGGGGCGGCAGTTCCGGACCAGTCAGTCCACCACCGCCGCCGGTTTCGCTGGAGACAGGTGTACAGCGAGTTTTCAATCAGCTCACATTCAATCTTCCGGTCGCCCTGATTCAGGCGCCCAGCGATATTTCACGGTGGTTTGTCGTTGAGCAGTCAGGTGTCATAAGAGTGTTCAATAATGACCCGACCGTATCTTCGAGTTCCGTGTTCATCGATATCAGTGGTCGAGTAAATTCCGGGCCCAGCGAAGCCGGTTTACTTGGTATGGCCTTTCACCCTGATTTTGCCGCCAATGGCCGCGTTTACGTTTCTTATACACGAACCGGATCGCCTCTCGTATCGGTCATTTCGCGCTTCGTCATCGATCCTTTAACAGGAGATCTTGACGAAACTTCAGAGTTTGAAATCCTGACTGTCCCACAGGATTTTTCAAATCACAACGGCGGTAACATCGCGTTTGGGCAGGACGGGTTTCTTTATATCGGGTTTGGCGATGGTGGCAGCGGAGGTGATCCTAACGAACGTGCGCAGGACACCAGCCATATCTTGGGCAGTATCGTGCGCATTGATATCGATGTCGCGCCGCCAACTCGTTACGCGATTCCAGCGACTAATCCATTTTCGTCCAATACGAACTGCGTTGATGGCGTCGGTGTGATGCCTTGCCCGGAGATATATGCCTGGGGGTTTCGAAATCCCTGGCGCTTCAGCTTTGACAGTCAGACCGGGGATCTCTGGGTTGGCGATGTCGGGCAAGCTGACTGGGAAGAAATCGACCGGGTCGAACTGGGAATGAATTATGGCTGGGACGAGCGAGAGGGCGCACATTGTTTTGAACCATCCACAGGTTGCTCAACCAACAACGTTGATCCAATCACCGAATATGGCCATGTCGGTGGAAATATTTCGGTAACCGGCGGGTTCGTTTATCGCGGCGCCGCCATTCCGAATTTGCAGGGTTTCTATGTATTTGGCGACTTCGGCTCTGGTCGTATATGGGGTGTGCCGGCGACCAGCGTGCAAGGCACTGCACCCGACGAGCTTGACGATACTACGCTCAGTATCTCGTCGTTCGCAGAGGGCGCGGACGGTGAATTGTATGCACTGAATTACGGCGCCGGGGAAATCTATCAGATCGTTGGTGCTCCCTGACATGGTTCCGTGTTGATCCCGGTAATTTCCCGGCAGTCTATACCGGCAACACTTTCCACCGCGGTTCTAATCCAGATCTATTACGATTTTTCCTCGAGCGTGCCCTTCTTCCGAATACCGGATCGCCGCCGGAACCTCACTCAACAGGTAACGTCGGTCAATTACCGGCGTCACTTTTCCCGTTTGCATGAGATCGCGCAGAATGGACAGATCATCTTTGTGCAGTCTCGCCAGAATCATGACGAATTCCTGATCCACGAACGGTGACAACATGA
>BFAS01000013.1 GCA_008974985.1 bacterium MnTg02
GAAAACGCTATTGTGGTGCTGCATGGTGTTGATCCCCTTTTCCTGTCTGAACGTCGCCAAACGATCAAAACAAGAGAAGAATCAATGCCGTGCACCTTGTCCAGAAATTTAAACCGGACAGTAGTGGACTTGATCGGTGGGCATGCTTTTCCTGAAAATGCTCTAGGTAACCGCATCCCAAAACAGCCAAAGCCAACTGGATATAATAAAGCCGAACCAATAGCTCAGAACCGTATAGCCGGCAGCAATATCGCCCTGCCGTTTGCTTTCATGTTGCTCCGACTTCATCAAAAAACCCCAGATCAGCCCGCCAATAAGAAAAATAACAAATAGCATCAGTATCGACACCCCATCGAATTGGCTTAGGTTTTTTATTGTCGAATCCTGATTGCCGCCGGCAACCTTCGAAAACGCGGACCAATTTGAAGTGGCCAAAAATGCGGTTAGAAATGGGAGAATAAATCCAACGACACATTGTCCCGCCGGATCGAGTTCATTGGCGAATACACCATAGGTGTGCCACGCGAGATAGCACGCAGCGCAAAAGGAAATCACAAAAAAAGCGAATATAATAACGGCCGGTATCAGATTGGAAACGAATTGCGTAACGCCCATGCTCGCGGTAATTGCGGCAACTAAAACCACATTCGATAACGCAGCAGCAGCGGCAATTTTTAGATTTACCTTCATGATTTCGGCCTTTTCATCGTTCTACGCCAAACGGTCCTAGTCCTATGACACCGACACTTCGTACCCTCAGTCTCGGCCCACCCCACTAGGTATCTTCTTCTTATGGTTCGACATTTCCAAACATGAGCCCACTTGGCACCGGACTCAAATGTTTGGGTCGAACCATTAGCGTAGATACTCAACACTGCTCAATCCGTCGCATTTAACGCTCGCATAAAGACAGAGACTTGAGCATTACGTCATCCCAACCTGTTGAGATTCTTATTTCTCAACTAGCAGTGCCCCAAGCAGTAACTCAGGTCTCCAAACATCGTTTTGCATTTTTCAAGGCATATACTGAACGGACTTTCTCCGCTTGTGTTCTCATTTTTTTTGGCGGCCGATTGCACTTTCCGCCTTACGCGTTTTGGACAGACCGCGCCTGTTTTCACTTTTAGTATATCCATGGCAGCGACCGTCGGCTTTCTGTCGGACAGTTTTGATTTCGTATACCGGTTAAACTGCCGCATCGCCGTTTGCGCGCCACGGCCCCAGATGCCATCTATATTGCCGGAATAACACCCAATTCTCTTAAGTTCTGTTTGAACCAGGCGAGCCAATTGGATGCGATCCGGTTTCCGCTCAACGGTTACTTCAGGCTTTTTGACTTGGCCGTTGGCGAGTGCTGCGGTTTTGATATCAGAACTTTTTTCCTCCACCGCGCCGGCATCGCCAACCCGCCGGGTTTTCTCTTCAGTCTCTTTAGACAGAGAGACGGCTTGCGAAGCGCTCGGCTTGGACGACGATTCGAGTTGCGCCGTGACATTCTTTAAAGTGCGCTCCGCCGCTTCCCGTGCGCCGCGCTCTTTAACAAGCAGTGCGTTTACATCCTCTAAAGTGCGCACCGAGGATGCGCGTGCCTTACGCGCTTCGGAAAGCTTTGCAGTGGTATCCTTCAAAGTGAGCGCCGAGGCCGCCTGCGCTTTTTGCGCTTCGGCAAGCTCAGCAGTGATATCCTTCAGAGCGCGCCCTGAGGCTGCCCGAGCGTTGCTTTCCACCTCGATTTTCGCAACTAATTCTTTGAGAGAGCGCTCGGCTTCCTGCCGCGCGCTGCGTTCTTTCACCAGCTTCCCTCCTAATGCCTTAAGAGGTGTCGCGGCGGCTTCCCTGGCGCTGCGCTCTGCGTCCAATTTTGCCGATATTGCCTTCACGGATTTCTCTGCAGCTTGCTTGTCGCTGCGCTCTTCAGCAAACTTGGCCCTAAGAAGCTTCAATGCACTCTCAGCAGTTTTTTTTGCGCTGCGCGCCTGCTCGAACTGAACCGTCAGGGTCTTTACGGATTTGTCCGCAGCGTCCTTCGCCTTAAGCGCGTCCGCCAACTCTGCACTTGCTTTTTTAAGAGGACGCGCAACGGCATCTTTGTTATTGCGGCCGAGCGCCAATTTTGCATTTGCGGTCTTCAGAGCGTGCGCGATCTCTTCCGTCGCGTTGCGTTCTGCCGCAAGCCTACCAACTGCTTCACTCGCGGTGCCCTCTGCGACGGTCCGCGCATTGAGTGCCACGGCAAGCTTGTTTCGAGCATCCAAGCCGTCATTGTACAGCCAGCCCGAACCCACTGCTGATCCGAATATAATTATCGACAGTGCAACGAAGACGATAGAACGAACCATTCTGCAACTCCAATACTCATGCAGCCGAGTTTCGTTTTACTTATCGCATATTAACGACTGATATGAAAAGAACGTAGCAATCTTCCTGTGCCGACACATTCTTTTTTGTATGGCAACAGCTTTTTAAATGGCAACAGCGGCACATATTAGTCGGCGAAAAATGCCTTTTTAAAGTCAAATATCGAGGAGGTCTGGATTCAGACGACGCTACTGTGTCGCGTCTCGCAAGCCTGAGAATAAGCGTCGAAACAGGCCGCAATATTCCGCACAAATGGCTGGCCTTGGGCCGTCACATTGACAATCCCGTCCCGGACTTCAACCAAACCGTCAGTTTGCAGGGGTTTGAGGCGCAATAGACCATCAGCTAGAACCTGCCCATCGAAATCAAAGTTCTTCTGAACGGCAAGGACGTCGACCGCAAAATCACACATCAGCCGCTCGATTACGGCGCTGCGGAGTTTATCTTCCGCGCTTGTCGCGACACCGCGGACAATTGGCAGGCGGCCATTCTGGACCGCCGAATTATAGCGGCCGAGATGGGGGTCATTTTGCACGTATCCGCCGGCAAAGCATCCAATTGACGAAGCGCCAAAGCCGATCAGCGTTGTGGCCGAATCCAGTGTGTAGCCCTGAAAATTGCGTCTCAAACGCCCGCTCCGCTTGGCGCGCGCCAAAGGATCGTCGGCCCGCGCAAAATGGTCAATTCCGATCGCGGTATACCCCGCGCCTTGCAGTGACTCTGCCGCCGCCGCTGCTTGCGCCATGCGCTCGCCAGCGTCCGGCAAACGCGTTTCGTCAATCGCCCGCTGATTCTTTTTGAACCAAGGCACGTGGGCATAGCCGAATACGGTGAGGCGATCAGGGCGAAGAGCGACAGCGGCTTCAGCGGAGCGGCGAACATGTTTGACAGTTTGGCCGGGAAGCCCATACATCAAATCGAGGTTGATCGCCCCTATCCCAGCCTCACGCAAACGCTCGACCGCCGATTGAACAATCTCAAGCGGTTGATGCCGATTGATTAAGGCCTGAACATCCGGCGAGACGTCCTGAACGCCGAGGCTGGCTCGTGTCACACCGCAATCGGCAAAAGCCGCGATATGGGCATCGCTAAGATAGCGCGGATCGAGTTCGACAGCCTTCTCTGCATTCGCGTCAAAACGGAAATTACGTTGAATCTCCGCCACAATCGTCCGGAACACATCCGGTGAGAGAATATTCGGTGTGCCGCCACCGAAATGCATGTGGGTAACGCGGGCGTGGCGAGCCGCCGTCTCACCAACCCTCCGGATCTCAGTTAGAAGCGCTTCGACATAGTGTCCGATGCGCTCATCTTTGTTGGCAACCGTCGTATGACATCCGCAGTACCAACAGAGCTGCTTACAAAACGGAATATGAATATAGAGAGACAGGGTGCCGTTTCGCGGCACGTCTTCGAGCCATCGCCGATATTGCGTCTCACCAATACCATCATGAAACTGCGTCGCCGGCGGGTAGCTCGTGTAGCGCGGCGCCGTTTCCTGAGCATATCTTGAAAGTGTTGCGTCCATGGATAGATTTTGCCGGCATGTTGAGGCCAGGCACGTTGATGCAGATCAAACGACAGGCAACAGCCCTGGCATTGGCAATTGGCCTAACGGAGGGAAAACTGCCGATGCGCCAACGTTGACCCGATCACGCCAACTCCCAGCCATCGCGCCACGCCGACGTAACATAGTTGACGATGAGAGACCTGCGCACACCTTTGAACCGATGATTGCCGACCCCATGCCAGGTGTTTTCCCCCGGAATGAACATGACGGCCTTGTTCTTTGCGTAGGGCGCCGATGCAACATATTTGAAATCCGGCGGCCCTTCATGAATGTCCGTGCCGGCGGCTTTCAAATTTGGATCATCTGACAGATAGATAACCATCGTGAATTTTTTCACCAAGATATCCGTATGTGGCTCGAGCCAAAAACCGTCCGTGTCCTGACAATATTCGATCCGCAAATGACCGTCCAAAAGATCAGTGCCGGTGATATCCTCGATCAACTCGATCACACGCTGATCTTTAAATCCTTGGACGAGGCGGCGGCAGACATCGAACTTTTCCTGGTTTTCCGGCGTGAAATAAACCCGTGTCGAATTATTGGTCTCCCGTTTGCCGTTGAAAATCGCGTCTTTCG
>BFAS01000014.1 GCA_008974985.1 bacterium MnTg02
TCTCGGATAAAGATCGAAATCAGGCGATTGCTCGCGCAGTTGACGCGACTCAGGGGTCAGTCCTGACCCAAACTTGCTTTTGGACGACCGGCCGCTTTGGGTTGCGATCTCAATCGATCGATGCAACACATTCAGCAAATTTCTCTGCTGGTGAATAGAATTGTAACGTTTCTCGTGGTCGTTCGTTAAGTTGTCTTGCAACCGCATTCAGTTTGTTCTGATGAATGTTTGAGAGATCCATTCCCTTCGGGAAGTACTGTCTTAATAAGCCGTTCGTGTTTTCGTTCGATCCACGCTGCCACGGTTGCTGCGGATCGCAGAAGTAAACTTCGATGTCGGTCGCTAGACTGAAGCGCTTGTGATCAGCCAACTCCTTGCCGCGATCCCAGGTTAACGATTTGTAGAGTTCCCGCGGTAACTTGTGGGACTGCTTAATGAGTGCATTGATCACTGTCTTGGTGTCTTTGCTGGGTACCCTGACTAACATGACAAGCCGCGTGTGACGCTCCACCAAGGTTGCGATCTGGCTGTTGTTGCTGCCGCACAGCAGGTCACCTTCCCAGTGCCCCGGCACCGCCCTGTCCTCAACCTCAGCAGGCCGTTCGCTGATCGATACCGCATCAATGATTTGCCCGTGGTTACCCTTCTTTTGCGTATGGTGTTGCGAACGCCGCATCGCCCGGCTACGTCTCAAGTGATGTATCAGCTCTTTCTTCAAGGCCCCGCGGGCCTGAATGTACAGCGTCTTGTAGATCGTCTCGTGTGACACCTGCAGGCTCTCATCATCGGCATAGATACGCTTTAACCAACCTGCGATCTGCCACGGTGACCATCGGTTCGTTAGCTTCCTGGCTACGATCCGTGCCAATGCAGGATTCTGTGCCAGTTTACAGGTCTTGGGGCGCAGTGCTCGTTGCCGGGCAGCCTCGTCGGCTTTATTGGCCCGGTAACGTCGCCGGCCACCGTTACGCTTGATCTCGCGACTCACCGTCGAGGGTGCTCGATCCAGTTGCGAGGCAATCACCCGGATCGAGTGGCCCACAACAATGCCCCGTGAGATCTCCTCCCGTTCGGCCAGCGTCAATGAGAGGCAAGATCGTCGTCTCGGTGCAGGACGAATACCACCCGTCCTCGCCATCGCCCCTTGTACCGCGGAATGGTAACGACCCAGGTCACGGGCTATCTCATTGATGGAATCGCCTTTCTCCCAACGATCCCATATCACCGCCATCTCGGAACCAGTGATATATCTTCTCGGTCTCTGCTTCATTTACAACACCCTCCGCTCTATAGTTAGAGTTTAGATGTTGCATTGACCAATTGAAGCCGCAGCCGAAAGCAGACATTCAGACGGTACACTCTTGGAAACGAAGTAAAAGCCTCTATGGAGCAATCACTTTTGCGGTTTCTAACTGGAAAACGGTTTTTTCTTGTTCTATTTGGCGTCTTTTCTGCCACATTCGTTTGGCTGGAACTATACGTAATGTTTTGGGGTAGTGAAGAATATTTTGGGGCATTCATGAGCCTTCTGGGGCTTTTCTTCTTCCCATTCTATCTGTGGGCTCACGCTATTTACTCTTTTCTAGATCTCAATCTGCACTCTTGGGATTGGCAATTTAAACTTTTTATAATAATCGCAGCGGTGCCTCCAGCAGCCATTTATGCGCTTATTTTTTGGACGGTTACCAGGTTGTTTTCCGGCGTTATTGGGCGTCTTGTAGTAATAGCTAAAAAGTATCGACAAAAGCGCGGGAATTGATGGTCCGCTTCTGGCCGAAAGCGGACATAAAGGGTTGAAAAGCGCTAGTTCTTGAGTAATGTCTGTTTATGGCCCAAAGCCGACATTGGCAATGTAATGGAGTACGAATGGCTTTTCCTAGATCGGTATGCCCAATCCTATTTTCTCTCGCACTAATCTCGACGGGTTGCGGCGCAGATCGTTCCGATGATCACGCGGCACCCGCCGGGTCTATGGTCAGGATATTGTCGACTACCCCAGATCACTCAGAAACGTTAGAGCGTGGGGATGTCGTCAATCTAAAAGCAGAGGTTGAGTACCAACTAAACGCAGACAGCGGAACATTAAGCCTTGTAATTCAGGAATCAGACATGTCGACGATTTCTGTACACACAGAGGTCGTGACGCGAGGCAGCGGCACGTCTGTATTTGAGGCCGAGTTCGTGGTTCCTGATACCAACGCAGTCTTGTTATTTACACCTCTAACTGGACAAGGTCAGGCTAAGACTTCTACGGTGGATACGTTAGCTTTCAAAGTCGAAGCCAATGACTCCGAGGAGCTGTATCTAGAGGAAGCGACTCTGATCGATGCAGACCATTGTGCGATTTCCGGGGTGGCCATAGGCTCGACCTATCGAGACGTGTTGTCCGCCTTTGGGCAACCCGCCAATGTGTCGGAGATTGGAGGGGACCGCGGTGACACCAACAGACCGGGGCGGTCTCTTGATTACGAGGGTGCGTACATCGCCCTAATAGAGGATTCTGTAATCATCGTCAGCTCAGAAAGTGCAGACCACAAATTTCCCGGTGGCTTGGGTCCAACTTCGTCGCGCGAAGACGTCGTCAGTGCTTTCGGCGAAACGGTAGGGTTGAGCGGAGAAGATCGTGAAGTGCTCGCGTATCGGTGTCGCGATCTAAGGGTGCTGGATCGCGACGTAATGGTAGCCGTGTTAGTTGTAGATGGAACTGTAGAGTCGATTTCTGTGGTGCATGACGACGAACACTGATCGCTGGAGGTTTTCTCTGCTCCATCGCACTAACGCGAGCGACCGCTAGTGGCCGTTAGCGGCCGGTCAAATTGATGTTTTTGATTGAATTTGAACGACCGCTTTCGGGAAAAGCAGACATTCGCGATCTGTTCGCGAATCCGATGGCTGCGGGACTTTTGCGGGAGTCAGTCCTGCATCGTTATGCACAGCACTGCAATGTTGTCCGTGGACGGCTCCTGATCGATCAATAAAAACAATCAGTTAACATCCGAGATCTGGATTCGGGAGGCAGGGGCCGAGTTGGTTACTAACTAGGTAGTTTGAGCAGTAACAACGCACGATTCGACCAATGTTTGCGTTCGGTTTGCATATTCGACAAACACTGATTTTTGATGCGGCAGGTACGCGGATACGCGAATTGCAGCTTCCCCCATGAGCAGCCTGGCAATGGACGAGAAATATTACGTCGAGAAAGGCTGAAAATGGCCGAAAGCCAATGACACTGCTCGGCTATCCGAGCTCCGCAGCCGGCATGTACGACCGCACAAGTGCATTGGTCTCGCATTTTGCACCTACCGGCAACCGCTCGACATACGGGTCGAAAGCTGCGGCTGCTGCGGCACCTGCCTGGATGGCCGACTCCAATGATGATGTGAAGTATGGCGCTTGGCCATTCAGGTTCGTCGCGATGTACACCTCAGATGACGTGGCGCGTACGGGCAGTGCACCGTGGTGCACAATCTGCGTTGCACTCGAGACACCCAGAGGGCGCGCGGCGATAGGCTCGGGCAGTGTCGGGTCGATTCGTCGTTCGTCCTCCCAGATGATGCGGGCGAGCTCCTGGTGCGAATGGTCACGCGCTTTTGTGCCATGCACGAGGTGCTCGAAGTCCGTCGTAAGGCTCACGGATCCGACGACCACTGTTGCCGCGGGCTCTTTCAGATACGGTGCGTATTGCGAATGCTGGACGAGTATGGGGTGCCACCCATTGCACACATTGTGACCGCCCAGTGGCAGCTCATTCGGCAACGGGCGGTCGAAGAACCAAACCAGGCCAAGGTGCTGGTAGACCGAGTCGCGAAGCACGGTGGCCAGGCTCTCCCGAGAGTGACCGAAGCTGGCAGCAATGCCATCTCTACTTTCGGCCAGTACCCTAGACAGTGCGGGGGGCGGCACGGCCAAGAAGACTGCGCCGGCGGTATGCCGAACACCGTCAGCGGTCTTGATGACCACACTGTTCGGGGCCTGTTCGAGGCTACATGCTCTGGCGTTTATCGTGATTTTTACGCCCAATCGCTCCAGCGCCCGATGCCAAACACTGACAAATCCGTCCGGTGCATTGGGCGGCTGCTTGTTCCAAAACAGCGCGCGTTCCTCTTCGAGAAAGACAGTACCCAGGTTGGAGCGAAGGCGATGGAAGAGTTCCCAAACGGTCATGCGAAGCGTGCCAGTGACACCACCGAGCGCGGTCGCCCTGAGCCAGGCCTGACCTGACTCGCTCAGCTTGTTCCGCTCGAGCCAGTGCTCGACTGATACGTCTTTGTAGGACCTGATTCCGGTTATGTTTAGCCCAAAGGCCCAACCTATCTTCGCCAGGTCCGCCAGCGAACTGTCGGCCAGCAAGGGCTCCAGCCACTCGGACTTGAGGTCGTGCCTTGCAACAAAGTGATCCTGCCAACGCGTGCCGATCAGCCGGAACAGCGCGGGTGCGGAGTGGTAGGTGGACTGGAAGACTTTGCAGGAGTTTTCACCCTGGTAGTGGCCGTCTGCGTCCAGCT
>BFAS01000015.1 GCA_008974985.1 bacterium MnTg02
TTGCAAAATCGATAATCAGCTGCAAGGCGAAAAATATGCCAACCATTGCTCTCGTCGATGACGACAAAAACATCCTCACCTCCCTTCGCATGGCATTTGAAGCCGAGGGCTACAAGATTCGGACATATAATGACGGCACCACGGCGCTGAACGGGATATCGAACGATCCGCCAGATATAGCCATCTTGGATATCAAGATGCCTCGTATGGATGGCATGGAGTTGTTGCGCCACCTTCGGGAAAAATCCGAAATGCCGGTCATTTATTTGACGTCGAAGGTCGAAGAAATGGATGAACTCCTGGGCCTAAAAATGGGCGCTGACGACTATATTGCGAAACCATTTTCGCAGCGTTTGTTGGTGGAGCGTGTCAGGGTGGTGCTGCGCCGAGCCCAGCAGAGAGAAACTTCCGGATCCGCAGATACAAATACAAAGGTTCTTGAGCGTGGTAAGCTAAAGATAGATCCGGAGCGTCATTCTTGTCGTTGGGATGGGCAGAACGTCACGCTTACGGTGACCGAGTTTCAAATTCTTCATTCCCTGGCGCAACGCCCCGGCGTGGTTAAAAGCCGCGATGCCCTGATGGATGCTGCGTATGACGATCAAGTTTATGTCGATGACCGGACCATCGACAGCCATATAAAACGGTTGAGAAAAAAGTTCCAAGCTGTCGACCGCGATTTTGATGTGATCGAAACACTTTATGGCATCGGCTACCGGTTCAAAGAAAATTAAGTACGGCGAGTAAAATCAACGACGTTGACCCACGCGCCAGGCTTACCGACGTCCTTGCCTATCTGCCCGATTATTCGGCCAAACGGATCGATGAAGTGCTCCCATGGAACTGGCGGGCAGACCGTCAACAGCACAAAGTCGCTAGACCCAACAGCATCCTTCTTGCTAAGCCATTACTCTCATATCGCCGGGCTCAATAAAGGCCGGTCAGGTCACCTCTCAGTTCCATGTATGAGCATTACGGGATGGGATGGTCGGAGCACGCAGGCGAGCCTAAAGTATCCTCCAATAGCAGTGGGGGATACTTAGTTTGCAGGAAACGGCCCCGACATCGAACAACAGCTCTGGGGAGCAGTTGATCAACTGCTCCCCAGAGCTGGTATCCGGTGAGATCGATGTTTCGGAGGCCGATGACACCGT
Organism: bacterium MnTg02; assembly: GCA_008974985.1. Lineage (GTDB taxonomy): Bacteria > Pseudomonadota > Alphaproteobacteria > Rhizobiales > BFAS01 > MnTg02. The sequence continues at coordinate 1,155 of BFAS01000015.1, forward strand.
GAAGAATGCTGCGGAATGACCGATCTCGGCAGACTGGAAAAAGTTGACCTCCGCTCCGTTTGGGCCACAGAGGATCAGGACTTCACGCCTTGGCTGGCGCAGGAAGGCAATCTCGAAATTCTCGGAAACACCATAGGGATAGAGCTTGAGCTGGAAGCTCAGGAGAAGGATGTGGGCCCATTCAAGCTCGGCAAGCCGGTTTTTCTGATGCTGCGGCACAGCGAGAAGCCGGACATATGATCAACTAGCCACCCGCAAGACCGACCCTAACGCTGAAGCAGTGCGCCAAGCCTCGCTCATATTTTCTGGGCTGTTCCCTATCTCGGTGTCACCGTCAAACGCGGTAAAGGCTAAAACTCCAAATTCCGCCGTCTCGTGCCCTGTAATGTCGTTTAGGATTACGTGGCGGCCAACAGCCAACGCGAGGGCCAGACTGAATTGCCAATCAGGTGAACCCTGCCTTTCCTGAACCATACTGGCGATCCGGCAGATTTTTCCAGCAGCTAGGAAAGCCGCACGGTATTTGTGGTTGTTCGAATGCTCAATACTGAGTACCCATTCACGCCGCCGTTTCCGGAGCGTGTACGGTGTTTCTTTGTACATCGATCTTCCGGGCCCTTCGCGGCGTGCCTCCCTTACCGCCATTTCCCAATGCTTATGAGAGTGGCACAGCAAGATTAGATCTTGAAATTCGGCCCAGACATCATCGGAGAGCGGGCCTTGGCTGAATTGGTCCCAGTCAACTCGTGGTAAATAGTATTCAAGCACGTCCATAGTTTCGTTCGCCTGCAACAAGTTGGCAAATGGCATATTGTGAGAGTATCTGATTCGTCTTGTTGCCTAGCATTTTTGACTCGACCAGCCGCACTCCCTCTCTTTCATGGGCTTCATAGGCTGGCGGCGTAAGAGACGGATGGCTGCGGAAGCCACGGCCTGATCAATTTTTCAGCGTTCAAGGATAGAGCGGTCCTTCGGAGCCCAATACCCAACACAACAGTTCCAATCCCAAACGGCTGCATCACACTTGCACTCGTCGGAATCCTGCTGACCAAATCTAGAAACGGACGCCTAGCAGCTAACATCAACACGCCTTCAATGAGTGCACCCCAACCGATTAGCGACACGACGACGGCCAACGGCCTATTCCACTGATTGTGAATCGCAATAAGCACAGCGCCCAGCACAAACACGAACACACCTACGACGTAACCCAATGCTGTATTGTCGCGAATTTCAGGGATGACCTTTGCGTAGCTGTTGTCACGGTCGGTCAGCAAGCCAATCCCTGCGGCGACCATATAGATGCCCATGAACGCGGCGAGGAGTTCTGTAGTTGTTAAGTTTGCGAGCATTTGTTTTGCGCCTTGCGTTGGTCGGCAGACCAAGAGTGTTGCGGATTAGTTAGGCGGTTTTGGCTCAAGCACCGCCGTGAACAACATACGGTCGGTATGTCAGCTATGCATGTAAAAGTGGCCAATTAATCGTCAAGCGGCGACAAGCTTCACGCGTTCCTTGAGCGCGATATCGAGATACGACATGCGATTGCCGATGCGCCTTTTATCATAGAATTTCCCGGCCATTGTGCCGAAGGCCGTCAAAGTGATTGGCTCGATGCCGCGCTCAACGCACCAAACTTTATAACCGCTGTATAGATCCGAAGAGGGAACGTTCGAGCCTTTGCGGGCCGTCACGCACGCGGCCAAGAACGTCGCGGCGGATTGGTCGACCGGCAATTTCACCGGTTCCTTTTTCGCCCGCGCCCGCGCCCGTGGTCTTGCCGTGCCAAGATTTTCCGGCCACAGGAGAAGTGCGAAGACCATCGGACCGAATGCGGCCAATGTTTCCACGACAACGCCAAAGGCGACATCGGAGCCGACGCGCATATGTTTTCGGATTTTATCCGTGACCGGCCAGAATGCGGAATAGACATTTACCAATGCCGATACATGCGGGCTTTCGGTTTCCGAATAGACCGGCAGCTTGGTGATCTTGTTTTTGGTGTCGGCAATTTTTCCATCCAGATCGACAACCTTATTCGCCGCCGACAATTTTGCCGTCATACCGGCCAGCTCGGCGCAGAAATTCCCACTATCGTCTCTTGTGACATCGCTGCATTGATCGGTTCTATTCCACACCTTTTGATTGCTCAATTGGTGGCTGGAAATTTCGGCTTCGATCATTCCGGGCGTCTTGCCGCCGGCTGCGATGCTGTAGCGCTCACGTTCGGTCTGCATAGTCTGCATAGTTGCTTTCAGACTACGCATAGTCTGGATTGCCTTGGTGCGCGGCTCGGCATACGCCGTGCGATCAGCCCCGGCTAGGCTCACGGCATTTGAAAGATTGAAAAAGAACAATACAAGGAATAGCGGCACCGCCCAGACCAGCCGATGAAATTGCCGGGATTTCCACGAATCCTCAGCAATGATAACGAGTGTAGCGGCCAGCATCACAGATAAGATGCAGGCTAGCGCGACGCTCAGATTGCCGCCGGTCGCCATGCGCACTTGCACATTCATCGCGGCTGACGGCACCAAACATGCCGCCGAAACTATGAGGCAAAGGGCGGCGCGGACTATACCGATACTCGTATAGTTGCTCGCATAGTTCATAATTGCTAACGTTCTGCTAGAAGACTGCTAACTATCGTTGTTAACAGATAATAGGCTGAGCCCTGATTGGTCGTCAATCGAGATTGTCACAAGGGATCAGCGAAAAGAGTAATGGTCATGCGGACGGTTGTGCTGGCTGGCACCAAGGGCGGTTGCGGCAAAACTTCTCTGGCGTTCGCCACCGGCATTCGAGCGGCCTTAGAAGCGCGTGTTTATTTCGCCGATGTCGATCCGCAGCATAGCCTGATCGATATGTGCCAGCGCCGGGCGGAAGATATCGAAGGTGATAATCCTTGTCTGCTCGAAGGCGTCGAAAGCATCATCGAAGCAAAACGGCGGCTCCATGAGAGCGGCTTTCTGCGTGATTATCTCATTGTCGATACGCCGGGCAGCTTCGTCGACATCATCGCCGATGCCGTTGCCGCCGCCGATGTCGTCATTGTGCCGGTGTTGGCCAGTCCGTTGGACATTCTCGCGCAAGAAGCGGTGTCGCGGATCATTACGGAGCTTCACAAATCGGCGGTCACGCTGATGGTTCTCAATAAGATCGACCGGCGCTCCAAAATCATCGACGAGGCCATGGAGCTGATCGTGCCGATGTTCCCCAACAAGCCGGTGTGGATCTCGCACCGTGTCTCCTATGTGCGCGGCGCGGTCGCAGGCCTCAGTCCGGCGGAAATAGACAAGGGCGCAAAGGGCGAGATCGATGCTCTGTGGACCGGAATTCAAAAAATATTGAGGAATTCACGCAATGAAAAAACTCAATCTCGCCAACCTAAAACGCGGCAAGCCAGACGACCGGCACGACGCCGAAAAGAGCGCACAGAAGGGCATCCGGCGAAATCCATATGATCGTCTGAAAAAAGGCCGCACGATACAGATGGCGTTCCGTTGCACGCCGGCAGAGCGCAAAATGATCGAGGCGATGGCCGATCATCTCAACATGTCGTTCACGGATTTCATTCTCGATTGTTTGCACCGCCGCAATAAGGAGATCCAAGGCGAGTAATTGGAGTAAAAATGGAGTGAGGAATTGTGGTGTGAGGAGTTCAGATTTTTTTTGATTTTTTTTCGGGATTTTTTCTAAGGTGTACGGACAGCTTCATATATGAAGATTTGCTATCTGTCTCAGGGGGGTGCCCCTTCGATATAATCTCGGTCAACAATAAGCGCCGCGAATTGACGAGCTATTCTGGCGATTCCGTAGAAGGCTTAGTGACTTGCGTCAGTGACGCGCAGCGCTAG
>BFAS01000016.1 GCA_008974985.1 bacterium MnTg02
GTTCATAGAGTGCTTCAAAACGGCATGTAACATCCGCTGTTGAAGGTTTAGCGGACCAGATATGCTCGTGGCGAGCCTTTCCGAATCTGACCCCAACCGGACATTAGCCGCCCCTCAAAGCGAGGCTCTCCAGTCAACTCCGACCAATGCTTGTGGCGGCCTGTACACCCCGCAAGGTCGACCACATAGACAACCGTGACCCGCACGGCGGAAACGAAAACGACAACCGATTTCGGAGCTTGACAACAATGCCTGATTAGAGAAGGGGACACACCCGGCGTTTTGATATCGGCTCATGTTGAGCGGGCCGGATGGACGCGAAACACAAGCTCCAATCTGACTTTGGAAATCCAAGGTTTACAATCGATAGCGGTTTCCATGGCGCATCAGTGAAACTATAAGGACAGCGGCAGCAACCGAGAGCAAGCTGGTGAAAACTGCATCCCATTTCGCAAGGTGATTCAATGATGGCGCAGGTGGTTCGCGCACAAGGAGGCATGGTTGTCGCGCCGCATCATTTAGCGGCCGAAGCAGGTTGTTCGGTCCTGCGCGAGGGCGGCAACGCAGTCGAAGCGATGATTGCCGCGTCCGCCACGATAATGGTGGCGTACCCGCATATGAATGCGCTCGGCGGCGACAACTTCTGGCTCATCAGCAAAGGCGGTGGACGTCCGATTGGCATCGACGCCGCAGGCCCGGCGGCCGGGTTTGCCGACACCGGCTTCTATCGCGATGCCGGTCAAGAAGAGATTCCCTCGCGGGGACCGCTCGCGGCTTTGACGGTTGCAGGTGTGGTCTCGGGCTGGCAAGAGGCTCTCAATATCAGTGCGGACTGGGGCGGCAAGATGCCTCTCGACCGGCTGCTTGAGGCGGCTGTCAACCATGCCCGCGATGGCGTTGCGGCGCCGCACACGCTGCATGCCAACGCCGCTGGCAAACGCGGGGAGCTCGAAGACGTTCCCGGTTTCGCGGAGGTGTTTTTGCCAGGCGGCGCGCCGGTCGCAGAGGGTGCGCAATTCAAACAACCTCGTGTTGCGGCGACGCTGGAGCGTCTGGCCGAAGCCGACCTCGACGATTTCTACCGGGGCGACCTTGCCCGCTCCATGGCGCAGGATCTGAAGGCGGCGGGCAGCCCGCTTAGGCTCGATGATTTTGAAGCCCACAACGCGCTGCGCGTCGAACCCTTGTCGGTCGGGCTGAGACAGGCCTGCGTCTACAACATGCCGCCGCCGACGCAAGGTCTGGCGTCGTTGATGATTCTTGGAATATTCGAGCGCCTCGGCATCGAGATGTCCGACGGCTTCGACTATGTGCATGCGCTGGTTGAAAGCGCCAAGCAAGCCTTCCTGGTGCGCGACGCCCATATCACCGATCCGACCTATATGGATGTGGACCCGGCGGACTTCCTCGCTGGCGCAGCCCTCGATGAACGCGCCAATGCTATCGATTCCAAAACGGCGCTGCCCTGGCCACAAGAGGCGAAGCCCGGCGACACGGTGTGGCTCGGGGCAATCGACGCGGCCGGCAACGCAGTGAGTTTCATTCAAAGCATCTATTGGGAGTTCGGTTCCGGCCTTGTGCTGCCTGAAAGCGGTGTGCTTTGGCAGAACCGGGGCAGCAGTTTCAGTCTGGACGACACGGCAGTAAATGTTCTGAAACCCGGCCGCCGCCCCTTCCACACCATACAACCGGCCCTGGCGCTATTCTCCGACGGGCGTGTCATGCTCTATGGCACCATGGGCGGAGAGGGCCAGCCGCAAACCCAGTCGGTGATCTATACGCGATATGCGCTGTTTGGTCAGGATCTGGCGCAAGCGATCAACAATCCGCGCTGGCTGCTGGGGCGTACCTGGGGTGCAGAGACCGCGAACCTCAGGATCGAGAGCCGCTTTGCCCCGGACGTAATCAAGGCCCTGCGGGCGGCCGGTCATGATCTTGAGGTCGTCGGCGCCTATGACGAGGTCATGGGCCATGCGGGCGCGCTGGTGCGTCACCCGGATGGGTCCATAGAGGGTGCCTCCGACCCGCGTTGCGATGGAGCTGCCGTCGGCTTCTAGGGTCTTTTCGATTTTGATAGAATCAAATTCAGACCTAACTGTTTATTTTGCCGTGTTTCTTATCGAAAAACCGATTCCCACTTTTCCGGAAGTACTCTAAAGCGTTTTCACCAGCCGATCGCCTTCGGCAGCCATGTGGCGATCGCCGGGTACTGGAACAGCAACACCACGGCCACGACCTGCAGCAGCACATAAGGCATGACGCCCACATAAATGTCGCGGCTCGAAACTTCCGGCGGCGCCACCCCTTTCAGGAAAAACAGCGACCAGCCCACGGGCGGGGTGAGGAACGAAGTCTGGAGCACAAGGCAGACCAATATGGAAATCCACACCATATCGGCGCCCGTGGCGTTAAGGATTGGCAGAAACAGCGGCAGAACGATGTAGGAAATCTCGATCCACTCCATAAAGAAACCTAAGATGAACAGCAGGAACAGCATGAAGATGATGTCTGCGGTGGGGCCGCCCGGTATCAGTTCAAACAATTGCAGAACCAGTTGATCGCCGTCGAGGCCGCGGAAAGCGAGCGAGAAGGCCTGGGCACAGATCAGAATAAAGAACACCATGGCGCTGATCCGTAGCGTATTTCGCACCGTTTCCGTCAATACCTGCCAGGTGAGTCTACGCGCAAAGAAGGCGACCAGAATGCTCCCCAACGCGCCAATCGATGCGGCTTCCGTCGGCGCGGCGATACCGCCAATGATGGAACCGAGCACGGCGACAATCAGCCCGATCGGCGGCACGACGACTTTTATGAGTTTGACAAGCAGTTGGAGTTTGGAGATTTGCGCGCGTTCCTCAACCGGAATTGCCGGCGCCATGTCTGGCCGCACCCAGCCCACTATTAGCAAATACACAACATAAATGGCAGCGAGCAACAGGCCCGGGATCATGGCCGCGGCAAAAAGTGTGCCGAGCCCCTGGCCCAGAATATCCGCTAGCAGAATGAGGACGAGGCTCGGCGGAATAATCTGGCCCAGCGTGCCCGAGGCGCAAATGGTTCCGCAGGCCAGCGACTTGGAATAACCACGCCGCAGGAACACCGGCAGCGTCAACAGCCCCAGCGTCACGACAGTGGCGCCGACAATGCCGGTAGAAGCGCCCATCAGCACGCCGACCAGAATTATGGCCAGCCCCATACCGCCGCGCAGACCCCCCATTGCATGGCCGATAACGTCCAGCATGTCATTGGCGACCTTTGATCGCTCCAGCATCACGCCGATGAACACGAATAATGGGATCGCCATCAGCGTATAGTTTTCCATCAACCCGAAAATGCGCACCGGCAACAGGTTGAACAGCGTCATGCCGAAGCCGAGATAGCCAAAAAACAGTCCTGCTACGGCAAGCGCGATGGCGACGGGAATGCCGATAAAGAGCAGCCCGAAAAAACTCAAGCCCATCAAAATTGCGAGGGTTTCATTTTCCATCTCAGGCCTCGCCTCTCAGAAACAGCGCCTCGCGGATGACGTTGGCCACCGCCTGCACCGCCAGAAGTGCAAATCCGAGCGGTATGAAGGCGCGCAACAAGAAGCGGTATGGCAGACCGCCGGGGTCCGGCGAACCCTCGCCGAGGGAATAGGCCTGGTAAACGAAGTTGAAGGAGAGCTTAATAACGATCAGCGAGACGATGACCATCATAATTGCCGCTGCAAGGTCGATAATCGCCTGCAGCTTCGGGCTGAACCCGTCGAAAAAAATATCGACCCGCACATGATCGCCATGGCGCAGGGCATAGGACATGCCGATGAGCGCGATCGGCGACATCAGGTGCCATTCAAGCTCCTGGAGCGACATGGGGCCGATGCGAAACAAGTAGCGCAAGATGACATTGACGGCGACGACCAGGACGATCGCCAGGCAAATCCATGCCGTCGCCTGCCCAATCCTGTCGATAAACCGGTCTATCGCGTCCGCCGCCGACGCGGCACGACCACCTGATTTTGCAGCTTTTCCAGTCATGGCCCCCCAAACGCAGCCCGGATCGATCTGGCGGCTGGCACCGCAGGCTGCGAGTCCACCCAATAAATATTGATCGATGAAATTTAGCGGTAAACGGCGCCGGGCGATACCGGCGCCGTTCCAATTGGTGCAGGATACTCTAGCCGTTGACAGCCTTCATGAAGCCAGCCTCGCTCAGGTTCTTCCAGGCGTCATGTTTCTTCTTAAAGCTCATGAAGGACTCATGAACCTTCTTGGTGATTGGATCTGCAGCGGCCCCCGCGGCGAGCACTTCAGCGGTCTTCACCTTCAGGGCGGCCACGACATCGCTGGGCAGCGGCGAGACCTTCACGCCATAGTTCTTCACCAAATCGGTCAACGCATCGCCATTGAGGGCTTCAGCCGACGTATGAGCTATGATATTCGCCGAAGCCGCGACGCATTTCACGATCGCCTGAACATCGCCGGGTAATGCGTCGAAGGCCTTCTTCGACATCAGAAGCTCCGTCGTCGTGGACGGCTCATGCCAGCCGGTGGAGTAGTAGTATTTGGCAGCCTTGTGCAGTCCAAGCCGCCGGTCCTGAACCGGGCCGACCCACTCCGCCGCGTCGATCACGCCGCGCTCAAGCGCCGGGAAAATCTCGCCGCCGCCGAGTGACTTCACATTGACGCCAATCTCCTTGTAGATTTTGCCGCCGAGGCCCGGGATGCGCATCTTCAGCCCGTTGAAGTCGGCAAGCGACTTCACCGGTTTCTTGAACCAGCCGGTCATCTGGACACCGGAGTTCCCGCATGGGAAAGCGATGAGGCCGTGGTCCGCGTAGATCTCGTTCCACAGATCGATGCCACCGCCGTGATAGTACCAGGCATTCTGGCCCTGGAAGCTCATCCCGAACGGCACGGTGCCGAAATATTGCAGCGCCGGGATCTTGCCCGACCAGTAATAGGCAACCGCTGAATTTGCTTCCACGGTGCCGCTCTTGACCGCATCGAAGCCGCCGTTCCAGGGAATGAGTTCGCCGGCGGCGAACAGCTTGATCTTCAAACGCCCGCCGGACAGCTTGTCGATCTGGTCGACGATCCACTCCGCGCTGCCCGGT
>BFAS01000017.1 GCA_008974985.1 bacterium MnTg02
TGTGAAATAGTCCCTGTCCTGAATGATGCCGGCAATCACAAGTTTTATTCCGACCTGCTGCGCCACCTGAATCGCTTCGTGCACGCCCTTATCCGGATGAATCCGGCCGAAAAACAACAGATACGCTCCATCATCTTTACAGAATGGAAATTGCGCGACATCGATACCGTGATGGATGGTGGCTATGTAATCGAGATCCGGCGACCTGTCCGAGTCACTGATCGATACATAGTGGCTACGGGAATTGTACTTGCTGTACACCGGCATGATCGCTGGCGATGAGAAGCCGTGGATCGTCGTCAACACCGGGGTGTTAACCAGTCCGGAATACGTCAGCGGTAGAAAATCAAAATGATTATGAATGAGATCGAATTCGGCGGCGCGCTCGAACACGTCGGAAATGTGCAGGCATTCAGCGACTTTCGGATCCACTGAGTGGTCCTCCGAATATTGGCGCGGACATACAGCGACAAGCCTGGCTTTGGTTTGCGAGTCCGCGGTGGCGAAAAGAGTGACATCCAGGCCCATATTGACCAGCTCTTCCGTGAGCAGTCTGACCACCGCTTCCCATGGCCCGTAATGCCGGGGCGGCGTCCGCCATGAAACGGGGCTGAGGACTGCGATGCGCATGAATATGGTCGAATCCGGGGATTCTCAATAGTGTGAATTTTGATGCAAGCTTCTGGCGGCCTACCCGTCTATAATCCGCACGGTCTGAACCTGGGTAACCGAGCCACGATCATTGTTAGTCAGATTACATCAGGGCGCAATCACTAATGAGAGTTAAGGAACAACGCAAGCAATTGGTCCAACGGCGTCCGACCTTGCTGAACGCCGAGAGCGCCCGCGTTATTACCCGTCCCCATATTCCAGGAGACAAGGCCCGCACAAAGATCCTGATCGGTCGGGTCTCCAAGCTGAACGATGAAGATGTACAACACATGCTGGACGCTGTAATCCAGGATTTCTCAGGGCGCCACCGGAACTTCCGCGAGGTTCTGCAGAGGAACTTCGATCGTATTGCAGAACACGTCCCGAAACGAATCTCTTTGTCGCCCGAGCAACAACTTCTGCTTGGCGCCTACTTCACGGCAGAGTATTCAGTTGAGGCGGCTGCGCTCTTTAATCCTTCTATCGTTCCTCACCCCGACCAGAAAGGCTTGACCAAGGGGTCGCAGCGATTCGTCATGAGCTTCAGGGCGACCGGTGAAGGTCACGTGTCCTCGGTTGAGTTTCGCAGCGGAATAGTTGACGCAAACCACGACATTTACTTCGATCCGATTAGCCAATACGTTGCCACGCCTGAGATGCACACAGATCCTGTCTATGATCGTCTTCATTTTCGACGAAAACTCGACGAGATGGGAGCACCTGATCGGATTACGAATAAATTGTTGAAAGGACTAGGCGAGACGTTTACGTTTGGTCAGTTGGAATCGAAAATAAAAAAACTCCTTTCGACCAAGTTTCGGCTGAAGGACAAACACCACGCGATCGATACGGCGTTGTGGCTGGCTCGATCAAATTACGAAGTTGTATTCCGGCCTGATGAACAAATCTCTGAGAGAGTAATCTTCCCGGTGTCCGAGAACGAGAGCGCAGGCATCGAGGATGCCCGCTTTGTGCGTTTTGTCGATGACGATAAGTCAGTCACCTACTACGCCACTTACACCGCATATAATGGTTTTGACATTCTGCCGCAGATTCTTGAGACGACTGATTTCCTGACGTTCAAGATGCACACACTCAGTGGCAAGGAAGCGCAGAACAAGGGTATGGCGTTATTTCCGAGAAAGATCAATGGCAAATTCGTGATGTTGGGACGCCAGGATGGGGTTAATAATTACATCATGTTCTCGGACAGCGTCCGCTTCTGGAACGAGGCGCAACTCCTGCAGGAGCCTGTTCATCCGCTGGAGTTTATTCAGGTTGGCAATTGCGGATCGCCGGTGGAGACGTCTGCGGGATGGGTCGCGCTGTTCCATGGTGTCGGCCCGATGCGGAGATACAGCGTCTGGGCCGAGCTATTGGACCTTGACGATCCATCGCAGGTTATCGGTCGGCTGGATGAGCCGATATTGACTCCGGATGAACATGAGCGAGACGGCTACGTACCCAACGTGGTCTATACCTGCGGCAGCATGATGCACGAGGATACATTGATTATTCCCTATGGCATTGCTGACCAAAGGTGCAGAGTTGCCACCGTTTCTATCCCGGAGTTGTTATCAAGACTTACGGGAAGTTGAGGGACCCTTAAGCAGCATCACTCTGTCCTGCGAGGTGATGGTCGGCGTCTGCTTCCACAACGTGATTGTGATTCGCTGTTAATCCTCGCAGATTGTAAATGGCGAGCAGGGAGCACAGGTAAGATAGCGTCGATTCCGCTCCCTGATTCTCATTGACACCGTCCCGGGTGAGCCCGTCACGGCATCCGGCGCTGGCATAATCGTAGAGTTGGATTTGTTGATCGTTCTTCCCCAGATACCAGTTGAAGCAGGTGGATGCCAATTGAATCCATTCTTCACGTTGCGTGCATTCATAGGCTTCGATACTGGCGTCTATCATGGCGGCTGCTTCAAGTGGCTGTTGATCGTATTGCGCTTTGCTTCCGGATTTGGGGAACCAGCCCTGATTGCCAACCGGTGCGAACCATCCATCGGCCGGATCGAGTTGAATGTCTTTCAGCCACTCAAGGACGTCGATACCAAGTGACACCATGTCATGATCCTCAGTAACACGACCACAGGCCAACAGCGCTTCGGGTAGGCGCGCATTGTCGTAGGTCAGCTCGGCTTCGTGCCATTGCCAGTCTTTGGTGGCGAATTGCCGGAAACGATCCCGCAGCCTGTTACCCAGCGATTCAAGCAGACTACGGACCTCGCGATCGTCGTCATTGCGACGGAGGTACGCCTGCATGCCGAGGATTGGGAATGCTATGGCACGGGAGTCCGCAAAGCCCTCCAATGCCGGCAGCGCATCGTGGAAGAGTCTAATCGCGAGCTCTACTTGACCTGGGTTCTGCCCCCAACCAGCCATTACGCCCAGTGCCCACACTGCGCGCCCATGAGAGTCTTCGGATCCAATGCTCTCCAGCCACTTACGCTCGTAGGACATGAAATTTCGAAACCTGCCGGTCTCTTGATCGAAAGCATTGTCCAGGAAACTCAGGTAGGTCGACGATAGACCGAGCAACGAAGTATCGCTTCGATTCAGGTCGTTTGCCCTGGTAGCGACGATAAGCGCCCGAGCGTTGTCGTCCACACAGTATCCATGTGCCCGGTTGGGTACTGTGAACCTGGCGTGTTGAATGATTCCCGTGTCATCCGTCATGAGGCGGAGGTGATTCAGATTAATTTGCGGCAGCCGTTGTTCCTGCGCACTCAATGTATTGAGTGCGGGGACACCGATTACACGCGGATGCCGTGCCTTGGCTTGTGAGAACAGTTCCAGATAGTGGTAGCCCATCTGTTTCATCACCATCGGCCGGGTGTATTCATAGGCGGCACGACGTAACTTGCGACGCTCCTCTGGATAGTCCAGAAGTTGAGTGATCTCGTGCGCCAGAGCCTGGTGATCTTTGAATGGCACGAGCCTGCCTCGCCCATCCGCCAACATCTCCTGTGCGTGCCAGTAGGGAGTCGATACGACAGCCTTGCCAGCTCCAACCGCGTATGCCAGCGTGCCGGATACGATCTGAGCCTCATTCAGGTACGGAGTGACGTAAATATCGGCAGCCCGAATTATCTCGAGCAATTCATCACGCTCCAAAAACCGGTCATGGAACACAATGTTGTCGCCGACCCCCAGTTCCTTCGCCCGATGGTGCAAACTCAGACGATAGTCTTCACCACTTTCGGCTTTGCAATGAGGATGGGTGGCTCCGACCACCAAATAAAGCACTTCCGGATGTGAGTCGACGATCTCTGGCAGGGCATCAATCATGTATTCGATACCCTTGCCCGGCGAGAGCAAGCCGAAGGTCAGAATTACAATTTGATCGTCTGCAGCTACCTTTTTCTTAAGCGGATCCGGATCCAGAAAAGGCACATCGGGAATTCCATGATGGATTAGGGCGATCTTGCTCGCTGGAACCTGGTAGGTATCACGAAGAAATTCGGTGCCGCGCTCACTCATCACTACCACGCGGTCGGACAGTTCACATAGCTGGGTTGTGATTTTCAGTTCCTCCGGCAGAGGATCTTTCAATATCGTGTGAAAAGTCGTAACCAGGGGGACTTTCAGGTTTCGCACGAGTTCGATGATGAAGCTACCGCGTTGACCACCGAAAATCCCATATTCGTGTTGCAGACAGACTACATCCGGGTCGCGCAGGTTCAGGAAATTGGCGGCGAGACGATATTCGCTTAATTTGTCCTGGCTGATTTGAAATTGCACTTCATCCGGATACTCGTAGCCCTCGGCTCGATCATTCATGGCTACGATAGAACAATCAATGGTCGGGTCGTTCTCGAGAATCGCAGCGGCAAGGTCAGCCGTAAACGTGGCGATACCACACTGTCTCGGCAGGTACGAGCCGATAAGAGCGACTGATTTCAGCTGGGACGGCATGCTGAAAGGGGGTTAATGGTTCGATTTGCTGCTTGGCACATTTGTTGCGATTCTAGCATGTGTAGTTTGCTGAGAGTCTTGCCGACAGGCGACCGGCACCAGCTAGATACTATAGGTGCCGATCCAAGGCAATGCTCATTCGCTGAGCATTCCGGGAGACATGGGTTACGAGGATTGAGAGTTTTTGGTGCCGACATTCTGCCGGTTAGCGAAGTTCGGCAAAATCCCGGCAGTGAGCAATGCGGCAAAAAGCAGTGCTCTAGTGAATTGACGCTAACTCTATGAATGTTTGAGGGAAAAATTGGTCGGGGTGAGAAGATTGACTCGCGGCTTTGCCGCCGCTCGGCCCTGAGGGCCGCACTGCGTGCGTCTGTCGTCGCTTTGCTCCTCGGTGCGAACCGTACTCACAGTGCGCCGAGGCATTCGGCTGGCACGGCGTCTCGATTGGGTGGACCCCTGCCTCCCGAAGGCGGCGCAAGCGTTGAATGGCTGTATCCCCCCATGCGCATCAGTGAACAACAAATGACG
>BFAS01000018.1 GCA_008974985.1 bacterium MnTg02
GAGGATAATAAGAGAGCCTGTATGGACAAAACCGGAAAAACTTTATCCCGCGGGCAATGCAGGCTCATATTCGGGAACATTTTTCGACAACTTTAGCCAAAAGCGGCATTGGAAACGGAACCTCTGCAACTCCACCATGGCATCGGCTATGCTTACATCGCTGTGCCGGCAACGATGCCGGGGCCGTATGAATGCCTTCCACAAAACCGGACGGATGAAATGGTCGAGAAGATTCGAAAATCCGAGGAGGAATGGCGCCGTCAGTTGACCCCTGAGCAGTATCGGGTGGCGCGGGAGCGGGAGACCGAAAAGCGTTTCTCACACGCTGAACACAATGCCAAAGTCACTGGCGTGTATCACTGTGTTTGTTGCGGAACACCGCTGTTCAATGGCGAAGCGAAGTTCGGTTCCGGGACCGGCTGGCCCAGCTTCTGGACGCCCGTTTCTGAAGACGCCATCGACACCCGGCCCGACGTCCGCTACGAGGACGACCTCACCGAAGTGGTGTGCGCGCGCTGCGACACGCACCTGGGCCACGTCTTCGAGGACGGGCCCGAGCCCACGGGGCTGCGCTATTGCATCAACGGCGTCTGCATGACCCGCGAGGATGCGAAATAAGGCCCGCTCCGGGATCTGTTGATGCGCTTGAAAAATCCCGGAGAACCACCTACGGTTTCATGTTCGGTAATATCACCGTTTGATAATATTGAAGCAAAACACTATTCAAACGGTCAGATTGATACGCGCCGGGAAAAACCGGCCATTAAGCAATAGGGAGGATCACGGAATTGACTAAATCTAGGCTCACGCAGTTTGCCGTCGCCGCCCTCACCGTGGTGGCAATGGTCATAGGCTTTGGCATGGGTTCGTTCCCCGCCAGCGCCAAGGAAAAAATCAAGGTCGGCTTTATCGGCCCTCTCAGCGGCGGCACGTCGTCCAACGGCCTCGGCGGCCGCAACTCGGCCGATCTAGCGGTTCGGCTCCGCAACGCCGACCCCAAGGCAAAGTACAGCTACGAGCTGCTCGTCCAGGATGACGAGTGCAAGCCCAACATCGGCGTCCAGGCGGCAACCAAGTTTGGCGCCAACAAAAACGTCATCGCGGCGGCGACGCACTACTGCTCGGCGGTCGCCATCTCGACAGTGGACGTCTACCACAAGTTCGGCCTGCCGATCATCGTCTGGGGCGCCGTGCTTCCCGACATCACCTACGGCAACACCTACAAGGAGGTGCACCGGGTCAACGGCACTATGATCAACCAGAACGAAACCGCGGCCAAGTTCATGCGCGGCCTCGGCTACAAGACCTGGGCGATCATCCACGACACCACCGACTACGGAAAAGGCCACGACAAGTATTTCACCAAGAACCTAGAAGCCAACGGGGGTAAGATTCTCAGCCGTTTCGGCGTCACCTCGGACCAGCAGGACTTCTCGGCCGAGCTGACCAAGATCAAGTCGATGAACCCTGACGTTCTTTATTTCGGCGGCCTGACCCCGATCGGGATCCGTATCCGTGCGCAGATGGAAAAGCTGGGCGTCAAGGCGCAGTTCCAGGGCACGTCCGGCATCGTCTCCGACACCTTTATCGAGGGCGCCGGCCCGCTGGCCGAAGGCGTGGTCGCGTTTCGCGAGGGCGCGCCGACGGAGAAGCTCCCCGGCGGCAAATTCTTCCTCGAGCAGTACGCCAAGCAGGGCTACAAGGACCCGCCGGAGGCCTATGGCGCGTTCGCGTTCACGGCCATGAGCCTGATCCTCGACACCATCGAGGCGGTGGGCCCCGACCGCAAGAAGGTGCGCAAAGCGCTGAACAAAGTGTCCGGGTCTAACGCGGCTGACAGCATCACCGGCAAGGTCGACTTCGACGACCACGGCCAGAACACCATCGCCGTGATCACCAAATACGTGGTCCAGGACAGCAAGTGGACCGTCTGGGAAGACAGCGCCTACGCAGCCGGTAAGCGTAAGCTGAAAGGCATGTAGGGACGCCATCGCAACGAGGGCGGCCGGGCCATCGTCCGGTCGCCTGTCCGCCCTGGACTTTCCTTTACGAATTCCGGACCATAAGGGCTCATTCCATGGATATCGGGCTGTTTGCCCAGTACGTCATGAACGGCTTGATGCTGGGCATGATGTATGCCCTCGTCGCCGTCGGGTTCACGCTCTTCTTCGGGGTGATGGACATCATCAACTTTTCCCATGGCGACGTGCTGATGGTGGGCGCGTTCGGGGGCCTCGCCACCTACCTCGGACTGACGTTCCTGGGCGTAGAAAACCCGTGGGTGCAACTGGCGGCGGCTTTCGCCGTCGCCACCTCGGCCATGGCGCTCATGGGGGCGTTGATCGGCAAATTCCTGGTGCTGCCGCTCAAGAAAGCGCCGCCCTTGAACACGCTGCTCATCACCTTGATGCTGGGGACGGTTTTACGCGAGACCATTCGGCTCTTCTATCCGCGAGGGGCCAACCCGCAGCGGTTCCCGTCGCTGCTGCCCACCGACGCTTATAGCTTCGGCAACTTCACCCTCAGGGTCGACAACATGATGCTGTTGGCAGCCGGTCTCCTGGCGATCATCGGCATCCATCTGCTGATCAACAGGACCAAGCTCGGCCTCGCCATCCGCGCCGTCGCCCAGGACGAGGACACGGCCAAGACCATGGGCATCAACTTTACGCTCATCGTGCTCGTCACTTTCGCCATCGGCTCAGGCTTGGCCGCCTTCGCTGGCATCCTGCACGGGCTCTATTACAGTGAGGTCAATTTCGGCATGGGCCTGCTCTTGGGGGTCATCGGTTTCTCGTCGGCCATCGTCGGCGGGCTGGGCAACATCTACGGTGCCATCATCGGGGGCTTTCTTTTCGCGGCGCTCCAGACTCTCGGCGTCCTCGCCATGCCGTTCGCCAGCGCCTATAAGGACGTCTTCGCCTTCGGCGTCATCATCCTCATCATGGCCTGGCGGCCGACGGGGCTGATTAGTGAAAAAATCAGCGAGCGGGTGTAGGCCGATGAGCGCGCGCGCATGGCTCGTCCCGCTTTTGCCCGGCATCGTGGCCGCCGCGGGCGTGACCGTCTACGTGATCCTGCTGCTCGTCGTAGAATCGCAGGTCGGCATCGCGGCCTTGCTGGTCGCCGGTGTGATCGCGGTGCTGGTGGCCGCCCGCTTCGGCGCTGCGGCCCGCGTCGGCGCCGTTTTCGCCGAGCGGGACGACATCCTCAACCTGTTGGTCATTCTCGCTGTCCTGACGGTGACCGGTTTTTTCTACGAGGACCACTTCGTGCTGCTGATGGTGGCCACGGTCATCATCTATGTGATCGCGTGCCTAGGGCTGAACTTGCAGTTCGGCTATTCCGGTGTCCTTAATTTCGCCGGCGCGGCGTTCTTCGGCATCGGCTGCTACACGGCGGCGGTGCTGACCAAGAACACCGGCGTGCCGCACCTGGTGGTGCTGGTCGCGGGCGGCGTCATGGCGGCGTTGATCGGCTCTTTTCTGCTGCTGCCGGTCTTGCGCACCCACAGCCATTATTCTGCGGTCGTGACCATCGCGTTTGGACTTCTGTTCAAGATATTTCTCGAGGTCAACGACACTCTGGGCGGCCCCCAGGGGCTCCGGGTCGACGGCATGAACGTGCTGGGCTGGGAGTTCAACGACAACATCGAAATCGGCGAGAATTTCGAGGCGTCCTTTTACGTCAACTACATCGTCGTCGGTTTGATAGTCTTGGGATTCGCCTTCGCCTTCGTGAGGCGCGTCGAGCGCTCGTGGATCGGCCTCAATCTCGACGCCATGCGCCTGGACGAAACCGCCGCGGCCTCGTTCGGGCTCAACATCACGCGCTGGAAGATCACAGCCTTCACGCTGGGCAATTTCCTGACCGGGCTCGCCGGCGCTCTTTTCGCGATGATGTTGGGCTTTATCGCCCCGACCAACTTCACCTTCGGCGATTCGCTGATTCTGGTGTCCATCGTGCTGCTTGGCGGCATCGGTAATCCATGGGGACTAGTGGTGGCGACGGTGATGCTGATCATCGTTCCGGAGAAGCTGCAGGCGATCCAGGAATACCGCTTCCTGCTGTTCGCCGCGATGGTGATCCTGATCCTCCTGTTCCGGCCCGAGGGGCTGCTGCCGAGGCCGCTTCGGACCTATATACCGGGATGGAAGCCGAAATGACCGGGAACCGCAAACCGCTTTTGGCCTCCGACGGGCTGAGCAAGCTGTTCGGCGGCGTGGTGGCGCTGGACCAGCTCGACCTGGAGGTGTTTCCGAATCAGATCCTTGGTCTCATCGGGCCCAACGGTTCCGGCAAGACGACGTTCTTCAACGTCGTCACGGGCATCTATCCGGCCAGCGGGGGGCAGGTGAAGTTCGATGGCGCCGACATCACCAACCTGTCGACCCAGGCCGTCTACCGGGCCGGAATTTCGAGGACCTTCCAGCGTTCGCGCCTGTCGCTGTCACTCTCGATATTCGACAACATCATGATCGGCAACCACAAGCGCTTGAACCAGGGCCTGTGGTTCAACCTGGTGAGGCGGGACGCTTTCCGGCGAGAGTTCGAACAGAACTTCGAGGAGGCGCGGGAGCTGGTCCAGGTCTTCGATCCGCCGCTGGCCGAGCGCATGTTTGAGGCCGTCAGCGGCTTTCCGATGATCGACCGCCGGCGCATCGAGATTTGCCGGGCACTCATCAGCCGCCCGAAGCTTCTTCTCCTCGACGAGCCGTCCGCCGGCATGACCCATGAAGAGACCACCGAGCTGATGGACGACATCTTCAAGGTCAAGGAAAGGGTCGAGGATCTGACCATCGTTATCATCGAACACGAAATGGGCGTCATCGAGCGCATCACCGATGCTTGCGTGGTGCTCAACTTCGGACAGAAAATCTGCGAGGGCACCTATCAGGAGGTGGCGCAGGACAGCCAGGTGCAGGAAGCCTATCTGGGGGTCGAATGAGTACTGAACGCGAAAACGGACTGGTGGTGGAAGGCGTCTATACGGCCTACGGCAAGGCCGACGTCCTGGAAGACGTCTCCCTTGCCGCCGAAACCGCCAAGATCACATGCCTATTGGGCTCCAACGGCTCGGGCAAGACGACGCTGATCCGCTCGATTCTCGGCCTGACGCCGCCCAACCGAGGCCGTATCACATTCGGCGGCGCCGAGCTGACGGGCCTGCCCACGCATCGGATCATCGCCACCGGGATTGCCTGCATTCCCGAAG
>BFAS01000019.1 GCA_008974985.1 bacterium MnTg02
CCCGCTGCTCAACGAGGCGGGCTTCACTCGTGGTGCTGACCTGTCAGCACCCGAAACCAGGAATTCTTTTTCAATGACTCAAACTCTGGATCGGCCTCTATGATTCTGCGCGGATAACCGTATTCGGCTGCCAGTTCAAGCGAGTTCAACGCTTCGAGTGGGTTCCCGAGACGCACCAAAACCAGAGCTTCAAAGTAAAGTATAGTCGGATTTTTGGTTGCCAGCCCTTTTGCCTGCCTGATTGCATGCACCGCCTTTTCGTTTTGGCCAAGATTGGCATAATAATTCGCCAGACTTTTCCATGCATTCCAGTCGGCTTGGTTAACTTCTGTCGCTGATTCAGCGAGTTGAATCGCACGCTCGTAGGCCGATTCCATGGCCTCCTCATCGCCAGCGACATAGCGCAGCACATTCGCGTAATTGCCCCAGGCCCAAAACACGTCCGGTACGATCTCGGTCACATGTTTGAGAATGTCGGACGCCTGTGCATAGTCGCCGAGGTAATAATACATATTTGCCGTGTTTGTATAAGCCTTGGCGTTCGCAGACAACGCCAGCGAATTGCGGAAGGTTCGGGCCGCGTTTTCGAAGTCACCTGACATAGCGTAAGCGACGCCCAGATTGTTGAAGGCTGTCGGATTGTTAGGCGTGAGGCGCGTCACATGCTCGAATTGAACGATTGCCTCATTGAAGCGCCCCCGGTGTCTCAAAAAGATTCCGTATCTCGTATATGCATCCCAGTTTCCTGTCGCGAGTCTTGTCGCCCGTTCGAACGCTGCGTCCGCTTCGTCCACCCGGTCCTGGGCGCTGTAAATCGACGCCAACATCGTCAGTGTCTCGGATTTAATATTGCCACTGTCTATTACTTTGGAAATAGTTCTCTCGGCATCGTCTGCTCTTCCCGTTTGCAGATAAAGCTTGGATAACGCAATCGACACTTCCGACAAAGAATCATCCAGCTCGAGAGCCCGACCGCACACGGTCTCTGCGGCATCGACATTTTCTGTATCCCGGTTTAGCAGGTACCGATTCAGATAGGTTTCACACAGGCCCGCGTACGCACTGGCAAATTGTTCATCGAGTCTGAGCGCCTCCTCAAAATACTGTTGTGCCGTCGCAAGCGTTTCTACCGTGTCGGGGTTACGCAGCTGATTTCGACCCTGCAGATAAAAGTCGTAGGCCTGGTCGTTTGACGTAGCCTTACGGTTCAGGAACTCAATCGAGTCACTGGACAGGGAAACTGGCAGCCGGTTGATGATCTCGATTGCCAATTCATCCGAAACATGCAGTATCTGATCGATCTTCAGGTCGCGTGATTCTGATAGAACATACTCGTGGTTTTGTGTATCGATCATTTGCGCCGTAATTCTGATCTTATCGCCGACCGGCCAGAGGTTTCCCTGGATCAAGTACCGCACTCTCAGCCGCTCGCGCAACACATCGATCGAATAAGCGGACGGCTCTAATGGAAAGGATACTGACTGTGGGATGACGCTGAGTTCTTTCAGGTTTGCCAGCTTGTTGATGATGTCCACAGCGACGCCATAACCGATGTAGTTGTACGCAGATTCATCGCTCAGGTTCTTGAACGGGAAGACGGCTAAGGAGTTGGTTGGGATTGTCACCGTTTCCTGGGCAGCGGTTCTTGCCGCAAGGAGGTTTATTCCGGTGCCGATTAGGATGGCTGAGACCGCTAGTGTCAGCACGGACAGAACGGCATAGTCGACTGTGACAAGGGGGTGGTCTCGCGAAATGTCCGGGGAAAATATTCGTGAGCGATCCCTTGTAATTACCCCGCCTGATACATCGAACAGCCATCCGAAGATGATAACGAATGGAAAAACGAGGATTTCGGCTATCAGAACATAGCGGATTGCACTAAGTGGAATGTCCCCGCCTGCAAACAAAACGTCGGCTACCTGGAGCGCGAGCCAGGATCCAACAATGTAAAAAAAAGTGAGGTGGAGGATCCCGCGACGTTTGAGTTCCTGGACAATCGACATCAGTGAATTCCCCTGCCTAAAGCATAGTACAGCCTGGCGTCTTTGGGCGCCTTGAGACCAGCCAGGGCGTGTGGTCGAAGCGTGGGCTCAATGTCCGCTTCGTGGTCTTCCTCAGGTTTCGTGGACACCTTGATATGGGGTAATAATAACCCCGGGAGGTGTGCCATGACCCGAAGAAAACGCTACAGCGTCGAGTTTAAGCGTGAGGCTATACGACATGCAAACGAAGAAGGCGTAACCGATGTGCTGGTGGCTGAGGAACTGGGTATTAATGCCCGGCAACTGCGACGCTGGCGAGAAGCAATAAGACAAGATGGCGATAAGGCGTTTCCTGGTGAAGGAAATGCCAAAGACCAGGAGCTGATGCTGCTCAAGCGCAAGCTCGCCAAGGTTGAACAGGAACGGGATTTTTTAAAGGAAGCGGCGGCCTACTTTGCCAAGGAGTCGAAGTGAGATACGCGTGTATCCATCGACGCCGCATTGGTTACCCGGTTGACATGATGTGCACGGCGCTTCAAGTGTCTCGCAGCGGATACTACGCTTGGCGAGTACGGCCAGAGAGTCGGCGGGCACGTCACGATCGTCAGCTGAGACAGGTAATCCGACGTGTTCATGTCGAGAGTGATGGCACCTACGGCAGTCCGCGGATACACGCAGAACTTAAAGAAGATGGCTTCAGTTGTGGTGAGGCCAAGGTGGCCCGGCTGATGCAGCAGGCAGGGCTTAAGGGCTGTCCTAAGCGGCGCTTTCAGGTCACGACAAAAAGTGGTCTTGCCCGCGCTGCGAACCTGCTCGGTCAGGACTTCTCTGCAGAGACCATGAACGAACGCTGGGCATCAGATATCACCTATATCTGGACCGCTCAGGGTTGGTTGTACCTGGCGGTGGTCATGGATCTCTACTCGAGGCGCATCATCGGCTGGTCGATGAGCCGGCGCATCAACCGACACCTGGTGCTGAATGCTCTCTCGATGGCACTCGGCCACCGTCAAGTGCAGAACGACCTGATCCATCACTCGGACCGTGGCGTGCAGTACTTGAGCGACGACTTCCAGGCTCTGTTAAAGAAGCACGGCATCACCTGCAGCATGAGCGATAAGGGAAGTTGCTATGACAACGCGGTGGTGGAAAGCTTCTTCGCTTCACTCAAACGTGAGCGCGTCAATCGACGAAAATACCGTACCAGAGACCAAGCAAGAGCCGATGTGTTCGATTACATTGAACGTTTCTACAATCGAAAACGCCGACACGGATATGTCGGCAATATCAGTCCGGTCGAGTTCGAAAAAGGGACATTAGGACTAGACTCAACTGTCCACTAAACCGGGGGAAGACCATTCGGCCAATAGCGGACATTGGGACCTAACTCAGGTGTCCGATTTACCCGGGCAAGACCAGTGATGGAAAAGGCCCTTTATTCGTCTTATACCCGGGCGCATCGACCGAAAGGGGAAGGCATTTACTTCCTCAGTCTCACAACGTCCGATTGGACTTCGGCTGGATTGCCGAAGATGCGATCAAAGATGTTCGTATTGATGGCATAGAGGCTGTTGCCGAAACCGATGATGGTCGTGGCGACGTTCAACGGATTGAATTCACCCTCGCCCGGAATATTCTTGATGAACTCGCCTCTGCTGAGGTCTCTCGAGAGTTGGACCACAGCGATCTTGTCGGAGAAGTTCTGCATAATGTAAAGAGTTTGGCCGTGAAAGTAGAGCCCGTCGCCGTCCACAAACAGTTGCTCAGCGCCTTCGATCTCGATGGGAGATGCCTCACCGCTTGCCGTGTCCACCCGGTAAAGCACTCCGGTGGAAATATTCACGATCACGAGTTGTTTGCCGTCATAATCTCCGGCGAGACCGTTGGCGTTGAAACCGGGCACCATCTCGAAGCCAGACATGGGGATCACTTCGACCACAGGGATCGAGGGAAGGCGTCCGCCCTTCTCAAGGACTAGCTTGTACAAGTTGGGATTGAACGAGTCCGTGCAATACACGGCCGTGCGGGTGACCAGACAATCGTTGATGGCAATGCCAGTGCCATCGCCGAACCCAATCTCCATGATGACGTCGCCGCTGCTGGCGTCATAGACGGTGACGCCTTGACCAGTAAAAGTAAAACTTCCGTTGACGAAGCCGCCGAAGCCTGTCGCGGCGTAGAGATAATCGGTGCGGGGGTCGTAGGATAAGCCGCTGACCGATTTGCCTGTCGGCGGGGACAGAATAGCGCCTTCTCCAGTGCGCAGGTTCCCCTTGTAGATGGCGCCGGCGAGCTCGGACAGCGGGTGAGGAATTCCGAAAAACGCCTCGCCGAAAAGGCTGGAAAGGGAATTGGCGCCCAGAAAAAATTCGTGCCCCTTGCCCAGTTCGATGCCCTCCCCTTCGAATCCGATTGGAATCGCGATGGCATCGGGCCAGTTCTGCTGCGCCGCAGCTCCCATTGAGAGAGTGCAAAATACAACCGCGAGTGTACTTGTGAGTAATGCTTTCATGATGTTCCCCTTGTCTATTTACTTAGGATTTTTCGTTTAGGAATGTCACGGCACAACAAGGTCGTTGCTCGGTAGCTCGGCGATCTTGGGTCCTTCGGGCAGTCATCCTTGGCTTCTCGAAGGAGGCGAGGACCCGTGGCTTTCCGTCCCCGTCTTTGGACGGGTTTGGCTTTCTTGTTAATTACTGTCGCTGCACTTATACGCCCATATGGGGATTTTGTATAGTTGTTTAACATAACCAAGGGATATTGAGTAGAACAGGAGTGTCCGCTTTGGGTCGGTAGCGGACATTAGAAGCAGTCTAGATCAGCACTTCCGGAATGTCCGTATATGGACTCCTCCTTTTTGCAAGCAAGCTGTTAATGGCGTACATGGTACGACTGCATACGTATATCCGGCCTCTTGAGTTGGCATGCGTTGATGCCGGGCCATAATGGGTTATCCGCGCGTCAGCTCCCAATCGCTTTCACGTGCTTCGAGCACCTGGACATTTCCGGGTTTAGCCGACGCCGGTCCGACCTGTTTGCCATTATGCAATTTGCTTAAGCAATCGTGGTTGAGGATCTCCTTTGGTTTCCTGTCTCAGCGAATCGCAAAGTCAGGATCGTAATCGGTTTCATTGCGCAGCATGGCCCAGGCCATGCGTGCGGTCTTGTTGGCCAGCGCAACAGCAGCCACGTTCGGATGGCGCCGCGTGGCGATGTTAGTAACCCACCGGCTGAGCCGGTCGTCTTTGTGCTTGGCTTGTGAGACCACGGCCCGTGCACCATGTATCAACAGCGCTCGCAGG
>BFAS01000020.1 GCA_008974985.1 bacterium MnTg02
TATTGCTGATAATTTTGAAAAAAAATACCAACTTTTAATATGCTGGGGCGCATTTTAAGGGTGTGGCTCAAAGCGTGGGATGAGAGACCAGGCAAATGAGAGAGCTAATTGGCGTTGGCTTGCTCTACTGGATCGCGATCATCGGGGGGGGCATAGGGCTATGCGTCATAGTTTCACAAAAATATCCAAAGCATTCGAGACTGGTTTCGACACTGGTGACACTCGGAGCGCTTGGCGGCGCAGCCGGATTGATCCTGGCATTGGTTGCGCTTGGAAGCTTTTGATTGTTCGGATCAATCCCGCGTAATATGGAAGGGTCTGGGGCGCTGCGTCTCAGGCCCTTTCCATTCGCGGGAAACCGATATGCTGGATTGGCCGTTATTGTCCTGGATCGCAATGATCATTTTCATGATTGGAGCGATCACATTTTTTGGTGGTTCGCGCGATCTTAGTGTTGATCCGCAATTCCCGCCTGTCCAATTCAGACCCTGAACACCGTGACACTGAAGAATAATCCGAAGATCTCACAAAGACCAGGCGCGCCCACACTTGGCAGTCGTGAACGGTTGTGTGGAGGCTCGACACGCCGCTTTGCCGGAAGAACTGCGCCCACCACTCATGAAGGATTTCGCCGCGATATAGTAGCCCCGATCGGTACGGGACAACCGTTTCGCAATCTACGCGCTTCGCGTTTACCTAATAAGAATCTAATCAATGCCGCATCGGCACTTTGTCTTTATCGTTACAACGGCCCCTCCTTTAGGGGTTACGGCAACAGCCATTATGTCCGAGTAATGCGTAACTTCATGAGAACCACGCTTTTGGCCTGTGTTATGTCCCTCTGCTCTGTCGCTTCGGGGGCCGCTGGGCCGCATGAAGATGGTGTGAGCGCGTTCGAGCGCGGCGACTATACGGCGGCCCTGTGGCTTTGGCGTCCTCTGGCCGAAAAAGGCAACGCCACCGCCCAGTACCTTATCGGGCATATGTACGATCGGGGTCTGGGTGTGCCCCCGGACGATGTGATGGCGGTGGAGTGGTTCCGCAAGGCCGCTGAACAAGGGGACGCCAGCGCGCAGCTTAAGCTCGGCGTGAGGTACGCCAAAGGCGAGGGCGTACCGCAGGACGATGCGGTGGCGCACAAGTGGCTCACTCTTGCAGCCAACCGCTATCCCGCGTCAGCGGTGACATGGCGCGAAAAGGCCATCAAACTTCGGGAAGCAAGTGCTACGCGGATGACGCCCGCCCAGATAGTCGAGGCGCAACGTCTGGCGCGGGAATGGAAACCGAAGAAAAAATGAGCAGACGCTTCGCCGGGCCTGAAATCCGGGACAGGTCGGGCAAGCGATAAACGAAGGATCAGGCCTTCCTCTGTTGGTTATGCTCTTGCGCGATGGGTTCCTCCCTTGCCTGTCTGATTGCTTCTTTCCTCATCCGTTTCAACTCTCCCGCAAAGAGATGGTCGCTATTCTTCTGGATATTGAGAGGACAGGATAAGCTCTCCAGCAATTGCTTTTCCAACTTCCACGGTGCTGGGTGTTCCACCCAACAGGCAAATGCATTTTCCTCCATCCAGTCATCAAGGAACTGCTCACCGAGATGGGTGAAGGTCATTCGTATTCCGCTTCCGACTCTACGTAATGGGAAGTCACTCTTGTCCGCCAACAGAATTCCAAGGGTTCTTCGTAGAGTGGAACCTTCTGCGTTCCCACAGTAATGCGTTTGAAGTCTATCCCGCAGATTTCCTTTGCTGTTGGGTTTGCCTACCTTATCAGGTGAGATGCCGACATAGAGAAGGGTCAGATCGTCTTTGGTGACGCATCCATCAGTTGGAGTGACGCCAGGAGGTTCCTTAAAAAACCAAGCATAGGCACCCCACTCCGCAGGGACAGGACAGGGTTTGGAGAGGACTGCGAAACGGGAGTATAGGATTGGGGGATTAGTGAGGGATTTTATTTGGTCCATGCCCTAATAAATCCTCTTGTCAGCGATCACGGTGCTGATGTCAGGCAGCGGCGTAAGAGACGTATGGGTTAAGAGACTCGGGCGACACCCCCGCTAACTTTGCACACAATGTTTCCACCGCACCGCTACCATAGCTGTCTGGACATATACGCTAGGTGGTATGCTTGGAGCGGCAAGAGTTCGGATGCCGCAAAAAGCAGAACGCCTCAAATTCGCTCTGAGACGTGCGTTTGGGTCGACAAGGGTGGAGAAGCACGTCAAAGGACCCAAACGCCTACCACACGCCAATTCTGAGGCTCATGCTTCCACGGGAGCTAGTGAAATGCCAGAGCATCAGTTTTCGTTTCATTTTCGTGAGGGCACAGAGGAAGCGAGGACTATCCTGTATTCTTACAGCGACGATAAGGGGTTGGGCCGCATCCGCGAAAAGATTTTGCGCAGAATCGCCCGCCAACCACGTGATTATTGGGCGGGATTTTTCGCCGCCGTCAAAGAGTGGCCAAGCTCAAAAATTCATAAGTGATAATGCCACGAGCTAGCCGGAATATCCGAAACCGGCCTACACCCTGGTCGGATTCTCCCGCGAATGTTCAGCCGGACGACAGATCAGGCGCCGGCGAAACGATAAGCTTCACGCGTTCCTTGAGCGCCAGCCCCATGTAAGCCATCCGACCGTCAACCTTCTTGCGTGCATATGCCTTTCCGGCCTTCTGGCCAAAGGCCGTTTGACTATCCCGCCGCCGCCTGGCGGGCCTGAACTGCGCCGGAAGGTGTGGGGGCGAATAGCTGCTAAAATTTTTTTCGAAATTTTTTTGATTTTTTTAGAGATTTTTTCCTAGGTGCACGAACACCTTCATATATGAAGATCCGCCGCACCGTGTACGGGGGTCCCCCCTTCGATAAATCTATGTGAGCAATTTGCGCCGCGAATTGACGAACTATTCCGGCGATACCGGAAAAGGCGTAAGTGCCGGATTTCAACCTGAAGAATTGGCTCTGCTTCAGGTTTTCAGTTCCGTATTTGGCTCTGTACTTTTCCTTGATATCGCTGTCGACCTCTTGAGGGGATAAGGGGGGATCGTCGTGCATCAAGAAACCCATCTCGTAAAAAAAGACGGGAGCGATACATCACGCATTGTGCCCTTGACAATGGACATCAGAGCGTTCTGGAGATACGAAAGCCGAGGACGTAGCTCCTGAGGTCTGAGTTGCTCCTGACGCGATCAGCGGAACGGAGGTTCTGAGGATCGTAGTACCAGGATCCGCCCCGCAAAACGCGCTGCGCGCAATCGCTGATATTAGCCGACAGCCAAGCTGAACCGTCTTTCGGTGCGCGTCTATAGTTTTTATGCCAGCAATCCTCAACCCATTCCCAGACATTGCCTTGAACATCGTGCAGGCCGAATGGATTCTTCGGAAACGATCCTACCGGCGAGGTGTAATCCCATTTGTCGACACCCTTGGCCAATCCTTCACAGCATTCCTCTTTGCCGTAATTGGCATGCTCATGGCTCGCCCTATCCCCCCACCAGTATACGCTGGATGTCTTGGCACGCGCCGCATATTCCCACTCCGCCTCGCTCGGTAGACGGTATGTTTTGCCTGTCTCCCCGCTCAGCCATGTCACATAGGCTTGCGCGTCCTCCCATGACACATCGATGACCGGACGCTTCCCACGGCCCCAGCCTTGATCGTTGGGCTTATAGTTCTTGCAACCACCTCCGGCCACACAGGCGTCCCACTCATCAAAAGTCACCTCATATTTGCCGATCTCAAAGGCCTTGATCGTTACATGGTGGACCGGCTTTTCATCTTTCTCGCAACCCTTGCCGCTGACACAGCCCATCTCAAATAAGCCGCCCGGAATGCGCACCATCTCTGGCTCGAAAGGCAGACGCGCAAGCGCAGCTTTTGGCTTTTCCGGAAACACGCCAACGGCGACCTTGGTCTCTTTCAACTCAGAGACTGTTTTTGAATCGTCAGCCGCGCCGGATTTTAAGTCTTTGGTAATTGAACCAACGATTGTGCCGCTGGCGGCGGCGCTTAGGCCGCCGTCTGCCCGGTTCAGAGTTCTATCCGCGGTCGATAAATTTCCGCAGGCGGAATGGACGCGCGTATCGTGGCCGATCGCATAGCAAATGATGTATTTAATATTTGGATTGTGGACCACCTCGGCGAATGAAAATTTTATGCCGTAGCTCCGCGCCACTTTGATCAGATTAAGGTCCTCGCAATAGGGCGTCTGAATAGGTTCATAACCTTCTACAAGTTGCTGGTCGTCGACGCATTTAATGTTAGGTGCGGTTATTCCGCTGCCTTCGTCAGCCGGCTTATCGCTTTTTGATTTCGCCCCCAAGCTTGCCGCGTCGAGCACGCTCTTCTGGCGGGTAACGACCCGTTCCTTCGGAGCGGCTTTTTCAGCTTCAGCAGGGTCTTGCAGGCGGTTGTAAATCCTTGCCGCCATTGCTGGCCTACTTGCTGGATTCAACCGGTTTGGTAACTGTGGACCAACGATTGTGCCGCCGACGGCAGCGCCCAGGAGATTGGGCGCTTTATCATTCGCTGATGGTGCAAGTCCGTTGGTGGCGCACCCGAATACAAAAAAGCAACAAGATGCTGCAATAACGCACGCCTTCATAATAGCCTCCTCTTTTGACCTGTATCGATGCCGTTACAGGCGAACCGCTTTACTTGTTCACAATCTAATGTGCAGATTCTCAAAGTATCTTGTCGTTTGCACACCAAGAATTTCTGTCGATTTCATTAGCTAAAACATCCAGCAGATCAGATATTTGGTGACTTTTTACCATCCACCCGTTAGAAGGCCAGCCGTGAATTACTATCTGAAATTCATATAATTTCTTGCGAAGGCGGGTTATAAAAACGTTCATACTATTACTCGCGCATAGAGGTCCGCCATCAAAACGGTTGCCGTATAAGGCATTCAAAAATTCCAGCCGGGAAACCCATCGATCTTCAGTCAATCTCCAGGCGATAATTCTTTCTGAAGGCGTAAGGCAAATATGAGTCATGCTGCCCTCTTTGATTTCAACAGGTGGTTTCGCAGCATCGAGATCAGGGAAGACATGAACCACGCGCATCGCAACTTTGGCGATTGGCACGATGGCAATATTTTGGTGAGGTTAGTCAAAGACGAAGGTGCGACTGAACACTTGACCCAACGCGTATCAGTTACCCTCTGAAACTCCTGAACCTGGAGCATATCCCGCTACTCCGTTACGCTGCACCAACCAGTAAAGATTAACAAACCATTAAAGATTTACAGATAAAGGTTAACAAAGGTTTAATACGCAACTGGGTCTTGGCGTACCGC
>BFAS01000021.1 GCA_008974985.1 bacterium MnTg02
ATTCAATCTTGAGACAGCTTATCCGGCTTCTATTTGGGGACAGTCAAAACGACAGATATGCCAAGGATAAAGGCAAGTTAGCCTCCCCGTCGGGCGGAGAGCTTGGGTTGCGGGAAAAACGAAGGTTTCTGGTGCCGCCGCGATTTTCGAATCTCCGGAGGCGATGAACCGTAGGCCGAATTTCGTTTCACCCGAGGCAATGAACCGTAGGTGGAATTCAGGATCATCACCTTTTTGATGCCGCTTTTATTGTCTGGCAACCGTACGATCATGTGGTTCCAGTTGCGTAGCAGCCGTCCGAGAATGTCTTCGAGACTGCCGGTCATGGTTACAGAGAACGCGTCGCCCTGCCGGGCATTCTTGAGGCCCTTAATCTCAAAGCCGAACGTTTTGCCGAAATCCTTGAGGACTTGATCCACTTTGGCATTTTCAATGGTGACCGTAATGCGATTTCGCGGATTATCGCCATCAATCTTGATGGTTTCAGCGTGAAGCGCGGGCGTCGCGAAAAGACACCCCAGCACACACACGGTCCAACGAATATCAAGCATGGTTGCTAATCCAATCAATCGGTTGAGGAGGGGCGTTTGGATGGACCACGATCCCCTCCATACGACTCCTAAGGCTCTCGCTTGTTTACTGCCGAAGGTTTTGCTTCTCAGCGATGGTCGCGGCGTCCAGCCCCCGAACCGTCACCGGTGCCGGGCAGTTGACGATGAGTGGCGGTTGCAGTGTACTGTCGAGCCGCAGTCCTGGTGGCCCCTCAGTTTCAATGGCGTGTCCATCCTCGATAAGGTCCTCTAACTGCCCCAACCCATCTTCGACGAATCCAAAATCAGAGCCTGTAACTTGCTTTGCAAAATCGAAGCATTCCACTCCCTTGTCATCCATTTGGAAGGGATCGAACGTTGCTGGATCGGCAGGATCAAACCCCGGAATTCCAGAACCAGCTTTCGGTGTTGCACCCTCTCCGACGTTTCGATCGGACCTAAAGAACTGCCCATCCCCATCACAATCGAAGAAGACCCAGGTAATATGCCACATCGGAGAGTATTTCTGTGACTGACCGCCTGTATAGTTGGTCATGCCGGGCTGGAACCGATTTGGTCCCCCTTCCAATCGACGCACGCCGTTGGAGAATTGTGCAATCCGGCCAACAGCATCATTATCACCGAGACGGCCCAGATTTTCACCAACCTTTGGCGTATGTGGCACGCCCATGAACCCGGCAGGCGGCTTTTTCGAGGCATCGAAGACCGTGTAGTGCGATAGCTTGTCTGGGAACTTTCGCCAGGCGAAATGAAGCTTCATTGTCACCGTCTTTTTTTCAAGATCCAAGCCCAGGAGCTGACCACCTTTATACCGTTGATCCGCAGCCTCGCCTGTACAAACCGGGGGGTCCGCTTTGGCATTTAATGGACCATCACCGACAAAGAATGGAGATGGTGGGTTACTCCGAATATTTGGATCACACCCACCTTCATCAATCCGCATGGCTTGTCCCGGACCGGGGCCCCACCAAACCAACGGCAGGTTTGCCGTGACGATCTCCCCGTTCCATTCAAACCGTTTCAAGGGTGAGTAGTCGGGATTGCCTTCAACAACGGAGCCATCGTCTTGGACCGTGCCGGCGTCATTGCAGAAGACCCAGGTTCCATCGTCATAAAAGGTAATCCATTCGACGGCTTCGTCGGGAGCCTCTTCCAAGCTGTCAGCTCTGATGCCGCCAAACTCGTCAACAAAGTCGTCGTCACTTGCGTCCGAAATGACGAAGTACATTTTCTGACCGGTTTTACAATGAGTTGCTTCTTGGAGCGGCAGTGTAATGCTGCCACGATCTTCCCCCGGGTCGATGTCAACATTGAGAACGCCTTTGGCGTGCACCTTGACTTTCACGCCGCCCGCGTTCGCAAAAGGCGTCGCGAAGAACACCAAGGCAAATCCTAACAAGACGGCAAACGGGTATCGATATACCGCTACGCGCTGGTTCGACATAATTTCCTCCTCAAAAGTTGGACTCAAACTCCAAGCTTTTTGTTCGGGCTAATTTGAATTCGATTCACCTAATCAGCGTACCAACCGAAAAGTTGCGCGCTAGGTCTTTTGGTCGTGTTAATTGACCGACAAGGGGTTGGGATGTTTGACCGACAAAGATTGATCAAAGTACCGGCAGAAAGTCTGGGAGATAGGTCCGTCCGGTCGTGTTCATTGGCCGACAAAGGTCGATAGGTTGGTCGCCGCGGAATTTCACCTGTCTTCTGATAATGATTGTCTAACCCACTGTACGCATTGTCGTATTAATTGATCGACAGGGGTCGGGATGTTTGACCGACAAAGGGGGGAAATTTTGGTCCGGCCTAAGTTGCAGTAAAATCAGCAAGCGGATGCGGAACAAGCATGGTCGCCACGACCGCTCATGGCACCGAACGGACCAATGGCCTTACGGCCGGCGTGTTCCGTTATCCGGCCCTTAGCCGACATAATGATGTCGACGTCCGCTTTCTCCAGGTTTTCGTCTGTTCAGGGACGGTCAACGGACTCGTCGGTCAGCAGGCTGAAAGGACCGTAGTTGACCCTGAACGGAAATCGCCTCGATCACCAAGTGTAGCGGTTCAGAGGCTCTCAACCTCCGTCCAACCAATGCTTGAGGCAGCCCCGCACATTCCGTAAGGCCAACCACGTAGAGAAGCGTGTCCCACGCAGTGCTGACAACAAACGCCGGAAACACATGGAGCTTGACAATGATGCCCGATTGGAGAGCGGCCATTTAACGATTCTACGGTCTAAGCAGCCAAACGGATCACGCCGACTAAGTCCGTTGTCGAATACGGCGGAAGGTAAGGTCGAAAGCTTCTGACGGACTGCCGGTCAGGAGATAGTACAGGCCGCCCGTCGCGCCAATGAGGATGGAACCGAGCGCTAGCGGCGCAGCGGCAGAAAGGGTCGCCATGCCGGATACGCCTTGGCCGGATGGTGCAGCCATAAGCGGATACGCCTCCAAACCCCATCAGAAAGGCACCGAGCAGATGGCGGCGCATTTCGCGCGCATCGTCATAAGCTTCGATACGCAATTCCTTGTTCCACATGGCAGCCGCGAGCGAACCTGCAAGCGTGCCAAAGACGAGGGCTATGCTGAAATCGATTGTGGCTCCAATAAAGGTGAGCAGATAGATGACTGCGCGGCCCGGCGGGATCACATATGAAAGCGAACGCACGTTCGTCGGTTCGAACGGGTCATTGCCGATGATGCCGGTCGCAGCAAAGCCTCCGGCCACAACCAATCCAATGACGATGCCAGAGGTGACGTCGCGCGGATTGCCTTTGAGCCCGCAACCTGAGAAGCACCAGGCCAGCAGCAACCCGGCGATAATCAAAGCCATGGGCATCCACAAGATTTGCGCATCCATGCCGAACATAGCCGCAACGAGATGTGGAAGGCCTTGTCCGCCAATGCTTGTAAGGTCGAGGTCAACGGCTTCCAGCACGTAACGCCGTGCGTCAAGCATGACTCGCCGATGTCCTCGGCTGCATCGCCGACCACAAGATCAACAAGATCGACGAATTGCTACCTTGGCGATATGTTCAGCGGAACTGAGCCAACGCGCTCGTCGGACGCTCACGAATACGGCCTCGCGCTGGCCGTAAAAAAGGAGTGCATTGCCGACATACTGGCAATCAACGGCTCGCGATGCAGTCCCATGATGGAGATCAGAAGGAAGCAATAGCTAACACCAAACCATGGAATATGCGGTTAAAATAATCCTGATTGCGTTGGTTGTTTTCGTTGGGGTAATTTTCTTTTTAGTCGCCAAAGATTTTCTTAACGGCTGGATGATTTACGGGGGCATTCCGTTCTCCGTTGTTGGGATTTGCTACCTTATATGGAAGCTAATTCCATAATGGCCGACTGACGCGGAATGAGATCGTTTGACCGGAGAATATCGTCCAACAATCCATTTTCGGAAAAATGATCGCAAGCGTTAGATGCATCACCTGCCCCGGATTTCAGGCCCAGCAAAGCGTCTGCTCATTTTTTTTTCGGTTTCCATTCCCGCGCCAGACGTTGCGCCTCGGCTATCTGGGCGGGCGTCATCAGCGTAGCAATTACCTTCCGGAGTTTGGTGGTCTTAATGCGCCAATTCTCCTCTGACGCGGGATAGCGGTTAGCTGCAAGATTAAGCCACTTGTGCGCCACCACATGGTCCCTGGGTACGCCTGCGCCTCTGACATACATCACGCCGAGATTAAACTGCGCCTTGGCGTCCCCTTGTTCGGCCAGAGGACGCAAAAGCCGCAGGGCCGTCGCGTAGTCGCCGCGCACGAACGCTAGCGTGCCATCTTCAACCGGTCCAGCGGACCCCGAAGCGACAGGGCAGAGGGACAGAACACAGGCCAAAAGCGTGGTTCTCATGAAGTTACGCATTACTCGGACATAATGCCTGTTGCCCTAACAATCTGCCGTGACATTTTACTTTTGAAATCGGTTCATACGAAGGCGCGGAAAGGGAGGGCGTGAAGGACGACTTTGCACATCGTGCGATCAGGCATGTATAGGAAAGATCTATTGGGCGAAGCGGTGACGGTCGTGACCTGACCGGCCTTTATTGAGCCAGGCGATATGAGAGTATTGGCTTGGCAAGAAGGAGGCTTATGGGATCAAGCGACTTTGTGCCGTTGACGGTATGGCGGCGGCACGTTCGCTGCCATTGTCATCGCCGTGCTTAGTTTTCTTTGAACCGGTAGCCGATGCCATAAAGTGTTTCGATCTCATCAAAATCGCGGTCGACCGCTATAAACTTTTTTCTCAATCGCTTGATATGGCTGTCAATGGTCCGGTCATCGACATAAACTTGATCGTTATACGCAGCATCCATTAGGGCATCGCGGCTTTTGACCACGCCGGGGCGTTGCGCCAGGGAATGAAGAATTTGAAACTCGGTCACCGTAAGCGTGACATGCTGACCATCCCAATGACAAGAATGACGCTCCGGATCTATCTTTAGCTTACCACGCTCAAGAACTTTCGCATTCGTATCTGCGTATCCGGAAGTTTCTTTCTGCTGGGCGCGGCGCAGCACCACCCTGACACGCTCCATCAACAAACGCTGCGAAAATGGTTTCGCAATATAGTCGTCAGCGCCCATTTTTAGACCCAAGAGTTCATCCACTTCTTCGACCTTCGACGTCAAATAAATGACCGGCATTTCGGATTTTCTTCGAAGGTGGCGCAACAACTCCATGCCATCCATACGAGGCATCTTAATATCCAAAATGGCGATATCTGGCGGATCGTTCGATAGCCCGTTCAGCGCCGTGGTGCCGTCGTTGTATGTCTGAATCTTGTAGCCCTCGGCTTCAAATGCCATGCGAAGGGAGGTGAGGATGTTTTTGTCGTCATCGACGAGAGCTATGGTTGGCATATTTTTCGCCTTGCAGCTGATTATCGATTTTGCAATTTACGACTTCATCTGGCCAAAAAATTATGACAGGATTGTGGATTGCTGTACCTATGATGAATGTTACCTGAATGGGACCGCAAGCCTGGCCGCGACGACCGCTTGTGAATGGGACCGCAAGCCTGGCCGCGACGACCGCTTGTGGCACATCGCGTCTATTGAGTGCGCTGG
>BFAS01000022.1 GCA_008974985.1 bacterium MnTg02
CGATTTTGTTGAACATAGAGAGAGAACAGCGCTTGCGATGACTGCGTCCGCAACGCATGCTCTCTGATTGTTGGTGGCTAATGGTGGCTTTGACGAATATTTCCAACGCCGAGCTAGAGAGCGACTACGCTCTCATTAACCGGCTTCGAAATGCGCTCGATACAGGCTCCTTGCTGACTGTTCTGCGTCACGAATGGAGCTACCTCGCCAACTCCAAAACAAAACTTTGCTCATGCGAAGTCGAGCGTGTCCACCCTCGACGAAATCAGGGCTTTGTGATCGAATATTTGATGGGTTTCGAAGGACCCGCCGGATCATCGATGCAGCGTGTCTTCGGACAAGTTCCGCGCCACAATCCGAGAGATGTCTTTGATGAGACGATTGTGAGCCTTCAAAGCCGAAAACGCCGTCAACTTTCAAAAAAATACGCAACAAACCACGTGGCGCTGATACCCGCGCTCGGACTAATTTTGAGATTTCCCGGGTTTGACGAAAAAATTGACGGATTGCGCCTTCTCCGCGATCCGAACTGGATCGTAACAAATCTCTCCGGAGGAACCAAACCGTTCCCAGACCATTTCGCGCGGTCTGAATTGCTTGCGCATCGGCTAGGCAAGCGCAGTGTTGTTCGCCTCCTCTCAGACACGCAGGAGGGGGAAGCGCCAAACGCGGTCATCGTCAAACTGTACAAGCGTCATAGCCAACGTAGCGCAAATGTTGCGGCCCTCATGCGCACGCTCTCTGACAGCAATTTCGGCGGGCAAAACAATATCCGCCTACCGGAAATCATTCACGAATTTCCGATGCTACCGGCCACCGTGATGGAAAACCTTTCCGGTACACCTCTTTCCGAACTGTGCGACAGGGATGTGGCTTCTGGAATGGCGCTCGCAGGACGCGCACTCGGCACTCTTCATGACTCGCAAATTGAAACGAATGAATGGTTCGGCCCAGATGATGAAGTGGCACTCCTCTGCGAGCGCGTCGGATTAGCGGCGGAGGTGATGCCGGAGTGCGCTCCTCTCCTCTACAAGGCTTTAGGGAATTCGCAACGGTTGATCGAGAATTGCCGCTCGTTTGAAGCGACGCTCATTCACCGGGATTTCCACGAGAAACAGATCCTTGTAGATGGCAAACGCGCAGCGCTGATTGACCTCGACACATCATGTATGGGAGATCCCGCGCAGGACATTGGCAATTTCCTCGCACATCTGAAATTCCGTGAGCTGCAGACCTCATCCGATGTTAGCTCGCAAACTGATGCGTTTCTCGATGGCTATCGCGATGTTCGCCGCCTTCCGGCACAGGCGCGCGTGCAAGCGCATACGAAGTCCACGCTGCTCCGGATGGCCTGCATTTACGCATTTTCATCCAAGTGGCATCATCTACTACCGCGGCTCATTGACCATGATTGACAAAGCATATTTCGACGCGGCTGACCCGGTGCGACCGAAACTCGCCAGCCATTCTGTATGGGCCAATGCCTGTCAGACTCTTGGGCTGAATGACAACCCACCATCCTTTCTCTCCCTGCATCGCTCAACAGATTTGAACGCGCAAGCGACGGGGGCTCCGAGAGGACGGCATTTAGAAGGCCGGGGGACAAGCAAAGAACTCGAGGGCGATCAGTACAGTCTCGTTGCTTGCGACTCCTCGAAACCTTGTGCGATCGGTGCCCAAACGATAACATTCAATCCACACGAGAGTTTGCTCGGTCCGATGATTTTGATCTGCAAGACAACGCAATTGGAGTTTTGACGGATGATCAAAAAAATCATCTTAAAAGCGGCTGCAGGATTGCTCGCGATCGGCGTGATAGCCACTGTTGCTTTTTCTTCCATTAGGCCGGCGAATAAAGTTGCGACCGGCTATCGCTATGAAACCGAGAAGATAACCCGCGGCGCAATTCGTAAGGTCGTGGTCACTTCCGGCACAATTCGTCCATTGAAAACCGTGCAAGTGGGATCGCAGCTTTCAGGCCGTGTGAAGTCGCTTCACGCGGACTTTAACGACATTGTCAAAGCCGGCCAGCTTCTCGCTAAGCTTGATCCGAATACGTTTGAGGCCAAGGCTCAACAGGCGACCGCCGATCTCAATGCAGCCAAAGCAAAGCTCCTGAATAACGAAGCCGCGATGCGAAAAGCTCTCATCATTCAAAAATATGCAAAACGAGCTCTCGAGCGCCAGGCGTCACTGCAACGAAAAGGCTTGGCATCAGGTATAAAATTGGACCTAGCGCAGCGCGATGCCGAAGTCATGCCTGCAGAGATTGAAATTCTTCGTGCCAATGTCGAGAACGCCAAGTCGCTTATTTCACAGAAGAAAGCTCTCTTAGATCAAGCACTTATCGATCTGGAAAAAACCGAAATTCGTGCGCCAACCGACGGCATCGTCCTCGACCGTTCGGTGGATGTGGGGCAAACAGTGGCAGCGAGTTTTACTGCCCCAGAGCTCTTCCGAATCGCTGTCGATCTCCGCCGTATTCATGTCAAGGCTCAGGTGAATGAAGTAGATATTGGTGCGGTCCGAGCCGGCAATCCGGTTTCGTTTTCCGTCGACGCCTATCCGAGTGAAAAGTTCAGGGCACGGGTCATTCAAGTGCGCTTGGCACCTGAAAAAGATAAGAATGTGGTGACCTATACCGTAATAATCGAAGCCGATAATGAGGATCGCAAATTGTTTCCAGGGATGACGGCAAGTGTGTCTATCGAAACTGCAATGAGATCCGACGTTGTCCGCTTACCCGTCGACGCGTTGCGGTTTAAGCCGTCCCGGATAGTGCTTGAGCAATCGGATTTATCTACGGACATCAAAACATTTCTGCAGAAACGAATTGGGGTGGCGCGCAAGGCGCTGGAGCTGACGGACGATCAAGTCGGCAAACTCCGTGATGTGGTATCGGTAATTACCAAAACAAATAGCCGGAAAATGCCAGCCTCTAGGGCGGCCAGGCTTTTCGACAAGATCTTGAAATCCTTGCTTACGGATAACCAAAGGCAAAAGGCAAACGCGATCAAAATTGGAGATATGGAACCTAAAACAGCAATTGTTTGGGTGCTTTCCTCTAACGGGTTGCCGCGGCGAGGGGTGGTACAAGTCGGGTTAGCCAACAGGGACTACGCCGAGCTAACAGATCAGAGTCTTCATGAAGGCGATCCGGTAATTGTTCGGCAGCGCAAGGTGAAAAAGAATTGAGATGACGCGGCATTCGGACATGAGTGTGAGGAATAGATCCAAAGAGTTTCCGCTGATTCGTACAAGAAAACTGGGCAGACTTTATCGAACCGGCGAACAGGTCGTAACGGCTCTCAAGGATGTTTCGTTCGATATCAATGAAGGTGAGTTTGTTGCCATCATGGGTCCATCAGGGTCGGGCAAATCGACACTGATGAACCTGTTGGGGACACTGGATCTTCCAACATCGGGAGACTATTTTCTTGACGGTGAAAATGTTGCTGATATTGCAGCAGACGAACTCGCGGACCTGCGCAACCGGACGATCGGTTTTGTCTTTCAGCAATTCAACTTACTGCCGCGCATGCGCGCACTCGCGCAAGTCACATTGCCTTTGACTTACGCGCGACGCAGGAGCGGAAATTTGAAAGAAAAAGCGCGAAAGCAACTTGCGCTTGTGGGCTTGGAGGATCGCGCTGATCATTTGCCATCACAACTGTCGGGCGGTCAGCAACAAAGGGTCGCAATCGCGCGCGCGCTGATAAATAGCCCAAAGCTGATCCTCGCTGACGAGCCAACGGGTGCGTTGGACACAGCGACCTCGAAGGACCTGATGCGCCTCTTTCAACGACTCAATGGAGCGGGAATTACAATTATCCTCGTTACGCACGATGCCGAGATTGCAGCCTATGCGCAGAGGAAGATAGTGTTCCGGGATGGACGCATTGTAACAAACAAAAATCAACGGAACAGCCGGTTATTAAAAGTATCATGAGATTGCTTGATACAATTCTCCTAGCTATTTCAGCACTCCGAATGAATTTTCTGAGGAGCATTCTTACGACGCTGGGTATTATAATCGGCGTGGCCTCAGTCATCTTGATGGTCGCGGTGGCGGAGGGTGCAAGAAGTGAAGTAGAAAAACGGATTTCCAGCCTTGGCAGCAATCTACTGCAGCTCAGACCTGGCTCGAACCGTATACGAGGCCGCTCAGTAGGCGCTGATTCTCGATTGCCGTTCTCAGAAGGCGACGTCTCTGACATAAGGAAAAAAGTTCCAAGTGTCACGGCGATCTCCGGGCATTTTCGGCGAAATGGAACAATCGTCTATCGGAATACTGACTGGCTTACCAATATCGATGGTGTACATAGCGAATATTTGCAGGTGAGAGATTGGGCGGTCGAAATCGGTCGTTTTTTTGGGGAAAGAGAATATCAAGCTGGCGCCAAGGTTGCCGTAATCGGGACAACTGTAGCTCGCGAGCTTTTTGATGATGAAAATTCAATTGGCATATCTATGC
This sequence comes from bacterium MnTg02, assembly GCA_008974985.1. Classification (GTDB taxonomy): domain Bacteria; phylum Pseudomonadota; class Alphaproteobacteria; order Rhizobiales; family BFAS01; genus MnTg02. Next base: position 4,475 of record BFAS01000022.1, read on the forward strand.
GTATTGGAGATACACCATTCGAAATCATTGGTGTATTGGAGCACAAGGGTGCGACGCCGTCTGGGCGGGATCAAGACGATGTTATACTCGTCCCTCTGTCGACGCTTCGCTCACGTCTCGTCAAACGGCATAAGCTTGTACCGGACCAAGTCGGCTACGTATCCGTTAAAATTGACGAAACGGAAGACCTTTCAGAGGCGAAAGAAGACATCGAGTTCATCCTGCGCAAACGGCGCGGGATTAAGAACAGCAAATCCGACAATTTCTATGTTCGCGATGTGAGCGCGTATCAGTTCGCCAAGACCGAAACTCAGCAAACCTTTAGTTTCCTATTGGCTGCGACAGCGATAATTTCCCTGATCGTGGGCGGGATTGGAATAATGAATATCATGTTGGTCTCGGTCACTGAACGAACGCGGGAAATCGGTCTCCGGATGGCTGTGGGTGCGCGGAGGAGCGACATTCGGACTCAGTTTCTGGTCGAGGCCGTCGTGCTTTGTTTGATCGGAGGTATCATTGGAACTGTTCTCGGGATCGGTGGAGCCATGGCAATAGCACTCGGCGCGAATTGGCCAGTTCTCATTTCGCCAGAAGTCCTGGCTTTGGCGTTGGCCGCCGCAGCTTTAACCGGCATAAGCTTTGGATTTTTTCCGGCTCAAAGGGCAGCGCGTTTAAATCCAATTGAAGCACTTAGATCAGAATAGCATGCCCAATTGCTGCAACGGCCCGAACATCCTGCTCGTTTCTGGAACTAATCAGAACTGGGGTACACTTAACAAGATCACGAATTGGCACCAGATTGTATGCGCTTGTCTCGTCTCCGCGGTCTTGGTCGATATTAAAGTGCGAGAAAAACTGTACACCGGATCCTGTCCATATTGTTCTTAAGACGGAAGCGAGTTTGCTTAAGATCGAATTGAAATCGCTCGCGAAGCCAATTTTCCCGATGCGGCGGCATAGCAGGATACTGGAGGCCTTCTCAACTGGTCCACTGTGCACCGCGAGGCCGGTTCTTTGGGTAAAGTGTACATTCAGTGATTGGCTTGGACAAGCTGCAAAGTGCCATAAGAGATCATTGCGGCCAGACTTGAGATCTCATTCAGGTAACATTCATCATGAGTGCGGTACTCCACAATCCTGTCATAATTTTTGGCCAGATGAAGTCTTAAATCGCGAAATCGATTATCAGCTGCAAGGCGAAAAATATGCCCACCATTGCTCTCGTCGATGACGACAAAAACATCCTCACCTCCCTTCGCATGGCA
>BFAS01000023.1 GCA_008974985.1 bacterium MnTg02
CTGCCTCGACAAGTTGTCCGGCAAATGCCTGTCCGCGAGAGTGAACCAGGACTTTTAGTATGCCCGCCATGACAAAGACGAGGCCAACCAGGATTCGCAGCACGCCACCCACTCTGTCGCGCGAGGTCTTACGCAAGTTGTCTAACATCGCCATTTTCTCGACCTGTCATTTCCGTAGACTATTATGATCAAGACTAGCTCAATCCGTCTGTTTGTGGCCGAAAACAGCCTCTCAAATTAGTAGATTTCGAGCAATTTGAATGACCGCTTAGGGTGAAAGCGGACATTCAGTTGAAGTTTTCCAAAATCTGCTCTGCGAATGGCCGGTTTAGACCCAGAAGCGGCCCTTCGGATGGTTGAGTGCTGGGGGGCCGCTAATGACCCAAAGCGGACATTTTGGACAGGTCATTCACCGTAAACTGAGCGCACGACCAGAACAAAGGAGCGAACGATGTTGCATCGAATTGGTGCCGTAATGTATGTGATCTGGGGCGTATTGCACGTCAACGCGGCACTCAAAGTTTACCAGCTCGGTGATGCCTTAAATCCCGGGATGGTCCAGGGACGTTTGTTCCAAAGCGCCTGGAATCTGCTCTTTTTTGCTGTTGTCGCGATTGTCGTGGCAGCACTGTTCAACTGGCGAAACAGTCGGATTGGGTATTGGATCAACCTGATCACCGTCAGCGTGACAGATATCGGCTTTATCTTATTTATTCTAGTGCCCGGTTATCTGTCTTTGTGGCCGGGCGTCCTGGGTCCGGTTTTGTGGATGCTTGGCGCAATATTCGCTACGATCGGATTCCTGAAAGAAGAAAAGACGACATAGTTTTTCCAATACCGTCACGGGAGCGTGGTTTACCTCAAATGAAACTACAGTGGTCAACGTGACCCTGCGAAATATTGAAATTAATTCAGACGTGGCCATACAGTTCGCTAGTAGAAAAGGAGGGGAAATTCACATGAGTTCAGAAAAGAAGACAAGTATTACTCCAACTCCAGATGGTCCCTATTTGGTGAATGGTCTCAAGAATTTCGTCAATAAAAAGGGGCCGATCGAAACCAAAGAGACGATGGCTCTCTGTCGATGCGGCGGATCGGCTAACAAGCCGTTTTGCGATGGGACACATGCAAAAATCGGATTCTCATCCTCCAGACTTGAAGGACGGGTTGAAGATAAGAGGGACAACTATCAGGGTAAGAAAATCACGATTCACGACAACCGGGGCATTTGCGCTCATGCCGGCATTTGTACCGATAGCCTCGCTTCGGTTTTTCGTTTGAAAGAGGAGCCGTGGATTCAGCCGGATGCCGCGAGTGCTGATGAGATCATCGCGGCGATTCAAAAGTGCCCATCAGGAGCCCTGAGTTACTCGCTCGACGATGTCGAACACCGCGACAGGGACGGGGTGCCGACCATCTTTGTAGCACCAAACGGCCCCTATGTGGTGTCCGGTGGACCTGACCTTCTCGATATGACCCAGGGAGATGGTGCATCACAGGAGCATTTTACGATGTGTCGTTGCGGCGGCTCAAAGAACAAGCCGTATTGCGACGGGACTCATTGGTACAATAAGTTCACTGACGATAAAAACTAAGACGAAACGATGAATAAGACTCGTATCGTATGCATGGTCTAACAATGGTTTTGGGAGGGACAGCCAAAAGCAGACATTTCAACAGCAGTCGCAGTGCCCGGCCTTGGCCATGACCGGTGAGGTCCCCGCGGAAACCCTCCTGGAGTTGGCATGAAAACGTTGCCGTACGCTTTCTAGCTCAGCCCAAACCGCGCTTCCGGCGAAAACTTGGCTCCAACCCAATGCCGTCGCTGGATTCCACGCTGTCACGAAATAGGCTACCTTTAGCAGAGAGCGTTCATGTTTACCTGTAGGTAATTGCACGCCTGCACATCAATGATTACACGGGCATTCGCGAAATAGTGGGAGAGGCGCCGGATACAATGAATGTCACCGCCATTTTGGCAATCACGCTGCCACTAGTCGCGTACGGACTGGTCAGCCGAAAAATCGAAGGCTCGATCCTGACCGGGCCGATACTTTTCAGCCTGTTTGGACTCATTGCCGGTCCTGCGGCATTCGGGTTGATACCGCTGCAAATTAGCAACGAAGCACTGCATCTGCTGGCAGAGGTCACCTTGATTCTGGTGTTGTTTTCCGATGCGGCCAACATCGACCTGGCCCAGCTACGTCGCGATCACGATTTACCCGTACGCATGCTGCTGGTCGGTATGCCATTAACTATTATCCTTGGGGCCGTCGCCGCGCTGCTGCTTTTCGACGATTTCGAACTCTGGGAGGCGGCTTTGCTGGCGGCAATTCTCGCGCCGACCGATGCTGCGCTTGGCCAGGCGGTCGTTTCCAATCGCATTGTGCCGGTGCGAATACGCCAGGCGCTCAATGTTGAGAGCGGTCTCAACGACGGCATCGCCTTGCCGTTTATTTTGATTTTTGCGGCGTTTGCGAGCGCCATGCAAGCAGATACCGATACTGGAATGTGGCTTTTGTTCGGCGCTAAACAAGTGATATTAGGGCCGCTTACCGGTATTGCGATCGGCTATGTAGGCGCGAAACTCGTGGCATCGTGCTATAGCAAGCGATGGATGTCCGAAAGCGCCGAAGGCATGATTGCTCTAGGCTTGGCATTCGGCGCATTCGCACTCGCAGAGGCCGTCCACGGCAATGGCTTCATTGCGGCTTTTGTCGCAGGATTGACATTTGGCAATACTCTGAAGCAAAAGTGTCAATACCTCTATGAGTTTGCCGAATCGGAGGGCCAGATCCTCATTCTGCTTACCTTTATGGCATTTGGCGCTGCCATGGTCCCGCAAGCGATGGGCGCGGTGACGATTACTCACCTCTTGTTCGGCATCCTAGCATTAACCGTATTACGCATGCTGCCGATTTACTTGTCGCTCATTGGTACGGGAGTCAAGCCGGTAACATCTGCTTTCCTGGGTTGGTTTGGGCCACGCGGGCTGGCTTCCATTTTGTTTGTTCTGCTGATCCTCGAAGAAGCAGAGCTGGCCAACGAAAGTAAGATTTTCGCCATTGTGATAATCACCGTGGCGCTGAGCGTTGCGTTGCACGGCATGACCGCGGGCCCCGCCGCCCGTTGGTACGGCTTGATGTCTCAACGTATGGGTGAATGTGAAGAGAACCGGCCGGTAAGTGACGAGCCGTTTACCGGGCCAACCAAATAACAACAGGAGAATGGAAATGGCGACCTTAAACGAAAAGCAATTGGAAATGTGTGCGTCCAGCAAATGGGACTTTTCGGATCTGAAGGCGCTATTTATTAATTGTACATTGAAGCGGTCGCCGGAACGATCGCACACGCAGGGGCTTATCGAGATTTCCAAGGCCATCATGGAGAAGAACGGCGTATCCGTCGAGGTTCTGCGTGCGGTGGATCATGACATTGCTTACGGCGTCTGGCCGGACATGTCCGAGCATGGTTGGGACAACGATGCGTGGCCAGGGATTCTCGAAAAGGTCATGGCATCGGAGATTCTCGTAATTACCTCACCCATCTGGCTGGGTGAGAAATCATCAGTTTGCACCAAGGTAATTGAACGACTTTACGCGGCATCCTCGCAACTCAACAGCGACGGGCAGTACGCCTACTACGGTCGGGTCGGTGGCTGCCTGATCACCGGCAACGAGGATGGTGCAAAACACTGTTCGATGAACATTCTGTACTCACTGCAACATCTTGGCTACGTCATCCCGCCACAGGCTGATGCAGGTTGGCTCGGTGAGGCAGGCCCCGGACCTTCGTACCTCGATGACGGTTCCGGCGGTCCGGACAATGAATTCACTAATCGCAATACGACCTTTATGACCTGGAATCTGTTGCACTTGGCACGCATGATCAAAGACGCCGGTGGAGTCCCCGCCCATGGTAATCAGCGAGCAGCGTGGGATGCAGGTTGCAGGTCCGATTTTGATAATCCGGACTATCGATAAAACCTTAAGGGGAACAATGACGAGGGAGGCGTCCGCTTAATCAATGCCAGACCATCTGGCCGAAAGCGGACCCTCAAATCAGGCTATCTTCGTTGGATCGAATGTCAGCTTTCGGGAAAAGCGGACATTCCGATCGGATGCTGCTGGTCGTCAGGCGACCAATGGAAAAGGCTCAATCTCGATCTGCATATAATTCTCATAGCGCGCCCCCGCTACCAAAAAACAAAGGCCACCCCCAAACGGGGGTGGCTTTTTTGCATGGCGCGTCTGGTGAATCGACTTCATTGAAATCGCAATACGCCAAGTTCAGGGTGCCTGACCCGCACTCAGCACGACATTGCGGACCTGGTGTCGGCTGTTTGATCCGCCGGTTCCTGCGCCGAACGCCACATACGGTGCAGCGAACGGCAACTCGCCTTGCCATTGGAGAACCGTCCGGTCATCAAACTGCACAATGATGGAATCGCGATTCACAACGACACGAGCTTTTTGCCAAGCGCCGCCCGTGTACACGCGCTTTTCTTTTTTCTTCGCCAGGACCCCTTTTTTCCCTTTGAGAAGAACCTGGCGTTTTTCGTACGTCTTGAAAAAAAGTCCCAGCGCCGATTCGTCTTCGATGAACCCCATCGCCGATCCAGCCGGAGGGACTGTTGTTGCGTAGGCTGAATTGTCCTTGGCGAAAATGACACTAATTCCGTTGGCAGAATTGTAGCGTTTCCCCCAGCTCGTACCACCATCATCGTCCCAGATATTGAACTCAAACGTGAGAACAAATGGCACGGTCGTTGACTCTTTCAGGAAGGCAACGCCCGATGCGCCGTAGACATCGACCGGAGTCAGGGTCAGGACGCCAGACTCAGGATCGAGCGACGGGAAACCGGGATTCTTGAGATTGCCGTACAAATTGTATACAGATGAAGCATCGGATCTCTTGTGTGCAGACGAAGCAACGGATCTCTTGTGTGCAGACGAAGCAACGGATTTCTCGGGCGACCCACAAGGGCCGTCATAAAGCTTTTTGCCCTTGTCGTAGCAGCTTTCCGTCGCGTTGCCCACGGTGCCCCAGTCAGTCCAGTGCCCGTGGCGAGGATTTGCCATATTTGAATTTTTCGGAGTGTTGATACGTTCCGGCTTAAAATGCAGATAAAACCCTTCGGCTTTCTTTTGCCCGCTTTCATACCACTCGGTCCAGTAAACGCGCCCCCATTCCTTCATTAAACCGAGTTCCGGTCGAGTCGAACGCATCTTGCCGGTGCTATTTGAAAACAGGTTGTCCGCAACCGATTTTTTTTGCCCGTTCTCGTAATACTCTCTCCAAGGGCCAACCCTAAAGCCATAGTTTTTGTCGATCGTGCCCTCCGACTGCTTTTCGCCATTTTCGTACCAGCGGGTCTGGAGCCCGTCTGCAAGGCCTCCATCCATGTATTTCACCGCGGATTTGTTCCCGTTTTCGTACCAAGTGGTCACTGGACCCTTAATCTTTCCATTGACGTAATTTGCCTCCTGCTTCTTGGCTCCGTTCTCGTACCAACTTACGAAAAGCCCTTCTTCTTTCCCATTGACGAAACTGACTTCACTGTGTTTCGACCCGTCTTCGTGCCACCATGTTTTTGGGCCCTCTTGCTTTCCATCAACATAGTTGACCTCAAACCATTCTTGTCCGTTTCCATACTTCGACATGGAAGAAAGGCCTTCTTTCTTTCCATTAACATAGTTTTGCTCGGTATATTTATTCCATTTCCTTTGGAATCTCGGCCCGCCGGTCCATTGGATCCTGATGCCATGTATGTTTCCATTCAGGTAGCTGGTGAATATCGGAGAACCCTCGAAGACCTTTCGGTCCCAGGTACAGCCGGTCAGTGGCCCGTCATGTCCTTTCATTTGATTACTGTGTAGAAAAGCACCACTTGACGGGTCTGCCACGATC
>BFAS01000024.1 GCA_008974985.1 bacterium MnTg02
GATTGGCGCGCCGCAAAGATGGGAGACGTTGTGCTCGGAAATTGCCTTGTAGATCGGCGCGGCCCGGACCCATCTGAGACATATATGCGTGCCTGCGACGACGGAAAGCGACCAGGTGAAGCACCAGCCGCAGCAGTGAAACATCGGGAGCGTCCACAAATAAGTGGGATGCATGCCCATTTGAGCGGCCACAACATTGCCGTATCCCATGAGGTATGCGCCGCGATGGTGATAAACAACGCCCTTGGGATTTCCTGTCGTCCCGGATGTATAATTCAGGGCAATCGCGTCCCATTCATCCGCCGGCCAAGACCATTTATATTCCGGATCGCCGCCGGCCAAGAACGACTCATATGTTTCTTGACCAATAAGCTCCCCATCTAGATCAAACTCGGGATCGTCATAATCGATGATAATCGGATTGACCTGGCAGAGCGACAGCGCCTCCTTCATTGTCGCGGAGAACTCTCGATCGATAATGACAAGTTTGCATTCCGCATGATCGAGTTGATGCGCAATCACTGCCGCGTCGAGACGGGTGTTAATGCAGTGAAGAACCGCACCGGCCATCGGGATACCGTAGTGGGCCTCCAACATCGCCGGCGTGTTGGCGAGCATGACCGAAACACTATCGTTTTTCTGGATGCCTCGCGCCGCGAGCGCCGAGGCCAAGCGGCGCGTCCGCGCATAGAATTCACGATACGTATAGGATAATTTTCCATGCACGATCGCCGTATGATTAGGAAAGACATGACCGGCGCGTTCGAGGAATGATAAGGGTGTCAACGGCTGAAAATTCGCGGGTGTTTTGTCAAGGCCGGAATTATACTTCGACATCGTGCTTCCTGAGCGTGTTGCCTTCGTTGAGCGTCACGCTAATGAATAGTTGCGTGATGAGCAATTACCAACAGGGAAAGCGGGTTGAATGCAAGGTTTCTAGAAACCGGTCAATTTCCGACATTCCAATATCCTCGCCACAAATGTAATGAGGTTCTCAAACACTATTCAAACTGGTCCTTTTGTTTCCGTCACGCTCGCGGGTCTAACCGGCCAGAAGCGACCATGTCACCGGGGAATTGCTGGTAGATTGGCGTGGATGAGATTTAATGGAAAAGGATCTAGTCGAAAGTCTGAACAGGTGAAACTTGCAAAGACAAGTGGCGCAGAGGCAATCTGGTTCCAAAGATTATACACTCTGGCCAATGGAGCCGGATTTTTGGGAGGAAGCGATGCAAAGCGAATATCGCAAAATCTATGATGGTTCGATGCAAGAGCCTGAAGGTTTTTGGGCAGCCGCCGCAACCGCTATCGATTGGTACAAACCTTGGGACAAAGTCTTCGATCCATATGCCGGGCAATATGGTCTCTGGTTCACCGGAGCCGAGTGTAACACCTGCTACAATTGTCTTGATCGCCATGTGGAGGGAGGCCGGGCAGACCAGGCGGCTCTCATTTATGACAGTCCAATCACGAACAGCCAAAAGACTTACACTTACCGAGAGCTAAGGGACGAGGTTCAGACTTTCGCCGCCGTGCTCAGCGACAAGGGGATTCAAAAAGGGGATCGGGTCATCATTTATATGCCCATGATCCCAGAAGCGGTCATCGCCATGCTCGCCTGCGCGCGGATTGGAGCGATCCATTCGGTGGTCTTTGGCGGGTTTGCGCCGAACGAGCTCGCGACCCGGATCAACGACGCCACGCCCAAACTCATTATTAGCGCTTCTTGCGGTATCGAGCCGGGCCGCATCATCGCCTATAAGCCGCTTCTGGACAAAGCCCTCGAGCTAGCAGATTTCAAACCGGACAATTGCATCATCGTGCAACGGCCGATGGAACCGGCCTCTCTCATTGCCGGCCGCGATCACGATTGGACAGAGAGTATTGCAGCCGCTCGTGCTGCCGGTAAAAAAGCTGATTGTGTGCCCGTCCTCGCCACCGATCCGCTCTATATTCTTTACACATCCGGGACGACCGGTGAGCCGAAGGGCGTGGTGCGCGACAATGGCGGCCATATGGTGGCTCTTAAATGGTCGATGAAGAATATCTACGATGTCGATCCCGGCGAGGTGTATTGGGCGGCGTCTGACGTCGGTTGGGTGGTCGGCCATTCCTATATTGTCTATGCGCCGCTTCTTCATGGCTGCACCTCGATTCTGTTCGAGGGAAAACCGGTTGGCACGCCGGATGCCGGTGTCTTCTGGCGGGTGATTTCTGAGCATAATGTCGTCTCCCTCTTTACGGCGCCAACGGCGTTCCGGGCCATAAAGAAGGAAGATCCGGCTGGAGCTCTGATCAAGGATTACGATCTTTCAAAATTCCGGACCTTGTATCTCGCGGGCGAACGTGCGGACCCGGATACGCTGCAATGGGCTGAAACTCAATTGGGCGTTCCGGTCATAGATCATTGGTGGCAGACGGAAACCGGCTGGGCCATTGCAGCAAACCCGCTTGGTCTCGGCCCGCTGCCGATCAAACATGGCTCACCGACGGTGGCCATGCCCGGTTATGACGTCCGCATTCTCGACGAGCAGTGTCATGAAATGCCGAACGGCGAGACAGGAGCAATCTCGATCAAGCTCCCGCTGCCGCCATCTTGCTTGCCGACGCTGTGGAATAATGATGCGCGTTTCAGGGAAAGTTATCTCGATGAATTTCCCGGCTACTACAAGACGGCCGATGCCGGATATATCGATGATGATGGCTATATTTACGTGATGTCGCGGACAGACGATATCATTAACGTCGCAGGCCATCGTCTCTCCACGGGCGCCATGGAGGAAGTGGTCGCCGCCCATCCTGATGTGGCTGAATGCGCGGTGGTTGGTATCGCCGACCAATTGAAAGGGCAAGTGCCGGCCGGTTTCTTTGTGCTCAATAGCGGCGTCAATCGCGCGGCTTCGGAGATAGAGAGGGAAGTTGTTCAATTGGTCCGCGAGAAGATCGGTCCTGTCGCCGCGTTCAAGATCGCTCTTCCCGTTGCGCGGTTGCCGAAAACGCGGTCCGGTAAAATTCTTCGCGGCACGATCCGTAAAATCGCCGACGGCGAAACCTATAAAATGCCTGCGACGATCGACGATCCGGCCATTTTGGATGAGATTGCAAGCGTCTTGAAGGATCGGGGTATTCCCGCATAGCCTTTTTCGCAAGCGCGACCGCGCGTCGCACTTTATGGCGGTCAAGCCTGCGAGGCGCCTGAACCCGCATCGGTCATTCCCGATGACCGATCGTATAAGGGGGAGAACATGTCGTTTTCCGGAAAAACGGTCATCGTAACCGGTGGCGCGAGCGGCATCGGGCGCGCTTGCGCCGTCGAATTCGCCGCCAAAAGCGCGAATGTCGTGATTGCCGATCAGAATGAAGAGGATGGAGAACAGGTAGCGGCGGACTTGAAGGACGCCGGTCATGAAGCGCTTTTTGTCAGCTGCGACGTGAGCGAGCGGCTCGATGTCCACAATCTAATTGCCAGCGTGTTGGAGACCTATGGCCAGATTGATGTGCTCATTAATAACGCCGCGATTATCGATAGTGCGCCATTTCTGGAACTCTCCGAGGACGAGTTCGAAAAAGTGCTGTCAGTGAACCTGAAAGGGTATTTTCTTGTCGGCCAAGCGGTGGCGCGGCAGATGGTGGCGCAGATTAAAGATGGGATGCCGGCTGGCGCTATTGTCAATATGTCCTCGGTAAACGCGCAATTTGCGCTTCCCGATCATGTGGCCTACACGGTTTCCAAGGGAGGCATCGCGCAGCTCACAAAGGCGATGGCGCTGGCGCTCGCCCCTCATGGCATTCGTGTTAATGCTATTGGTCCGGGCAGCATCATGACGCCTATTTTGGAAACCGTCGTACATGATGAAGCGGCGCGCGCGCGGATACTTTCGCGAACACCTCTCGGGCGTATCGGGGACGCGGCTGAAATAGCGGCGATTGCCGTTTTCCTCGCAAGCGATGCCGCAAGCTATATCACCGGAGAAACTATCTATGCGGATGGCGGCCGGCTGGCGCTGAACTATACAATTGTCGGTGATAGTGAGAGCTAGAGCTAGAATTAGAGTCCGTCTCCCATCTGCCGGGCCTGTATCCGCTTACCTAATGGAGGAAAGCCAACTTGCCAAATAACCGAAAGGTGCTGCAATCGCGTCCCAAGTTATGAGCGCGTACTCGCTCGGGGTGAGCGGCGGCGGCGGTGTTTTCGTAGCATCGTGATAGGGCCATTTCTTCATCGTATAGCACCACCGTGGCGCAACAGGCGCCAAGTGGAATTGAGCGCGTTGGCGGGGTGTCAGACAGCGCGTCAGGTCCCGTTTCGCACGGTCCACCACGCTTTGGCCAGTGGTCGCATCCCAGAGGCGGATGGTCTTGTCGCCGGACGCTGTGACGATGCGTGTTCCGTCGGGAGAAAAATGGGCACTATAGACAGCGCCTTTATGGCCCTTGAGGATGGCAATCTCGGTTTCGGTCGCGACGTCCCAAAGCCGCACCGTCTTGTCTGCGGACGCTGTAACGACGCGCGCCCCGTCCAGAGAAAATTCCGCGCTCCACACAACGCCCTTATGTCCCTTGAGCGTGGCGATATTGGTTGCAGAGGCCGCATCCCAAATGCGCACCGTCTTGTCCCAGGAGGCAGTAGCGATGCGCGTTCCGTCGGGGGAGAATTGGGCGCTATGGACAGCGCCCTTATGGCCTTTGAGGATGGCGATCTCGCTCGCAGAGTCGCCATTCCAGAGCCGTGCCGTTCCGTCCGAAGATGCCGTAACAATGCGCCGCCCGTCAGGAGAGAATTGGGCGCTTCTGACAGAACCTTTATGGCCTTTTAACACCGCGATTTCGGTTCCGGAGGCTCTATTCCAGAGCCGCGCCGTCTTGTCCGCCGACGCGGTAACAATGCGCTTCCCGTCGGGGGAGAATTGCGCGCTCCTCACCAAACTTGTATGGCCTTTGAGAATGGCGATCTGCTTGCCAGTGTCTGCCTCCCAGATCCGCGCTGTTTTGTCGGCGGATGCGGTAACAATATGCGCCCCGTTAGGAGCGGGATCGGCGCTAAACACGGGGCCTTCGTGGCCATTGAACGTGGCGGACTTTGTCTCCGAGGCCGTGTCCCAAATGTGCGCTGTATTGTCCGCGGACGCGATAACTATGCGCCCTCCCTCGGGGAAGAATCGGGCGCTCCACGCTACGCTCTGATGGTTCGAAAAAGTGGCAATCTCCCGGCCGGTGGCTGTCTCCCAGAGCCGTGCCGTATTGTCGTTAGAGGCCGTGAGAATACGCCGTCCATCGGGGGAAAATTGAGCACTCCACACAATGCCATTGTGACCTTTGAGAATGGCGAGTTCCTTGCCCGTCGCGGCATCCCAGAGGCGTGCTGTCCCGTCCGAGGACACGGTGGCGATGCGGGTTCCGTCGGGAGAATATCGGGCGCTCCACACAAAATCCGTATGCCCTTCGAGTGTCGCGATCGCACGGCCAGTAAGGCCATCCCAAAGCCGTGCAGCGTTATCCTCCGCTGATGTAAGAATCTGCGTTCCGTCCGGGGAGAACCGGGCGCTCCGCACGACGCTCCCATGGCCCTCGAGGATCGCGATTTCTTGGCCCGTGGCCGCATTCCAGAGCCGGGCCGTCTTATCCTCGGATGCGGTCACGACGCGGGTTCCATCGGGGGAGAATTCGGCGGTCCTCAGTGTGTGCTTATGCCCCTTCAGGGCAACAATTCCCCGGCCGGTAGCCGCGTTCCAGATCCGTGCGCTCTTGTCTGCCGAGGCCGTGACAACGCGCGTTCCGTCAGATGAGAATCGGGCGCTCCTCACGGCGTCGAAATGGCCGGTGAGAGAGTGGATCGTCTGGCCAGTTGCTCCGTCCCAGATCCGCGCCGTGCTGTCCGCGGATGCGGTGAGGATGCGTGTCCCATCGGGGGAGAATCGGACATCGGTCACGGAGTGCTGATGGCCGCTGAGATCAGCGATTTCTTGGCCCTTGGCGGCATCCCAGAGGCGCACGGTCTTATCCCAGGACGCGGTGACGACCCGCGTTCCGTCCGGCGAGAACCGGGCGATTTTCACCGATCGTTGATGGCCCCTAAGGGCGGC
>BFAS01000025.1 GCA_008974985.1 bacterium MnTg02
GCCGGCATGGATCTCGATATAGGTGTCGTTGCCATCGGCTTCGCCCGACAAAAGTGTCTCGACCTCACGCTGTTGCGCCACCCGGCGGAGGGCTTTTAGCGCCTTCTCGGCCTCCGAGATAATTTCCTCATCGCCCTCCTCTTCGCCAAGCGCTATCAGCTCGATATTCTCCTCGAGATCTCCGTCTAGCTTGGTGAGAGAAGCGATGGCGCTTTCTAGCTGCTGGCGCTCACGCATAATCTTTTGCGCGCGCATTCGATCGCTCCAAAGATCCGGATCCTCGACCTTGGCATTTAGCGCATCGAGACGCCCAGCAGCACTATCCCAGTCAAAGATGCCTCCTGAGGAGGGTAATCGACTCTCGAATATCGTCGACCATCGATTGCGCTTCCGCACGCATTTTTCTTATCCTTTCAAGCTCTCCGAAGGACCAACGGCCAATATAACATGGACATCTATTCGGCAATCAAAAGAGCCCTGCCGGTTGTGCAGGTTGCAATCACTCCTTCGAGAGCCCGTCCCGGGGTCACTAATCAGTATCGGCCTGAACTTAAGAGACGATCCGCATCGGAATAAAAAATTGAATTGGCGCCGCCGCTCTGAACGCCGATAACTGAATAGACATCCGGCGGCTCCTTGCCTGGCTTAAATGCCTCAAGGATCGTCTTCTCCGAGCCGTCGCGGGGCCGCATTCCCGTTTTGTGATCAATACGAATGAGCTGGATCCCAGGTGGAATACGAAATGGAATTGCCGGCTGATCCGCCAGCGCCATTTTCATGAAATCACGAAATACCGGCGAAGCGACACGTCCACCGGTTTCTTTCCTGCCCAACGGTTTCGGTGAATCGTAGCCAATGAATACGCCGACGGCCAGATCGGGCGAAAAACCGATAAACCAAGCGTCCTTTTCGTCATTGGTGGTTCCGGTTTTGCCCGCCAAAGGCTTCTTTACAGCCTTTACTCTACGCCCCGTACCGCGTTGAATAACACCTTCGAGCATGGATGTAATCTGATAGGCCGTATGCGGATCGACGATTTGCTCCCTATTGTCGACAAGAACTGGTTCGTCCTGCCCCTCCCAATTGTCCGCCCTACATTGCGGACATTCACGCAAATCATGCCGCCAAATGGTCCGGCCGAAGCGATCTTGGATCCGATCTATCAAAGTTGGCCGGATCTTCTTGCCGCCATTGGCCAACATGCCGAAGCCCGCGGTCATGCGTATCAATGTGGTCTCGCCGGCACCAAGAGCCATGGACAACACGGGCATCAGATTATCGTAGACACCGAAGCGCCGCGCATATTCCGATATCAACGGCATGCCCATATCCTGAGCAAGCCGCACAGTCATGAGATTGCGCGACTTCTCTAGCCCGAGGCGCAATGTCGACGGACCACTAAATTTGCCGCCATAATTTTTCGGCTTCCAGAGCTCCTTGCCGGGTCCCTGGTCGATGGCGATCGGCGCATCCAGAACCACACTTGCCGGTGTATAGCCATTGTCCAAGGCTGTGGCATACACAATAGGCTTAAAGGCTGATCCTGGTTGGCGCTTCGCTTGAATCGCACGGTCGAACTGGCTTTCAGCGAAACTAAATCCGCCAACAAGCGCATGAACGCGGCCGGTATGCGGATCCATGACAACGATCGCGCCTTCGACATCTGGAATCTGCATGAGACTCCATTCACCTTCTGCAATCTGAGGTTCGGCCGACGCCGCCTTTTTGTTCTTTTTGTTAGGCTTAATGACGCGCGGGATAACATAAACCACGTCACCGGGCGATAGGACGTCCGTGACCGACTTGGGCTTTTTGCCACGTTTTAAGGTGCTCACATATGGCCGCGCCCATTTGATATCCTCAATGGGTATCGTACCCGTCTCACGCGTATCTACTAATTTACCGGTCTTTGACACACCCGGCCGCAAGCCGATAGTGGCTGTCTGTTCCGTTGCCTCCAAAACGACTGCAAGCTGCCACGGCCGGATATCGCTTAAAACTTCGATCTTTCCAAGCGTCTCTCCCCAGTCGCCAGACATATCCATCGTTTGCACAGCGCCCCGCCAGCCATGCCGTTGGTCATAACGTACAAGCCCATCGATCAGCGCTTTGCGAGCCATACGCTGCAATTTCGGATTAAGAGTCGTGCGAACTGACAATCCGCCACCATAAAGCTTTTTGGTGCCATACATGCGTTGCAGATCGCGGCGCACCTCTTCCGCAAAAAACTCCGCCGCGAAAATGTGTGTGCCAAACGGACGCGGATTGACGTTGAGCGGCAGGTCTTTCGCAGCTTTGCCCTCCTCCTCGGAGAGAAAACCATTTTTCTCCATCTGCCCGAGAACCCAGTTGCGCCGTTCAATCGCCCGCTTGGTGCGGCGGAACGGATGGTAGTTTTTAGGCGCCTTGGGCAAGGCCGCAAGATAAGCCGCCTCGGAAACCTCCAACTCCTCAAGCGATTTTCCATAATAGTTGAGCGCCGCGGCGGCGATGCCGTAAGCGCCCAATCCAAGATAAATCTCATTCAAATAGAGTTCTAAAATTTGCTCTTTTGTAAAAGCCCGCTCGATCCGGATCGCCAGAATCGCTTCCTTCAGCTTGCGCGTAAATGTCTGATCACTCGTCAACAGAAAATTCTTCGCGACCTGCTGGGTGATCGTCGACGCACCGACCAGTCTGCGGCTATTGTTCCGGTAATTTTCAATATTTTTGAGGACAGCGCCCATGATACCTTGAAGATCGAGGCCGCCATGCTTGAAGAAGTTTTTGTCTTCCGCCGCCAGGTAAGCGTTGATCACCATTTTTGGGATGGCGTTGATGGGGACATATATACGCCGCTCCGTGGCGTATTCAGCAATGAGGCTGCCATCATTGGCGTGAATCCGCGTCATAACCGGTGGCTGATAATTCGCCAGCGCATCGTAATCAGGCAAATCACGGGAGACATCCCAGAGCACATAGGCCGCCCCCGCGGACCCGGCGAGGAATAAGATCCCCCCGGCCGCAAATAAAAATCCCAGGAATCGTAACGTAAAGCTCTTATGCCGCTTCCGCCGTGGAAGCGGCGGCGGCTTTATTGGCGCAGATAGCTGCATAGGATTCATCCCATCCCGGCTCGCTGGTCCCCCGATTTAGTTGAGCCAGCCTAGCAGAAATTGTGGCAACATCACGTATCTGCCAGCTGTTGGCTCTTTACAGCGCTCGCATACCCCAAAACGCCGAATCAACGCCCACTTGCCGTGAGCTTACCTAAATTCTCATCAAGCAACATCGGCAAGCGGTTAAGCTTGCGTTTTGCAAAATAATCCTCAATCGCCTTCACAAGCGATACGGCAACTTTCGTGCGCCATTTGTGAGACTTTAGCAACTTTTCATCCGCCCGGCTGCTTAAATACCCCAATTCAACCAAAACCGATGGCACATCCGGCGCGGTAAGCACGCGAAAATTGGCCGACCGGATCGGGTCACGTTTGATCAATGCGCTCCCCCTCATTTCGCCGACGACCATATTGGCAAAGACAACGGAATAATTCTTCGTCTCGCGCTGCGCCAAATCGATCAATATTTGAGGGACGTCGCTCGTTGGCGGCGGCAGCTCCACGCCGGCAATAATGTCAGAACGGTTTTCCTTTTCCGCAAGCGCTGCAGCCTCTAGATCCGAGGCTTCCTCCGAAAGCGTATAAACACTCGCACCGCGAACGCCCTTAGCCCGGCGTTTCGCAATGGAATCGGCATGAATCGACACAAACAAATCGGCAGCATGAGTGCGGGCAAAACTCACCCGTTCCGGCAATGGTACGAAGACATCCTTGGAACGGCTCATCTTCACGCGTACGTGCCCACGCCGTCCAAGTTCTTTCTTCAGAAGCTTCGAGAATCGCAGCACGATATCTTTCTCGTTCGTACCGCCAACGCCAATGGCGCCGGCATCAATTCCACCATGACCCGGATCGATAACAACCAGCGGGAGTTTGGTTTTCTTAACGACAGATTTCCCAGATTGTCGCGGCGCGGATTTCAATTGAACGGTCTTTTTTGCCGTAACTTTATTTTGCAACATGTTCGACCGGGATTTGCGGGTCTCCTTCAGTTTCGCCAAAAACGTCTGACGGTTCGTCGGAGTTAAATCAATCACCAAACGCGATGGCTGGCCATTCTGAGCCGGCAAAACAAAAACTTTGTCGATAAGGACCGGCCGGGTCACGTCGATAACGATGCGCGACTTTCCGGGCGCGAAAAGACCGAAACGGTACGCCTTAATAAGCCCGCGCCCCTTGCGCCCCGC
Organism: bacterium MnTg02; assembly: GCA_008974985.1. Taxonomy (GTDB): domain Bacteria; phylum Pseudomonadota; class Alphaproteobacteria; order Rhizobiales; family BFAS01; genus MnTg02. Next base: position 4,286 of record BFAS01000025.1, read on the forward strand.
GCCCTTTGGCAATTTAAAACGCACATTCGGCATATCGACGACAACACGGTAATGATCGGCAAGCGTGAAAAGACGAAACGGCACTTTGTCCGAGAGGTCCATCACAAACCGTGTTCTATGAATATCTCCGCCAATCCGAGCGGCTTTGGCCACGGATTGATTCGCCGCGACAGCCCGCGATCTATCATCGTCGGCAATGGCTAACACGACGGTCAATGCCAGAGAAAATATAATTGTATATGCAAAGCGGGCGAGGTTTCGGATGACGAATCTCAACATTTCCCTAAGCATGAGTTGTTTTGGCCAATCCTCGAATAACACGAGAAACCGTCACTATTCCACTGATGTTGGCGCTTTTTTAACGGCGAACGGAAGCCAAAAAAAGGCCCTAACCGAAATTTGACGGCATTTGCAAACATATCACAGTCTTGACAATATATTGCGCAGGTTAACCGGCTGTTGTCCTTACCGGACAATTTATAGTGGGCAGAAATTTGACAGGCTTGCCAAGCGCACCTATCTGCTCGTAATAACTAAGGTTATCGTTCGCAAGCGCAGTGCCGTAGCGGAATTAGGCTTCAGGCTTAGAGGCCGGAAAGATCGAAAAACCGCTTTTGGAAGGTTTGCACACAATTTTCCGGCTTATTTTGCGCTGATTGAACCGTTCGTGCCTCTAGTGATTAGAGATGACCGCGAATATTAAGGCATCGCGGTCACTGTGGCAGTTGCCGTATATGGTGAAAGCGTCCTAGCGGCACAGTGAGAATAGAGCAAGTTAATCGCTCCGATCGGCTCGGAGAACTTTCGAGCAGCGGAGTGTTTCGGCGGATTTTTTGGATAACCAGCGACAATCGCCGAGATGTCGCGCACAGAATTTTGGGGCGCTGCCCCTGATTGGACCGCTCACCGGATGATTGATTCGTCCGAGCGGCAACTGAGGAATATGACAACGTCGCGCAACATCGACCGACCCCTTACGATCGGACATTCCGTACGCAAATATGGAAAACCGCATCATATGGTTTGGTCGCATGCCGGAGGGCCAAGCTTATTGCGCCTGCCTGGCCGATTGCGCCACTCACACAAATTCGCATCCTGGCGCGGATCCGCCTGCTTTGGCGTATTTCGCGAAGCGCGCTATCGAGCCGACGCCGATGCGGCGGAGTTTATCTATGGGAAACAAAATGCTTATCGATGCCGCACATCCGGAGGAAACCCGGGTGGTCGTGTTGCGCGGCAATCGAGTCGAGGAATTCGACCATGAATCAGCTGTCAAAAAACAGCTTCGCGGCAATATTTATCTTGCCAAGGTAACGCGGGTCGAGCCTTCGCTTCAGGCGGCATTCGTCGATTATGGCGGCAACCGTCACGGCTTTCTGGCCTTTAGCGAAATCCATCCTGACTATTATCAGATTCCGGTTGCCGACCGGCAGGCCTTGCTTGAAGAGGAGGCCGAGGAGGAAAGCCGCGCGGAAGCGGAAGCTGCTGCGGAAGACGAATCTCCGAGTGATGCCGAGCCCGACGCCAGCGACGCCAAACCGGCAAGCGATACGGCTGAGGCCGGGATTGATGATGAGTCCGGGAGCAAGACATCGGACGACAACGTACCGCAACCGGATAAACCGGCTGTTGCGATAGCGGCACCGGGTGATTCCATTGCGGACACGACCCCCGCCGATCCGGACGCCGGTTCCAATGACGATGATGCGGCACAGACGAGTCCCGGCGACGCGGACTTCTCAGATGTGCCTGAAGCGCATGGATTGGTTGAGGATCTTGGCATTGAGGATGTGCAAAATGCCGATGGTTCAGACACCGGCAATGGCCGCAATGAAGTTGAATCCGTTGGCAGCGAAGACGCGATGGAAGAAGTTCCGACGCGCGTCCGCAAGCGCCACCGCGTCTACAATATTCAAGAGGTCATAAAACGCCGCCAAATCATATTGGTGCAGGTGGTCAAGGAAGAACGGGGCGGCAAGGGCGCCGCGCTCACGACCTATCTGTCACTTGCCGGCCGCTATACCGTATTGATGCCCAATACGGCGCGCGGCGGCGGCATTTCCCGAAAGATCACAAATCCGACGGACCGCAAACGATTAAGGAAAATCGCAGCGGAGCTGGAAGTGCCAGCTGGAACCGGCCTCATTATCCGCACAGCAGGCGCGTCCCGCACAAAGGCCGAAATCAAACGGGATTTCGAATATCTGCTTCGTCTGTGGGAAAACGTCCGGGATTTTACGCTGCAATCTACGGCGCCCGCGCTTGTGTATGAAGAAGGCAATCTGATTAAGCGCTCGATCCGGGACTTGTATTCGCGGGAAATTGAAGAGGTTCTTGTCGCTGGCGACGATGCCTATCGCGAAGCCAAGGACTTCATGCGCATGCTCATGCCGAGCCATGCCAAAAATGTGCAGCCATATAAGGACACCGAGCCCCTCTTCATCCGGCATCAAATCGAGCGCCAGCTCAATGCCATGTTCAGCCCTTATGTGACGCTAAAGTCCGGCGGCTATATCGTCATCAACCAGACGGAAGCCCTGGTCGCGGTCGACGTTAACTCAGGCAAGTCGACGCGCGAGCACAATATCGAGGACACCGCTCTCAAAACGAATAGCGAGGCTGCGGAAGAAATCTCCCGGCAACTCAGATTGCGCGACTTAGCCGGCCTGATCGTCATTGATTTCATCGACATGGAAGAACGGCGCAACAACCGAGCAGTCGAGCGTAAGCTCAAGGAGTGCTTGCGCAATGATCGTGCCCGGATTCAAGTTGGGCGAATTAGCCATTTTGGCTTGCTTGAAATGTCCCGCCAAAGGCTTAGAACGGGTGTTCTTGAAGGCTCGACAACGCAGTGCGCCTATTGTCAAGGCACTGGTGTTATCCGTTCCAAGGAATCTGTGGCGCTTTCCGTCCTGCGCGCGCTGGAAGACACGCTGAAAAGCGGCGAGGTTCTAAACCTAAAAGCGACTGCGTCAGTGGACGCGGCTCTCTATATTCTCAATCAGAAGCGCTACCACCTCAAAGATATCGAACGGCGATATCGCATCCTAATCACGATCGCCGCGGACGAACGCATCCATGGCGCTAATTTCAAAATCGTAAAATCGGAAGACGAAATAGCAAGACCGCCGATCGAAAGCTCCGTCGTGCAACTGGAATCTGTTTTTGAAGCCGGAGACGAAGAGGAAGTAGAAGCAGACGATAGCGATAACAAAACACAGCCGAGGAAAAGACGGCGGCGCAGACGTACGCGGGATAATGCAGACGGCGCAGAGGCCGTTGCGTCAAGTGATGCCGAAGCTCCGCCGGCGGCCGAAAGTGGTGAGACCGCGCCTGTTGAGGCATCAGCCGGTGACGGCGGCGATGAAGATCAGACAGCCAGGCCAAGAAAACCGCGCCGCCGGGGCCGACGTGGCGGAAGGCGGACCCGTTCGCAGGGCGTGCGGGCGGCCTCCGCTGACCCAGGCCGCTCACAAGAACGCGGCGCCGCCTCGGAGAACTCCGGCGCGGATGCCGTGGCATCCGATCGCGATGGCGCATCGGCGCCAGCCGACGCGGCAGCCTCCCCGGCACAACCTCAAGCGGTTGAAACTGCCAAAACCGAGACCGCCAGTGACCCCACCGAGCCGCGCGCACCCGCCAATGGATCCCGCCGCCGCCGGTCGACATCGCGGCGAACAGATCGTCGGCCACGGCGCGAGCCTTCAGCCGAACGCGAAGCAGGCTCCAACGCTCACGAGCCCCAAGACGAGAAAAGCAACCAGGATGCTGCTGCAAGCAGCGATCCTCGCCCCGAACCGTCTCCGGCAGAAGAGCCAACGGTGGTTGAGAAGACGCCTGAACGCGCTAAGCGCGGTTGGTGGCAAAGGCGCTTGCAACAAGGTTGAGCGGAATTTTTATGCCAGCCAAGCGTGGATGCGCGTGGCTGCTTTTTCTATATCTTCGGTCGCGCCCGCGTATGAAAACCGGACATATTGATTGCCGCGAACAGAATCGAAATCAAGTCCCGGCGTAATCGCAACGCCGATTTCACTCAGCATTTTTGCCGCGAATTCAGCACTGTCATTGGTCAGCTGGGCAACATTCGCGTAAAGATAAAATGCCCCATCAGCGGGCGCAAGATCCGGAAATCCGGCGCTTGGCAGAGCATCGAGTAACAGCTCCCGATTGCGTTGATAAACCGCTTTGTAGGCTTCCAGTTCATCGCCGGCGTCGAATGCGGCAATCGCAGCGAATTGCGAAAGCGTCGGCGCGGATATGTATAGATTTTGGACAAGACGTTCGACCGTGCGCACCAAGGCTTCGGGGACGATCATCCAGCCAATGCGCCAGCCGGTCATTGAGAAATATTTCGAAAAACTATTGATGACGATGGCATTGTCAGAGAAGGCCAGCGCGGTCTCAGCGGGATCTTCATATGTCAGTCCGTGGTAAATCTCATCGGAAATCAGCCACAGCCCCTTTTCTTCGCAAACATTCGCCAAAGCTTTGAGCGCTTCTCCGCTAAGCATCGTGCCCGTCGGGTTCGCGGGGCTCGCCAGCAATAGCCCGCTTATGCCGTTGCGACTGGCAAGGTCGGCGACCTCGTTTTCCTGCGGCATCCAACGCCCTTCAGCCTTTGTTTCGATGGATAACACCTGAAGGCCTAGGGCGCGCAGAATGTGCCGGTAACAAGGATAACCTGGTGAGGGCAAAGCAACCGTGGCGCCCTCATCGAATAAGGCGAGGAACGTCAATACAAACCCTGCGGACGATCCGGTTGTCACCACGACCCGTTCGGGAGCGATGGTGACCCCATATGTTTCGCGATAATGTTGGGCTATACGCACCCTGAGCTCAGGAATGCCGACGGCCTCGGTGTAACCAATACGATCGGAGTCGATAGCGCGTTTGGCTGCTTCCCGGACCAAGGCGGGCGCAGGCGTCCCTGGTTGGCCAACCTCCAAATGAATAATATCCTCGCCTTGGCTTTGCCGCTCATTGGCTTCCGCAAGCACATCCATGACGATAAATGGGGCAATATCGCTGCGCTTCGCCGGTCCACCCGGCATCGGTGAGCCCGCTGCGCGCCGGGCTCGCGAGCCCACGCGATCGGCCGCTGGCGCGTCAATTTTTGCGTCTCTATCCGGCACGTTCCTCACCTGTCAATTTGTTGCCGCAATATGATCTCTGTATTTGTGATAAGTTATACGAGCTTTGTCGCTAAGATTTTCTCGATTGTCGAATGAGCTGCGCCGGCTGTTCACGAATTGCTTATGGCTCATCACATTGACCGGAGATATCGGCCCGATTAGGTTTGTACGACTGGGTGATTTCCTAGCAATAACGGCTAGCCAAATTCCTCGATTGGGCATAGACGAACCTTATGAAAAACTTTCCTGGCAACGCAATGGCTCGGTCGAAGGATCGCCACTCTCAATACCGTCGAATCAGAGCGCGATTTGTTTCGGCTGGATGCGCGGCTGCTATTGCCGCAGCTGCCATATTTCCAAACAGTGCGCAAGCCCAGACATCGGAAAGAAGAGGACCATTCGTTCGCGACGCCGAGATCGAAGCGCTTATCCGCGACTATGCAAAACCGATATTCAAAGTCGCGGGATTGAGCTCTCAAGGCATTAAAATCCATCTGATCAATGATACAAATTTCAATGCTTTCGTCGTTGATGGACAAAATATGTTCATTCATATCGGCGCATTGATGAAGTCCGATACACCCAATCAGTTAATCGGCGTTATCGCCCATGAGACCGGTCATATTGCTGGAGGCCATCTCGCACGGCTGCGCAATCAAATGTCTAAGGCGCGCTCGGGGATGCTCATGCTGCAAGCACTTGCGATCGCGGCAATCGCCGCTGGCGCGGTGGTCGACACGGGCAGTAATGATCTGAGTGAAATCGGTGCGGCGGTGCTTTATGGCGGTCAAAGTTTGGTGCAACGGTCCATTTTAGCTTACCGGCGCGCCGAGGAATCCGCTGCCGACCAGGCCGCTGTCAGCTATCTCAATGCGACACGGCAGTCGATACGGGGCATGCTTACGACGTTCGAGTTATTTGCCAGTCAAATTTTGACATCTTCGAATGTTAATCCCTATTTGCAAAGCCATCCAATACCGCGACAGCGGATCGCACAATTGCGGGAATTGGCGCGTTCAAGCGCCTATTATGACAATAAAGATTCGCCGGAACTGCAATTAAGGCATGATATGGCGCGCGCGAAGCTATTCGGTTTTATCGAGTTGCCGAGCACGGTCTTCAATAGATACCGGAATGATACGAGCTTGCCTGCTCGTTATGCCCGCGCTATCGCGCAACACCACAATGGAAATTTGAGTAAAGCGATTAGCGGACTTGAATATCTCATCGCTAAGCAACCAAATAATCCATACCTGCTGGAGACCAAAGGGCAATTCCTTCATGAAAAGGGAAAATCAAAAGAAGCCCTTGCGCCCCTTAGGAAGGCCGTTGCCCTGAACCCTCGGGCCGGACTGATCCGCATATTGCTCGCACAAGCTCTTTTGAACGCTGGAAACAAAAAAGATGTCGACGAGGCCATCGGCCATCTCAAGAAGGCCATAAGCCGGGATCGCACATACCCGTCAGGCTATCGCTTTCTGGCAGATGCCTACTATCGGAAGGGTCGGGATGCGGAGGCAAAGCTTGCAACTGCGCATCGCTATCTCTATTTGGGCCTTATACCCGATGCCAAGAAGCAAGCGAGTTGGGCAAAAAAAGGTCTGCCCCGCGGTTCGGTGGGATGGGTGCAAGCAGACGATATTCTTGTCTTTCAACCACCGCGGCGCTAGTGGTTTTTTGGGAACGGAGCTAATCTGATGTTGTCCAAGTTTCTTCGTCTTTTTGCTGCTGCGGGTCTGATTGCGGCCCTCATGACAGGGAGCGCGGCGTTGAGCGCGGCCGAAGCATTTTCGAACGACGAAACAAAAGCGATCGAAAATATCGTCAAAGACTATATCGCCAAGAATCCCGAAATTATCGGAGATGCCTTCCTGGAGCTCCAGCGCCGTCAGACCACAGAACAGGAAGCCCAACAATCGCAAGCGATCGCAAAAAACGCCGACGCATTATTCCGGTCCGATTATGACTATGTCGCGGGGAATTCGGAGGGTGACGTCACGGTTGTCGAATTCTTCGATTATAATTGCCCGTTTTGCCGGCGGGCATTCAACGACATCGTCAAGCTCATTAAGACCGATAGCAAAGTGCGCGTCGTCTTCAAAGAACTGCCACTTCTTGGAAAGCCATCTGAAGACTCCGCTAGACTGGCCATCGCAGCGATTCCGCAAGGCAAATATTTTGAATTTCACGCCGAACTGCTGAAGACTAAGGGACGGGTGACAAAGTCAGTTGCGCTGAAGGTTGCGAAGAAGCTCGGTCTGGATGTCGAAAAGCTCGAAAAAGATATGAATGATCCCAATGTCGACGCTGCGTTGGCCGCAAACCGGACGGTTGCCGATAAGATCGGAGTGCAAGGGACGCCACTTTATCTTATCGGTGATCAGATTATTCCGGGCGCCCCGGAAGACCTCTATGACCAGCTTGTCGCCAGAGTTAACGAAGTTCGCACGAAAGGCTGTAAAATTGCGGTCTGTTAGGTCCTCGATCGTCATGGGATCGCATTGATTTTCGCCCAGTTTTTGCACGCTAATTTTTGCAACAGAAACGAAAAACTGCTAAACGGGCTCTCTTTGAGACTCGGGAAGCTGGTCGTCCTGACCCCATCCACTAAATACCGGTTTTAATGGCTAAGCCGATTTATATCCTGAACGGACCCAACTTGAACCTACTGGGAAAGCGAGAGCCCGGTATCTATGGCTCCGAAACGCTCGACGGGATTAGGGCCCGCGCGCAAGCAAAAGGGGAAGCTTTGGGCCATGCGATTGATTTCCGGCAAAGTAATTTTGAAGGCGAATTGGTGAACTGGATTCAGGAGGCGAGCGATAAAGCCTCAGGGTTGATCGTCAATGCAGGCGCATACACGCACACATCCGTGGCCATGCTCGACGCCCTCCTCGCCATTCAGATCCCTTGCGTCGAGGTGCACCTTTCAAACATTTTCCAGAGAGAAGATTTTCGCCGCGAATCTTATATTTCACGGGCAGCGGTCGGACTGATCTGCGGCTTTGGCCCAAAGGGCTACGAGCTTGCTATCGAAGCCATAACCGATATCCTGGCCCAGCCGGAATGACGCAAGACGGCCGCACATCAAAGACGGGCGAACTACTCAAAGAAGACCATGTCAGATAAAAACAGTCCTCTGGATAAGGATCTTATCCGCGAACTCGCAGACCTTCTGCACGAAACCGATCTTACGGAGATTGAGATCGAGCGCAAAGGCTTGCGGTTGCGGGTTGCGCGCAATGTCACCGTGACAACAATGGCGGCTGGGCCAGGCTCAACGCACGCCGCACGGGACGTCTCGCCATTGGATCCGGCCGAAAAAGATGTTGCCGCTCATCCGGGCACCGTAACGTCACCCATGGTCGGCACCGTCTATCGCGCGGCGGAGCCGGGCGCCCAGCCTTTTGTCGAGATCGGAGTTAGAATTGAAAAGGGCGAGCCCTTACTCATCGTCGAAGCCATGAAAACGATGAACCAGATATCCGCGCCTAAAGCGGGTACTGTCACCGCCATTCTTGTCGAGGACGGCCAGCCGGTCGAATTTGGCGAGCCCTTGATCATAATTGAATGAGGCAGGAGCCCGCCTCTCCCCATGTTTGATAAAATCCTCATCGCAAATCGCGGCGAAATCGCCCTCCGGATTCAACGGGCTTGTAAAGAGCTGGGAATCGCCACAGTCGCCGTTCATTCGACCGCCGACGCCGACGCCATGCATGTGCGCCTTGCCGACGAGAGCGTTTGCATCGGCCCGCCTGCCGCCGCGGAAAGCTATCTGAATATGGCCGCGCTGGTCGCAGCTTGTGAAATTACAAATTCTGATGCTGTCCATCCAGGCTATGGCTTCCTATCGGAAAACGCCGCTTTTCCCGAAATTCTGGACGAGCATGGGATCGCATTTATCGGCCCGAGCGCAGAGCACATCCGCCTCATGGGCGACAAAATCCAAGCGAAAAAGACCGTTGCAGATCTTGGCATCCCGACCGTCCCAGGATCCGCCGGCGCAATTCCGGATCTGGCTTCGGCGCAGAAAGCCGCTGAGGAGATCGGCTATCCTGTGCTCATAAAAGCCGCAGCCGGTGGTGGCGGACGGGGCATGAAGATCGCAGAACGGCCAGAGGATCTTGACATCGCTCTGTCAACTGCGCGCTCGGAATCGAAGGCGGCATTTGGCGACGACGTCCTTTATATGGAAAAGTACTTGTCGAAGCCACGCCATATCGAATTCCAGATCATGGCGGACGGCCAAGGCAACGCCATTCATTTGGGTGAGCGTGACTGTTCGCTGCAGCGCCGCCATCAAAAGATTTGGGAAGAAGCGCCCTCGCCTGCTCTTAACGACACCCAGCGCAACGAGATAGGTGAACTTGTTGCCAAGGCCATTGGCGAGCTTGGCTATAGTGGTGTTGGGACAATTGAATTTCTATACGAAAACGGCGAATTCTACTTCATAGAAATGAACACGCGTCTTCAGGTCGAGCACCCAGTGACCGAAATGATCACCGGGGTCGACATTGTCATCGAGCAAATCCGGATCGCCGCCGGAGCACCGCTGAGTTTGACGCAGAGCGAAATACGCTTCAACGGACATGCTATCGAATGCCGGCTCAATGCCGAAAATCCGTCCACATTCATGCCGTCACCCGGCAAAATCACCTATTTTCACCCGCCAGGCGGCCTGGGCGTGCGCGTCGATTCCGGCGTCTATCACGGCTATACGATCCCGGCTTATTATGACAGTCTGATCGGAAAGCTCATTGTTCACGGCAAGAATCGCAATGAGTGTCTCATGCGTCTCAAACGAGCGCTCAGCGAATTTGTCATCGACGGGATTGAGACAACCATCCCGTTATTCAACGAGCTC
>BFAS01000026.1 GCA_008974985.1 bacterium MnTg02
GACTCATAGTCATGATACTCAACCTCGGCTTCCGCGAGCGCCGTGCGTTCCACCACCGACCACATAACCGGCTTCGAGCCTTGATAAAGCGTTCCGTTCATCGCGAACTTCATGAGTTCGCTGGCGATCCGCGCTTCCGCCTTATAGGTCATCGTGGTGTAAGGATTTTCCCAATCGCCCTCAACACCTAGACGCTTGAACTCCTCGCGCTGGATATCGACCCACTTTTCAGCAAACTCCCGGCATTCCTTCCGGAACTCGTTGATGGGCACCTCGTCCTTATTCTTGCCCTTGGCGCGATATTGTTCCTCGATCTTCCATTCGATCGGCAAGCCATGGCAGTCCCAGCCAGGAACATATCTGGAATCGAGCCCCATCATCTGCTGCGAGCGGGAGATAACGTCTTTCAGAATTTTATTAAGAGCGTGACCAATATGGAGATGGCCGTTGGCGTAGGGAGGCCCGTCGTGAAGAATATAGGGCTTGCGGCCTTTGCTTGCCTTCCTAAGCTTTTTGTAGAGACCGAGCTCTTCCCAGCGCGCCAGCAGGCCAGGCTCGAGCTTCGGCAACCCCGCCTTCATTGGAAAATCTGTCTTTGGTAAAAAAAGCGTTTGCCGCCAATCGCGCTCGTCCGTTTTTGCGGGCGCCGTCTTTACATTCGTCATGGGCGTCTTTCGGCCTCACATGTCCCACTTGCCGTGGGAGTCTATTCAAAGGGGATTAGGACTCACTGGGGGTTCTATCAATGGCGCGACGTACAATCTAGGGCGCTTATTGCGGCTTTTGCATTTTAAAAGTCACAAATGGCTTTCATTCCTTACGATATTGCTAAGGCCGGAGCCCGTGCCAATGGAAACAGGGCAAGCGGATCGTCCGCGTCAAGCGCGTCCAGAACACGCGCTGCTCGGGCGCAATCCGCGGCGACTTGAGCTTTAAGAGCTTCTATGGAATGGAATTTTTGATCGCCTCGCAAGAAATCAATGAACTCAACTGAAATCTCGCGCTCGTAGAGATCTCCCTCAAAATCCAGCAAGAATGATTCCAGCACCACCTCGCCGGCCTCAAATGTCGGCCGGGTGCCAAAATAGGCGGCCCCGCCATGGACATCATCGCCGACATGGACACGAACCGCATAAATCCCATGCATTAACTGTTGATTGGCGGAAAGGCGAATATTCGCTGTCGGAAATCCGAGACCAGTCCCGCGCTTCGCGCCACTCTCGACCTTGCCTGATATGGCCCACCGGTAGCCGAGGGCTTCGGCCGCTGACCGGACATCGCCATGACGCAAAAAATCGCGGATTTTGCTCGACGAAAACACGTCACCTTTGTCGGCGGCCGGTGAGACCACGGTCACGGCGAAATTATGAGCCTTTCCCAAGGCCTGCATCACCTCCGGCGTCCCCTGCCGTCCTTTTCCAAAACAAAAATCATAGCCCAAGACGACTCTGGAAACTCCCAATCCGTCCACCAAAATCGTGCTTACGAATTCCTCGGGCGTGCGGCTTGCGAGTTCTTTATCGAACGTTAAGACCACCGACAGATCGAGACCGAAGGCGGAAAAAAGCGCAAGCTTGCGTTCAAGACTTGTGAGACGGAAAAAGGGCTTGTCTGGTGCGAAAAACTGGCGCGGATGGGGTTCAAAAACCATGACGCTTGCCAATGTCCCCTTCGCCCTTGCGGCATCTTTCGCGGCCTGCAGCACGGCTTGATGGCCGCGATGCACACCGTCAAAATTTCCGATCGCCAGCGCGCTTCCCTTCAATCCAATGGGAACGGCGTCGTATGAGCGAAGTATTTCCATAACCCTTCGCTACCCTTTGAGGCCCGGCCGATCAAGAAAGATCAGGGATTTTTGTTCGCGTCTGGGGTCCGGACCCTAAGGCCGCGACGGGACCATCAATACAGCCTCGCCATCAAGAACGGTGCCGCCGTTGACGCTGCAATCACAGCAAATCACAGCACGGCGGCGCTTTTGGATGAGATCTTGAACACGCACCTGGGCGACAACTTCATCGCCAATATGCACCGGAGCACGGAAATTGAGGCTCTGCGACACATAGATGCATCCAGGACCGGGAAGTCTTGTCCCAAGAACGGTCGAAATGAAACTCGCCGTTAAGATTCCGTGGGCAATACGCTTTTTGAAGATCGAGCGCGAGGCAAAATCCTCATCCAAATGAATGGGGTTATCATCTCCCGAGAGCACTGCGAACGCATCGATATCTTCAGCAGTAATAATCTTGACGTAGGAGGCCTCCATACCGACCTCCAATTCCTCAAAATAGTAGCCAAAGCGCTCGTGCTTATTCATTAATTGCTCCCCAAATGAGCTGCCATTTCCGCAGTCTACCAAATTCGTTGCACTGCAACGTAAACAAAGCCGCATTTTTGTGCAATTGCGGCATTAGTCGCGTATCGACGGTTTGTCGCGAACGATTCGCACCGCTGCGGCACAAAGATTTCCACTTATTAACTCTATGTTTAATGCCCGTCTGTAAGCTCTGCACCAATGGGTTGCGCAGTTACTCTGCGTTCCTGTCTGTTTGCGGCCCTTATTGGGCGCTCGCTCTGGTGGGGTATGAGCAGTTGATTGCAACTGTTGGTTTTGTTGAACGGGGATAGGAGAGCGTGATGGCGGTTGATCTTTCAATACCGGTTCTGGTGGTTGATGACTACAAGACTATGGTTCGGATTATCCGGAACCTCCTAAAGCAACTTGGTTTTAGTGATGTCGATGATGCCGCAGACGGCACCGAAGCACTCGGCAAAATGCAGCAACGGAAATATGGCCTTGTAATTTCCGATTGGAATATGGAGCCGATGACCGGTTACGAGCTGCTCAAAGAAGTGCGCAGCGATGATGGCTTGAATCGGACACCTTTCATCATGGTCACGGCTGAATCGAAGACTGAGAATGTGATTGCCGCAAAGAAGGCTGGTGTTTCCAACTATATTGTTAAGCCCTTCAATGCAGCTACTCTCAAGGCGAAGATCGACGCCGTTTTTGGGGACTAATTTTTAGGCTTGGCTGCTCAGCATTCGCAGCAGACGTTGTAACCCGTATCTTGATAGTCGCTTAGGAGTTCATTCATGGCTGCGCAGAAAAGTGCTGCAAATCGTGCCGCCAGCTCTCGTCCGCATCAACAGCGGACGCTTTCCCTCATAGAAGCCCTGACGTTGGCGGAATCTTCCATTGAGACTATGCGAAAAGCCATAGACCCTCTTAATTCGGAGATCTACCGCGAATTCCGCGAAATTGCTCAGGAAATTGCAAGGGCCAAATCGGATATCGGGGGGCTTCAGGCGAACGATATTCGTACGCATAAGATTCCTGAAGCGGGCCGCGAACTCAATGCCGTGGTTGATGCCACTGAGGAAGCGACCCACCGCATCATGGAATGCGCCGAAACAATTATGACTGCTGATCCAAGCAATCCGGCAACCTATCATAATGTGATCAACGAAAACGTCATGGCGATTTTCGAGGCTTGCTCATTTCAGGATATTACCGGCCAGCGCATCTCCAGAGTCGTGGACACGCTGGAGCATATCGACAAGCGCGTTAGTAAATTTGCCGAGCGTATCGGCATCGAGGACCAAGATCTGGAACTAGCTATCGACGATGAGGAGCAGAAGCGCGGACAGCGCAAAAAAGATCTTCTTCTCCATGGTCCCCAAGACGAGAGCACCGCTGTTTCGCAAGATGAGATTGACAAGCTGCTGAACGCATAAAATCACCGACCGCCTATCGCTTCCCATCTGTTGACCTTGTCGCGATTGAGGCAGGGTCACCTCCAATAGTCTTCTTCGGCGGCATCCAATATTACCAGGAGAGCCGCGCTGTCGCTGCGACCGGCAAAGTCTCGCTTTCGGCGAAAAGTCTAGCAACGGCATCTTCCGCCAACCCATCTACGGCCTTGTGTCCGTCAACGTGAAGGCCGCTCGCGACAAAAAGAGCGTCGAGACCCGCGGCCGCGGCTCCGGCCATATCCGTCCTGAGGCCATCGCCTATTGCGAGCACGCGTTCGCGAGGCAAAGGCTCACCCCGGAGCTCAGCAAGCTTATCAAGAGCCATTTCGTAAATCGGCAGGTAGGGTTTGCCTGCATAGTGCACGGTTCCGCCGAGCTGTTCATAAGCGGCCGCCAACGATCCGGCGCAGTAAACCAGCTTTGATCCCCGCTCAACCATCAAATCCGGATTGGCGCAAATCATTGGCAGCCCGCGTGCCTGAAGACGACTGAGCTGTTCTTCGTAATCGGCAGGACTCTCCCGCGTATCATCATATAGTCCAGTGCACACGAATATGCCGGCCTCCTCGGGACCGACAAAACGGATATCGAGTTCTTCAAAAATAGGGCGGTCACGCGCCGGTCCGAGATGGAAAACAGGCTTATCCGCCTGAGCTCGAATGAGACTGCGCGTAACATCGCCGGATGTAACGATCGCATGATAGATCGTATGCGGGACGCCAAACCCATCGAACTGTTTCTGAACCGATTGCCACGGTCGTGGCGCGTTCGAAATAAGCACCACCTTTCCGCCCTTGCCGATAAAGTTCAGGCAAGCGTCAGCCGCTGACGGAAAAACGGTCAGCCCATTATGCATGACCCCCCATATATCGCAGAGCCAAGCGTCATAACGCCCTGTTAGCTTAGCGATAGATGTCAGGATTGGAATCTTAGCCGGGCGGGAATTCATGACGCCTCCCTATCCCCGGTGACACTGCAAATCAAGAGTTGCCTTGCCTATTTCATGGAAATGTCATTCTACGCTGCCGTCGTTCGATCCTTCTTCGCTGTATAAATTTCGGAACGAACGAGCCGCGGTTCGGAAAAAAGATAGCCTTGGCCGAGAGCGATATTGCACTCGATAACGCGTGAGAGCGTACGCTCATCTTCGATTTTCTCAACAATCAACTCAATGCCATACCGGCCGATATAGTTTTTCATATCGGCCGCATGAATCCGCCCGCCAGTTTCCTCGAGCCTGTGCAGCAAAATATCGGCGGAAATCTTTATGAAGCGAAATCCGCGATCCTGAAGCGTTTGATAGTTGATATTCAACTCATGGACCTGATCAAGCGATAGACGGAAACCAAGCGCGGACAAAGCCTTCAGGCTTTCAAGCTCGACCGGACCGCATTGCTTTAGCATCAATTGGCTGAATTCGAAGACCAAGTGGCCAGCCAGATGCTTGTTTTGTTTCATGAAGCTGATGAATTCAGGAAAAAACTCAGGATCCCATAATGAGTGAGGCGAGATATTGCAGAACAGGGCCTTGGACCCCGGTGCGTTTGCGAGCCGGTTTACGACTTTGATCGAACGGAACAGCATCACATTGTCGATGATCGGCATAATCCCGGCCTGCTCGGCAACGCGAATATAGTTCTCCGGCAGAATGATCTCATCGGTAACGTTGCGCAACCGGGTCAGCGCCTCGTAATAGCGATCATGGCGATGGGGCAAATCGACAATCGATTGCAAATAGAGATCGATCTTATTGTTCTCGATCGACTGACGGATCACGTCGAGCATTTGCGCATCCATATCCACAACATCGAAGCTATCTATGAGAAAGCTTGTTTCGTCAGCGATGTCGGCCCGCTCTTCTTTTGTTGATGGACCTGGACTATCTTCCTTAGGAATTGCAGCTGCCTGAGAACGCTCTGCTTGCATCGTTGCCGCGATCTGTTGTGCCTCCCGATTTGCCTTTGATGCCAACTGCTCTGCAAGCTGCTTAACAAGCGTCTCAATGACTTGCATCTCGGTTCTGATCTGGCCTTTTTGCTCCTCGCTCTCTCGAACAAAATCGTTTTGCAGCACATTAAGTTGCTCACGAAGCTCATTGACCTCGATGGCGACTCCGGCCCTGAGCGTTTCCGATTCCTGATCATTCACGTCGGCATATTCACTCCCGGGCAATGCCGCGAGCTGCTTAAATTGCTTGGCGGCATCACTGTATTGCTGCGCATCTTGTAAGGCACCCTCGCACGCGGTCACGCGCTCAGCGAGCTTAGCAATCTGTTTTTCCGCTTTGTGAAAACGCTGCACAGCCGCATCGGCCCGCTGGGCACGGGTGACTGCCAAGTGGACAAAACACATAAGTGAAAAAATCGTGAAACCGCTCAGTAGCGCCGCAAACAAACCGATTCCCGCTTCAGCATAAAGGCTGACAGCTATGCCCGACGAGACGAGCGCCATGGCAACGACAATAATCAAATCGGATCGCTTATTCCCGGCCGATTCAGCCTCAGGCATTTGCTTACCGTGCATAGTTCTTATGGATGACGCGAATCAGTACGTGCATATGTTCGAGCATTCCCGTTGCCGCTAAACAGAGCAATATGAGACAATGGAATTGCACAGTTTTCTCGCGTTCACGGGCGGCCATTAGCCCCTTTTGCCGGGCATTTCATCAAATTTGCCCGATTCATTTTTGCACCAAGCATCGGCAACGGTGCAAAAATTTGGAACAAGCGGCAAATCGAAGCGATGCTCATCACACCTATTTGAGGAAGTGTGAGGCCATAGAACCATCCGAATGCGTATCATTCATAATCTGGGGTTTTAGATCCAGAACGACTGTGTGCCCGTGGGGCGCGACGCACTGTAATAGAATTTACTCTGGGAGGTCTTCTCACATGAAGAAGTATCTAACGATCCTTGGCGGGGGGGCCGCTTTGGGCTTTGCCGCGCTATTGGCTGTCGGCCTAAGCTCAGGCGATGCAAACAGCCAGGATAAGATGAAAATGATGTTTGGCGACAAAGGGTCTGTCGCCTTTTCAAAAGACCTATGGGCGGCGCTATCCAAAGCGCGGCTCGCTGGTAAGAACGCGATCAATTCGCGTCCCTATGAGGGACAAGCGCCTCACGGTGCCATTTTACAAACGATCGATACCACCGTTTCTGTAAAAGGCCGCACCGGCCGGGTCATCGTCAAAAATAATTTTGGGCCAGCTGGCATCACAACGAACGATGTTTGGACAAACCCCAAAAAACACCTGAAGGCCGTGACTGTCATGTTCAAGCGTGAATCCGGCTATGACAAAGATAATAAGGATTGGTTTTGGGCGAAATTTACACCGAATGGCGGTCTCGCCAAAAATCCGAAAGGCATGATGCTGGCAGGCCGTGTCGCCAAGGGCATGGATAAGGGTTGCATTGCATGCCATTCGGGCGCCGGCGGTGGAGACTATCTCTTCATCAACGACAAATAGAACACCGCACGAGTAGGGTCCTATCTGGTAAGCGCCAATAGCTATTTATAACTCCCCAATCTGGCGAGGACTATCGGATCGAGCCTGGAGAGGGTGGCGCTCAGCGCCGCCCTCTCCGTATTTTGATACCATCCGGTCCATCGGGAATGACCGATGGATGTTCAGGCGCCACGCAGGCGTACGCGCCATAAGGTGCGGGCCACCCAATCGCGCTTGCCAAATAAAATTATCGATCAATCCTAATTTTCTTTGGTGAAACCTGCACGATCGGATGTGCCACAAGCCATCTTTGCAGCCTCGTCAGAACGCAAGCGGCGGATCGCATGTCAACGGATCAAGATAGATCCGCTAGAACGCTCGTCAGTCGCTCCACAATTTCGGCAATCTGCGCTTCCTCGATAATGAGCGGTGGAGAGAGGGCGACCGTATCGGCCGTCGTGCGAATAACCATATCATGGTCGTGAAATGCCCGTGTCATCGCTTCATAGCCGCGAGTGCCCGGCGCGCCCTCTTTGGGTGCGAGGTCGATACCGGCAACCAATCCGATTGTTCGGATATCGACAACATGGGGAGCGGACTTCAAACTATGGATTGCGTCGGCCCAAAGGGGCTCTAATTGATTCACCCGCTCAAACAAACCTTCCTCACGATAAAGATCGAGCGCAGCAAGACCGGCAGCAGCGGCTAGGGGATGACCTGAATAGGTATAGCCATGAAAAAATTCGGGTAAATGCTCCGGCCCCTGCATGAATATGTCGTAGATGCCCTTGCGGACCACGACGCCGCTCATGGGTACGGTTCCACTTGTCGCACCCTTGGCAAAAATAATCATGTCGGGGACGATATCGAAACGCTCGGCGGCGAACGGCGCACCGAGGCGGCCAAACCCGCAAATCACCTCGTCGAAAATCAATAATATGCCGTGCTGCTCCGTTATCTCCCGAAGCCGTTTGAGATAGGCCTTGGGCGGCGCCAAAACGCCGGTCGAACCTGCCACTGGCTCGACGATGACGGCGGCGATGGTCGAGGCATCATGAAGGGCGATAAGCCGCAGCAACTCATCGGCGAGATGAGCGCCCCATTCGGGTTCTCCCCGAGAGAAGGCTTGCTCGTCGCGATTGTAGGTCGCCTGAAGATGGTCCACGCCACTCAGCATTGCCCCGAACATCTTGCGGTTCGGCATCATACCGCCGACGGAAATACCACCAAAGCCGACCCCATGGTAACCGCGTTCCCGCCCGATAAAGCGTGTCTTGCCCCCCTCTCCCTTCAAGCGATGATAGGCAAGCGCGACCTTCAGGGAAGTATCCACGGCCTCGGAACCGGAATTGCCGAAGAGCACATAATCGAGGTCTCCCGGCGCCAATAGGGAAATCCGGGACGCAAGTTCAAATATTTTTGGATGTCCGAATTGAAAGGCCGGTGCATAGTCGAGTTGCGCCGCTTGTGCCTGAATCGCCTTTACAATGGGTTCCCGGCAATGTCCTGCATTGCAGCACCACATGCCGGCGACGGCATCGAGAACCTGCCGCCCGTCGGTACTGTAGTAATGCATGTTTTTGGCACCGGAGATGAGGCGTGGCGCCAATTTGAATGATCGGTTTGGTGTAAAGGGCATCCAGTGAGATTCGAGCTCATTGGGAGCACCGGTAAACCCTTCTGTAGGCGCATCCATCGGAGACATACGATCCTCCAAATCTTGAATCGATATTGCGATCATTCCGGCCGGCCAGGCTCGCGACGGCACAATTTATCTGTCAAATGCTTAAGCGGGCAGACGCCAACTTGCTTATAGGGAAGCGTCGCAATTAATCAAGATCTACGGCCTTTGCGAAAGAGCATTGATACGTAGGACGACGCTTAAAATGGTCCACATGATGGGAGCATCTACCGTAAAAACGCCACCATCTCTGTCATTTTAATATTCAAAACACAATCATAAACAAGCCAAAACGACGCAGCGCGGTCTCAATTTGCCTAGCGATTTTAGCGAAGATCACCGGCCGATCCAGCCCTAAATTTTAAGATATTGTTAACCCTAATTGTCCAGCGCTCTTGAAACCGCCGGAACCATCTTGACATTCCTCTTAACCGTACGTATCTAACACGTGGTTGTTAGCACTCGCTGTTGGTGAGTGCTAGCAAACTCTCCATCAACAAACCCAAGAGACGATGTTTCGGACAAGGGTTACCTTAAACGGGAGTATGATATGAAGTTTCGTCCTCTTCATGATCGCGTTGTGCTGCGTCGTATCGAAGACGACAAAAAGACTTCTGGAGGCATAATCATTCCTGATTCCGCCGCCGAAAAGCCGCAGCAAGGCGAGATTATCGCCATTGGCTCCGGCACGCGCGACGATGACGGCAAAGTGACGCCTCTTGACGTTCAAACTGGTGACAAGGTGCTGTTTGGAAAATGGTCCGGCACCGAAGTCAAGATCGAAGGCGAAGACCTTCTGATCATGAAAGAATCCGACATTATGGGTGTGCTAGAGGCCTAATGCCGACGGAAAGCAGCCATGATTGTGTGGCGCTTCCCCCGACCATCTTCCCCCCATTAATTCGCTGACACATTCATTCGGAGTAGGAGACAATTATGGCTGCAAAAGTAGTCAAATTTTCGGCTGACGTCCGTGAGCGCATGCTCAGAGGCGTCGATATTCTTGCCAATGCGGTGAGGATCACGTTAGGCCCCAAGGGGCGAAATGTCGTACTTGAGAAATCATTCGGCCCACCGCGCACGACCAAAGATGGCGTGGCGGTCGCTAAGGAAATCGAGCTCGAAGATAAGTTTGAAAATATGGGCGCGCAGATGCTCCGCGAGGTTGCCTCGAAGACCAATGATGTGGCCGGCGACGGCACGACGACCGCGACCATTCTCGCGCAGTCAATCATTCACGAAGGCATGAAGGCCGTTGCCGCCGGCATGAACCCCATGGATCTCAAGCGCGGCATTGACAAGGCTGTTATTGATGTCGTTGCCGATATCGAGAGCAAATCGAAGAAGGTTAAATCCTCCGAGGAAATCGAGCAGGTCGGCACGATATCCGCCAATGGTGAGAAAGAGATCGGCGGTATGATCGCCGAAGCCATGCAAAAGGTGGGCAATGAGGGCGTGATCACGGTCGAGGAAGCAAAGAGCCTTGATAGCGAACTCAATGTCGTCGAGGGAATGCAGTTCGATCGCGGCTATCTCTCACCCTATTTTATCACCAATGCCGATAAGATGATCGCCGAACTCGAGGATCCGTATATTCTGATCCATGAGAAAAAGCTCTCCAATCTCCAGTCAATGCTTCCGGTTCTCGAAGCCGTTGTCCAATCTGGCAAGGCTCTGCTGATCATCGCCGAGGATGTTGAAGGCGAGGCGCTTGCGACATTGGTCGTAAACAAGCTGCGTGGCGGTCTTAAGATCGCTGCCGTTAAGGCGCCAGGCTTTGGCGATCGACGCAAGGCGATGCTTCAAGACGTCGCCATCCTGACCGGTGGCCAGGTCGTTTCCGAGGATCTTGGTATCAAGCTCGAGACGGTTACCATCGACATGCTGGGCACTGCCAAGCGGGTCTCGATCACCAAGGACGACACGACAATCGTTGCCGGTGCCGGTAAGAAGAAAGACATCGAAGCCCGCGTCGGCCAGATCAAAGCTCAGATCGAGGAGACCACCTCTGACTATGATCGCGAGAAACTCCAGGAGCGTCTGGCCAAACTCGCCGGCGGCGTAGCGGTCATTAAGGTCGGCGGCGCCACCGAAATCGAGGTGAAGGAACGCAAGGATCGCGTTGATGATGCGCTGAATGCCACCCGCGCTGCGGTCGAGGAAGGCGTCGTAGCAGGCGGAGGCGTTGTTCTGCTTCGTGCTGCGGGCGCCATCAAGGTCAAAGGCGACAATCCCGATCAGGACGCCGGACTAAATATCGTGCGTCGCGCGCTTCAGGCGCCTGTGCGTCAGATCGCCGAGAATGCCGGCGTCGAAGGTTCGATCGTTGTCGGTAAAATTCTCGACAAGGATGAAGAAGCCTACGGTTACGATGCCCAGAAAGACGAATATTGTGATATGTTCGAGAGAGGCATCATTGATCCGGCCAAAGTCGTGCGCACAGCGCTTCAGGATGCGGCCTCTATTGCTGGTCTTCTGATCACAACCGAGGCAGGTGTCGCGGAAGCTCCAAAGAAAGATGATGGCGGCGGCGGCGGCATGCCTGACATGGGCGGCATGGGCGGTATGGGCGGCATGATGTAAGCCAGCCTGCTCATTTGTAGAATAGCTAAGGGCCGCTTTCTCGAAGCGGCCCTTTTCTGTGGCACAACAGCCTTATAGAGCGAGTGACAGATTTCCCAATCACATACTGCGTCTCGCCTACGTCGATTAGAAGCGCCGTTCTGACCGTTCCATTTGAGATTCACCGCAATCGCGGAATGAGTTTGATAAGCTTCCAATCAAATTCTCGGAAACCCACAACCATCGTCGAATCGGGGCTCTCCGCAGCCGGCTTCTTGGCAACGCCAAGTTCGAATTCCGATGTGGATTGCCCAGCCCTGGTCTGCGTGGCCACTTAACTTCCCTTGTACGGCAATAGCGTCAAGCGGATTGCGTCTCTGCTACGCGTTTCAGATTGTCCATTAGCTGGCGGACGAGGCGCTTGGTTAACCAGCCAAACAGCGTCCCCATGATGCGCGCAATAACGGAATTGAGCGTGACGTCCGCACGATAATCCAGTGTTGTTTTGTCTCCGTCGCCTGTGAGCCTGTAAGTCATGTCAACAGCAAAATTATCATCGAATAGCCGCACGCCGAGCAAGTACGGTGCTTCATAGGCGGTTACTTCGCCTTGATACTCGCGGATACGGCCACCTTCTTTGAGCTTTTGCGTAAACCGCGTGCCCACGGGCGCATCGCGATTCTTGCCATCTGGATAGTTGATTTCTACAAGCTGAGGCATCCAAAGCGGCAATTTCTCGTCATCATCCAGCAACGCCCAAACACGTGCAATCGGCGCATGGATTACTTGTTTAAAGACATAAGCCATATAGAAAACTGCAATTGTGAGCGAAGGGAATTCGAATGAGGCGGCGGCGCTCAGAATTATACGCCGAGCTGGCCTGCAATATGTTCACGAATTTCCGAGGCACTATCAAACCAATCCGCCCGGCGTGAAGAAACCAAGCAAGCTTCGCTTTCAACAATGACACCGTCTTCCAAAATTCTCAAATAGTTGGCCTCAAGAGTGGCGCCAGTTGATGTGATATCAACGACTAACTCTGCTGTCCCGGCCGCCGGCGTTCCCTCAGTCGCCCCGAGGCTTTCGACAATGCGATATCCGGTAACACCTTTTTGGGCAAAGAAGCGCCTGGTCAGGTTCATATATTTGGTGGCAACCCGAAGCCGTCGTCCATGCTCGCGATGGAAGATTACAGCAACGTCCTCAAGGTCGGCCATGGCTTGCACATCGATCCAACAGTCTGGGATGGCGACGACGACATCGGCATAACCAAATCCAAGCCTTTTCATGATGTCGATACAATTTTCGGGATCGGAAATGCTTTCGCGAAGCAGATCTTCGCCCGTTACCCCGATATGAATGCGCCCGGTTTTAAGTTGATGCGCGATTTCGGAGGCTGAGAGAAACACCACCTCTGCATGCTCTATCCCGTCGATCGTCCCCTGATAGCCGCGCTCGTGTCCGGTTTTTTTTAACGGCAGTCCGGCATCGGCAAAAACATCCATTGTTTGTTCCATCAGCCGTCCCTTGGAGGGCACGGCAAGGACGAAATTTGGATCCGTCACGCGCCGCCTCCTTGAATAGCCGCGAGCAGCCGTTCCGTATGAATGGCTGAACCCATTGCTCCCACATCGCGTGGCGCGCCAATATCTTCGAGCAAACCATCATATCTTCCGCCGCCCGCAACTTGGCCGGCAGGTCCGAAATCCGGGATCTCAAGCTGGAAGACGAGACCAGTGTAATATTCAAGATTGCGTCCGAATTCCGCTGAAAATTGCGCAGTCGCAAGTTCGATCCCGGCTTGGGCGAACAGATCCAACCGTTTTGTATAAGCTTGCAGAGAACCGCCAAGATCGATATTAGCGGCACTCGTTAAGTCCGCAATACGGGCGCCTGCTGCTTTTGCCGGACCCGATATTGCGAGATAGCGCTCAATCAGTTCCGCTGTTTCCTCGGGAAGCGGGTCAGCCCGCAAATCGGCAGCGTGATCGAGCAGCCTCTCTGTGATTTCCTTGAGACTTCGTGCGCCAATAAGCGGAATTTCCTTTTCTTCGAAATATTCAGCGACAATTTTCTGAGCGTCGTCTTTATCGTCGGCATTGAGCTTGACGAGAACAGAGCGCAAATTTGAGGATGCTACGGCCGCGTCGCCCGCGCAGAGGCGCATCAACAATTCATGAAACATATCTGGGCGCCAGAAATGGTGCTTGAGACGCGTCCGCCAGCGTTCCGGAAGTTCCAACAAATCAAGCAAGGAAAGAAACAGGCCGAGATCGCCAAACTTCAGATCAAAATTCTCAAGTCCTGCCCGCCGGACTGCCTCGATGACCAACGACAAGACTTCAGCTTCCGCCTTCTCGCGATCCGGCGCGCCAAAGTTCTCAATGCCCGCCTGGCGGAATTCCCGGGGTCTGGCCGCATCTCCACGGCCGAGCTGAAAGCGGAAGGCGGGGCCATTGTAACAATAGCGTGCCCGGCTGCCGGCCTCCGGGTGGCGCGACAAATAAATCCGGCTGCACGGCACTGTCAGATCCGGCCGAAGGCAAAGCTCCGCCCCGTCCGGATCTGTAAACATATAAGTGCGCCCGCGAATAACTTCCCCGACGCGGTCCAGGAAAATATCCGCGGGTTGAATAATGGAGGGCGCGACAGGTTCATAGCCAGCTTGCGTAAAAACATCCATCAGCACGGCGGCTTGCGTTTCGAGCGCCTCAAATTTCTGCGCGGTTTCGGCCGGCATCATAGTATCTCTTGATTTGACACGTTTGAGTCAGCTTGGCGTGCGATGACTTTTTGTACGGCCTCGACAATTTCTCCTTCGCCCACAGAAAATTGCGCCGGCCGTCCTTCCCGCCATTCTTTGTTATCCGTAATTTCGGCTGATAAGCGGTTGCCCTCGACGAGATCCTTGATCGTGACTTCGCCGCGAGCCAGCTCATCCTCACCTTGAATAATGACACAAGGCGCACGCCTCTTATCTGCATATTTCATTTGTGCACGCATGCCCGAAGTCCCGACATACATCTCCGCCCGAATTCCGGAAGCGCGTAAATCGCGGGCCATCTTCTGATAATCGGTCAATCGCTCCCGATCCATGACCAATACAATGACCGGTCCCTCGGAACCGCCTTTTTCAAATTCGCCCAGGTGCTGAAGTGCGGCGTGCAGCCGTGATACACCGATGGAAAATCCCGTCGCCGGCACCTCTATTCCTTTGAACCGCTCGACGAGACCGTCATACCGCCCGCCCCCGCCAACCGAACCGAATCGCACCGGCCCGCCATCCTCGTCCTCGATCTCATGAGTGAGCTCGGCTTCGAAAACGGGGCCAGTGTAATAGTCGAGACCGCGCACAACAGACGCATCAAAACTTATTCTGCCTGGTCCGAAATTAGAGGCGGTGAAGAGTACCGCCATCTTCTCAAGTTCGGCAATTCCTTGGATACCTATTTCACTTGACGAGACTAACTTTTTCCAAACCGAAAACGTCTTGCTCCATGCTGAAAAAATCTTGCCTCCCGCCATGGGCTCTGATGGAAGTTCGCCTTCCGCAGCGGCCTGGATTCGCAATTTGGGAGTGTCTGCAAAATAGGATGTCTGTGAATATTGAATAATGGTGGATATCTGATCTGGCTCTAGTCCCGCGCCCTTGGTGAAATCGCCGCTCTCGTCCTTGCGCCCCTTACCCAACAAGAGCTCGACGCCCTTTATTTCCAGCCGATCGAGCTTATCGATAGCGCGAAGGATCGTAAGCCGCTTACCAACATGGTCCGTGTCATGAGGGTCAACGCCGATGGATTCCAGAATACCGTCGAGGATCTTGCGGTTGTTGACGCGGATAACATAATTGCCACGCGGGATGCCGAGGGCTTCCAGACAATCCGCAGCCAGCATGCACAGCTCCGCGTCAGCCGCAATATTTGTTGTTCCCACCGTATCGGCATCAAATTGCGTGAATTGGCGAAACCGGCCAGGCCCTGGTTTTTCGTTCCGCCAAACCGGACCCGTTTGATATCGGCGGAAAGGCTTTGGCAAAACATCATAGTGCTCGGCAACATAGCGCGCCAATGGCGCGGTTAAATCATACCGTAATGATAGCCACTGATTGTCCTCATCCTCAAAGGAGAACACGCCTTCGTTGGGCCGGTCTTGATCGGGTAAAAATTTGCCAAGGGCATCGGTATATTCAAATGCGGGTGTTTCAAGCGGTTCGAAACCGTAGATCTCGAACTGGCGCCGGATGACATCGAGCATGCGATTCAGAGAGCGAATCTCACTTGCCGAGATATCCCGTAGCCCCTTCGGCAATCGCGCCTTGGGGCGGATTTGTTTTTGCTTTCTTGCCATGGGAGGATTTGGTTGCCCGTTCGAATAATTGTGGGCTGGGTTCTAGCCGATCAAGAGCCGACCGGCAAGGCAAAGCGGCGCTAATTTCGTCCCATAAGAACGAGATATGAACATGGGTTGTCAATCCGAGCCAACAAACACGCGCGGTTGCGGTAGACGCGGCGCCAGTCTCGTGGCACTTATCTAGGGAGACTCAGGTTGAGATTGGTTGGTCTCTGTTACGGCGTTTGAGAGGTGCTCAGTGCAGCGGTTGAGTTTTGTGTGCGCGTTTACGCTGCTTGTCGTTGGATGTGCGACGCAATTTGATCGCCAGCCGGTGCCCCAGGCGCTTGTCAATAAAGCCGAAATCACAAACTTTCCAGATGTGCGCTATTGGGGCGACGAGGCGCCGAAACATCTCGCAAAGCTGGTGCAAACCGCATTTCGCCAAATCAAAGAAAACAATAAATCGAAAGTGCGCAATCGCAAGCGCCTCGTTTTTAATTTTCTGGCACTCTCGGGAGGGGGCAGCAACGGAGCCTTTGGCGCAGGTCTCCTCGTTGGCTGGAGTAAGCGCGGAGACCGTCCTGAGTTCAATATTGTATCCGGCGTGAGCACAGGCGCGCTCATTGCTCCATTTGTTTTTGCCGGACAATCTTATGATTCGAGTTTGACGGAGATATTCACGCAATATCAAACATCGGATCTATTGCGCAGACGCCCTGTCCTTGGGCTCCTTGGAGGCCAGGCCGTAACCAACAACAAGCCCTTCGCCGAGCTGATCGCGAAATATGTGGATCACAACAT
>BFAS01000027.1 GCA_008974985.1 bacterium MnTg02
CTTTTGTTCGACTGACATCCTTGGACAGGCGCGCGAAACCCTGATGGATGCGGACATTCTCGTCGCCTCGGGACGTCGCTACACGAGAGAATTGGCAGATATCGTTCAGAACTCCGCACCGCACCTGCGCTGGATCCAAACAACCGCCGTCGGTATCGATCCCTTTAAGCATCACGGCATCCCAAACGGCGTCATCATGACGAATTCCGCCGGTCTCAAGGGGCGCACCGTGGGAGAGCATGGCTTTGCCCTGTTGCTTGGCTGGTATCACCAGCTCCCGGCGATGGAAAGAAACCGGCAGCGCCGCGAATGGAACGACGACCTGATACGCAAATCCGTTGGCTCCGTCGAAGGGGAAACACTCTTAGTGGTTGGATATGGATCCATCGGCCGGGAAATCGCCCGCAAAGCAAAAGCGTTTGATATGCGGGTTATCGCCTTAACAAGATCCGGCGACGGAGACGGTCCCGCGGACGAAATTCGCTCCATCGGCGATCTCGATACTATTCTTCCCGAATGCGACGTTGTCGCCTTGTCCCTGCCGCTGTCCGCCGAGACGCATCATTTAATGTCCACTGAGCAGTTTCGAGCGATGAAGACATCATCCATTTTGGTCAATGTCGGCCGGGGCCTTGTTGTCGATCAGAACGCATTGATCAAAGCCTTGACCAAGAACGAGATTGCTGGTGCCGCTCTGGACGTCTTCGAAACGGAGCCCCTGCCATCGGACGATGCACTATGGGATTTCCCGAATGTGATGATATCCCCCCATGTTGGCGGTGCGGCGGGACGCATCTACGCAAAGTTCGGAGAACTCGTCAGCGAAAATATTCGCCGTTTTCGGGCCGGCGAAGATTTGCTCAATGTGGTGAGCATGGGGGCCCGTGAAGCCACCGTACCGGCATGGAACTAACTTGCACGGCTCGGTTTTAGCCGCCCGCGCCCGCGCGATCGGTCAACATGATTAACTTCATCACCGCCCGCATGCGGATTTGGCGTGCAAACCGTTCTAAGATCCAGACCATGATGCGTGATGGCTTCAGAAAGGCCGGTTGTGCAATGCTTTGGCGCAAACATGTTCGGCTCATTATTCTGCTGAGCACATTAATAACTCTTTGCTGCGGCATCGCCACCGCCCATGCTGGCGAAAAGCCGGCGCTTATCGCAGCGGCGTCGGGACTGCGGTTCGCCATGGACGATCTGGTTGAGACATTCGAGCGCGATAGCGGCCGCCGGGTGTCAGTTTCCTTCGGCTCATCCGGTAATATTGCGCGGCAGATTCGCCAGGGTGCGCCCTATGAGGTTTTTCTCTCCGCGGACGAGCGCTCTATCGCGGATGTGGCAAAGGCGGTTGAGATAGTGAGCGATGGCGCACTTTATGCAATCGGCCGGCTTGCCCTGTTCGCGCCAAAGGGCTCGCCACTTGCTATCGATGCAAACATGGACGGATTGCGGCGCGGCGTTCGCGAAGGCATCATAAAGAGGTTTACAATCGCCAATCCGGGTCACGCGCCCTATGGACGGGCGGCGCGGGAGGCCTTGGTCCGCGGCGGCCTTTGGGAAAAGATCCAGCCAATGCTCGTCTTAGGAGAAAATGTATCCCAAGCAGCCCGCTTCGCCGCATCCGGCCCGGTCGAAGGCGGCCTGCTCGCCTATTCGCTTGTTAAATCACCGGCCTATGAGAAACGCGGCCGCCATGTCCTCATCCCCCCGGAGCACCACGCTCCTATTCGCCACCGGATGGCGGTGCTGAAACAGGCTGGAAAGTCAGCTCGGGCATTTTATGCATTCATGACATCGCCCGCCGCGCGAACAATTCTCGCGCGCCATGGCTTTTCACTTCCGCGTCAAGAGTAGGCCTGAATGGACTGGACCGCGCTTTGGATCTCGGTGGAATTGGGCCTATGGACGGTGCTGCTGTTGTTACCGCTCGGCGTGTTTTTAGGTCATTTCTTGGCCTTCCACCGCTTTCGCGGCAGACGCCTTCTCGAAGCGTTTCTAGCCATGCCCCTGGTGCTGCCGCCAACGGTGATCGGATATTACCTGCTGACAGTATTCGGTAAGGGCACTTGGATCGGGCAAGGTTGGGAGGCGCTGACCGGCGGGCCGCTTGCCTTCACATTCGAAGGTCTGATCGCCGCATCGGTGATCGCCAACATCCCCTTTGCCGTACAGCCCATGCAGCGCGCATTCGAGGCCATCCCGCCGGAAGTCCGCGAGGCGGGAATGTGTTGCGGAATGTCGCCATTGCGCTTGCTGCGGCGCATAGAATTGCCCCTTGCCTGGCCTGGCGCGGTCACGGCAATGGTGCTGTCGTTCGCACATACGTTGGGAGAGTTCGGCATTGTCTTGATGGTCGGCGGCAATATTGCCGGTGAGACAAGAACGATTTCAATAGCGATTTACGATCGGGTCCAAGCCTTTGACGATGTGGCCGCCGGAGAAATGGCTGCGGTGCTGCTGGTCATTTCATTCGTATCGATTGTCTGCGTTCTGACACTTGCGGACCGGATTGGACAACGTCATGGCAAGTGAACGGCGTAACGATAAGGCCCTCGCGGTCACGCTTCGCCAGCGCGCACCCATACCCCTCGATGTAAACTTTACTTGCAATGCGGGCGAGTTGCTGGCGATCGTTGGTCCTTCGGGCGGCGGCAAATCCACGATATTGCGCGCCATCGCCGGACTTGTGACCCCCTCATCAGGCCGAATCGAATGCAACGGCAAGACGTGGCTCGATACCGAGACCGGCATCAATCTCGCGGCGCACCACCGCTCGACCGGCTTTGTATTCCAGAGCTTCGCGCTTTTTCCCCATATGAGCGCCCGCGCCAATGTCGAGGAAGCTTTACCGGTTGAAGCAAGTCTCAAAGAGAGGCGCCGCATAGCCGAAGAACTGTTGGCGCGTGTTCACCTCGCTGGCCTCGAAGAGCGCAAACCAAGCGAGCTTTCCGGCGGCCAGCAGCAACGGGTGGCGGTCGCGCGGGCATTAGCAAGAGAACCCAATGTGATCCTGCTCGATGAACCCTTCTCCGCCGTCGACGAGGCGACACGCAAAAAACTGCAAAGCGAGTTGCTGACTTTACGGCAAACACTGAATGTCCCGATTTTGCTCGTCACGCACAGTCTTGAAGAAGCGACATTGCTCGCCGACAACATATGTTTGGTTCACCATGGAAAAAGCCTGCAATCGGGCCCGACCCAAACGGTTCTCAACAATCCGGCGTCGTCGCAAGCCGCCCGCCTCATCGGACATCGAAATATTTTCGGCGGCGAAATTGTTGCCCAGCTGCCCGAAGCGCAGAAAACAATGATCAGTTGGGCCGGACATCGCGTCGAAGCGGATTATCAACCGGATTTCACCACCGGGTCGCAGATTATGTGGCTGGTCCCGCAGAGCGGGGTCATTCTTCATCAGCGGGTTCGCCCGTCCAAGGGAGAACGCGAAAACCCGATTGCCGGCGAGGTCATCGAATGCCTCAAAGCCGGTGACAACACGCGCATTGCGCTCTGTGTTTCGGGTGAAACCGATCCGCTGGCATTGAGCGTCCCAACCCATGTGGCCGAGCGCAATAGTATTCGTATCGGCGAAACGATCCAGGTTTCGCTGCTGGCGAAAGCCATTCATATCCTGCCGGACTAAGACCAAAGGAAATTATCATTGACTCATAATTTCCTTTGGCAAGCGCGACTGCGCATCGCACCTTATGGTGGTCAAGCTTGCGTGGCGCCTGAACGCTCATCGGTCATTTCCAATGACCGATGGTATAAAATGGAGAGGACGAATGAAAGAGAAAAACCGAATGCAACACCGATCCGGCCACAATTTCGAACAGTTCTCAAATTAAATGACGGTCGAGTTCCTGCCATGTACGGCCACGCATATGGCATTTTTTAGAGCCAATCCGACTTTCCCCCGGCGCGGATCAGACGGTCGTGTCGGAGCGTTTCAAATCTTATTGCCACAGGAGTTGTTCATGCAAAAATTGGTCTTTGGACATGCTGTTTGGAAACTCATTCCAGCACTCTTCATTGCGCTTCTGGCGTTGAGCGCCAGCGCACATGCCGGCCCGGATTTCGATTACTTGAAAGCCAACGGCAAAAAGGACAGGGTTGCCACGACAAAAACCGGACTACAATATCGCGTGCTGCGCAAAGGAACCGGCAAGGCGCCGAAGGCAACGGACAATGTTGAGGTCCATTACAGCGGCACACTCATCAATGGCAAGAAGTTCGATAGCTCCTATGATCGTGGCCAGCCTGCGCAGTTCCCACTCAACCGTGTCATCCCGGGCTGGACCGAGGGGCTGCAGCTGATGAAGGAAGGCGCGAAATACGAATTCGTTATTCCTTCGAGCCTTGGCTATGGAACCATGGGCGCGGGCAATTCCATTCCGCCAGGGGCGACTTTGATTTTTGTCGTCGAGTTGTTGAAGGTGCTTTAAATACGCAGAGCTTCCCTCTGTTGGTGATCGTTTATCTCACTCAGCAAATCGTTTGTGATCACAGCCCTGAATCGCTATCCAGGATGACACAGCCGGATGATACAAATTTGATAGGGTGGCGAATGCCAGAATAAGACCGGGTTACTTCTCCTCGCGCCGTGAATCCTCTTTAAGGCCGCGCAACAAGGGCGTGAGATGCGAGAAATCGAAACCGGCACCGGCCGTTGTCGCTAGAATCTCTTGCACTTCGAGATCGCTCGGGGCCTGAGACAGTGCCCAGAGCGTCGCCGACCGCGCCGCGCCGCCACAATGGGCGAGTACAGGCTTCGGTAGCTCATCGAGCGCTTTTGCGAATTCTGCCGCTGCCTTGACCGAAATCGTGCCACTGGTCATCGGAATATGGCGGTATTCAAGCCCATGCTGCGCGGCGAGAGCGGCTTCTTGCACCGGCGTGATGAGCAAATTATTGTCCGTCCCGGCGCGATTGTTGATGATCGATTTGAAGCCATCCGCCGCCGCTTCCGCAAAATCCTCGGCGCTCATCGCTGAGCCGGCCGTGACCGCATCGGTTAATTTCATTCGGTTCATTATTGCACTGCCCTGTCGATTTATGCTGAGTGCGCTTCCTTAGGCGATTGGCGCGCGATCTGCCAGCGAATTTTTGCGGGCGATGCATACGTCTTCAGGAGTTGATGCTCATTCTAGCCTTCTCTTTGATGGGGAGGGTAGAAGAGAGGACCGGCGCTCACGACGAGCCGTCGTCGAGCCAATTCTTTTGAAAACACGAGCGTCAAATGAGCGAGAACAGTTAGAAAAATGATTTCTTAATTCAGGCTAATGCACCTAGCCGAACAGCATCGGAAAGGAACAAATCAGGAGCAAAGGTCAGAACACTCCTTCCGCGGTTCGACCAATTATGCGTCGAACGATCCAGCGTTTGACCGAAAATTATGCTCTCATATATGCGATCAAATCTTCGGTTGATTTTTTGTCGTAGTTTTCCGGCAATCGGTGCTCGATAGCGGTGGCAAAATTGAGTGCTTCCCTGCCAAAGGCAGCGATAATCCGTTTTGTTTGTTTGGGATTGGCACCGAGCGCATACCCCATGCTTAATGGATCGAAAGGAAGGCCCGCCTGATATTGCGGAAGCTCAATTGCGATCGGCCAGATCGCGGTCATCATTTGTGCCGTTGCGTGATCGAGGGCACCATCGTCACCAGTGCGATACGCATAGTCGAGAGTGCTCAAAGCAATCCAATAATGCAAATTGCCGAGCCACGCGAGAATAAGCGCTTTTGGTTTTTCGATTTGGTTTGGATGACCGATGTAGGCAGTAGGGTTCCGTGTAAGATCGTGTGAGGGATAGAAGGCATCCGTTGGCGACAAGCTCCATACGTCGGTTTTGCCTCGGAAGGCCGGATGTCTGGCCTCGAACACGTCGCGGAAGAAATTGAAATGGTCGGTCTCACCTTCGTCCATTATACGGCGCAGATCCTCTTTCCATTTCGCAACCTCATCAGACGTGAGCGGACCATCAGGAATCCCATCGATTTCGGAGAGCATGTCCAGGACACTCCGGTAGAGACTCCCCACCTGATTGGTCTTATTTTCTGCACCAAGTTCAACGAGAACGCGTTCTGCAAATGCCTTGTCTTCCTTGTTCTTTGCGAGTGAAACGTTGAATACATCCGCCGGCGCTTCCGTATACACATATTTCGCTAGCGCAGCCTTGCTCAGCGGTTCCAGCTGAAAAACGAACGGATAAATATCGGGTTCATAGGGGAAATCTTGCCGATCAAGATGCGGGCAGCTTCCAAGAGCGACAAGAAAGCGGTTAACGGCGCTCAAATGCTGCATTTCTTGAATCGCGACACCGATCATATTGTCGGCAGTCGCCGAACCGTATCCGGCAAGATCGCTGTAGGGCTTTCGCAAAGAAAACGCGCAAAAAAGATATTGAATCATCAGCGCGTGTTCTATCTCCGCCGCCTCACGGAGAAGACGCAAGAGCTCCAAATGTGGATCGGCAAAGTCGCGCACGATAGCGCCCGAAGCATGAAGATCGCCGATTTTCGGACTTGATAGGCGCATCGCACCCTTACGCGCCGGCGAGGTCGCCAGTTGTTGGACGGTCGCCGGATTTGCGTGAGCTGGACTTTCTAGCGTCGCGAGCGCAACTGGTGCGGCGATGCCTTGAGCAATAGCAATTTTAAGAAATGCGCGCCGGTCGCGATCTACGATTGAATCGGTTGCTCGTACCTTACGCAACGGATGGACGGAATGCGTGCTATCCCTACTCACGGTTACACCTAACAATTAGCCAATGCTCCTATACCTAAGAGCACCGCGAATTTACTTTCAGCGTTATAAAATGCCTGGGGATATCACGCCCCCTCCCACAAGATCCGCCTACATTGAGAGGTTCCAATAATTGAGTCAATAGCAGCGGTCCAGAATCGTTAATTGACGCCCGCAAACCATTGTTGATCTTGGAAAATTCGCAACTTATGTTAATTGTGATTAGTCAACGATATTGGCATTTCGCGAAATTTAAAGCTTGTTGAATTGAATGCAGTTTAATTCGACACCGAGCATTCTAAGTCGGGGCCGAGTTGGTGGTTGCGTGATCGTGTCCTGGATTGCTCATTGGCAACGCGTGAAGACTCTATGGTCGTGATTAAATTTATCCGCTTCGTAATTATCCTGATCATCTCAACTGCTGTCGCGCCAAATTTTGCGGCAGCCGCTGATGTGACAGCCTGTATTGAATCGGCTCAAAATATTCTCGACAACCCGAACGGCATAAAATTATCACTCGATAGTCAATTTCTGTATGTCGCAGATACCGATAATGACCGGATCGCGGTGCTGAACTCGCTCACGCTCAAATTTTCCAGAGAATTTGGCAAGCATGAGTTAGACGGAGTCCGAGATATCGACATAGACCCGCAAGGAAAGCTCTATGCTGCGGACACTCACAACAATCGCGTCGCGATTTATGACGTTCGACACGGCTTGCCTCATCTGGTCGGCGAGTTGAAGGGAGGTCTTTCGCACCCGGTAAGCGTTTTGGCGCATCCTAATGGTGATATCTATGTCAGCGGCACATGGTCGCGAAATGTGGTCGCATTCCGGAATGGTAAAGTCGTAGCGGAGGCCAACCGCTTGGCCTCCCCGGCTGCCCTTGAAGCCTCGCGGGATGGACGGATCTGGGTATCCGACACCTCGGAGCACCAACTACTGGTTATGAACCCCGGGCTGAGAATCGAAAAATTTCATAACGGTGCGCTCTTAGGTTTTCGTGGTCCCCAAGATTTTGAACTCATCGACGATGATTCTGTGATCATTGCCGAGAAATTCTCGCATCGCATCAAACTTGTGTCGCTGAGCGATGGATCGGCACGCGTGATCGATATCGGTCAACCTGGAAAGAGCTCAGCCTCAATTCGTTGGCCGAGCGGTGTCGAATATAGAGATGATATTCTTTATATTGCGGATTCCGGTAACAATCGGGTTTTACGGTGCAGGATCTCATTCAAATGAATTTGACTGTCGGCGGCCAGTTTGCAGGACGGAACGCCCCCCCCTCCGCAGCAGCCAAACCGTAAACGTCTCATCGGGACCAAGCACGACATCCCCGGCACGGACTCCGTCCAGGTGTGAACAATGATCAGCCCGGATAAGGGCTTGCGCGGAGCGCCGGGAGATTGCGCTCTGTAGAATTAAGGGCAACCTCTCGGCGCCCCGCGCGCGGCGTTTTTCCGCTTATACCGCCCGACATCTTTTCCCGTGTAACGACCGGGACAGCACTTTGGCGCTGGAGTCATAGTGCTCCAGGGTTCGGGACGGCACGCCCGGGGCGATGAGACCGTTAGTCTTCACCGGCGCGGGCGCCGCACCCCTCCCACATTCGACAGACGGTCTGCAGCACGCGCCCTAGAGGAAGGGATGTCTTGGAGTTTAGGGGCAGTGCGGGAAGGGGAGGATAAGTTTTTATGGAACGGCGTTAGGTGTTGCGGTCTCGTCCACTCTTCACATTCGTCATACCCGGGCGGAGCGAAGCGCAAACCCGGGCATCCAGGGCCGACAGTCGAAAGCGTCAGCGCGCATATATCCCATTGACGTACGGATTTTGGCTCCCTATATTTAGGGTATAAGAGGCCAATCAAATGGCTAAGACATTCGATATTCAGAAGTTTTTCGCACGCTTCCCCGATGATGCCGCCTGCCTTGAGCATCTGATGAAGGTGCGATACGGCACTAAGATAGATTGTCCGAAGTGCGAGAAGCATGGGCGCTTCTTGCGGCTTTCCAAACTGCCCGCCTATAGCTGCCCGTGGTGCGGCCATCACATTCACCCGATGGCCGGAACGCCCTTCGAGCGCAGCCGCACGCCTTTGCAGAAATGGTTCTATGTCATGTACATGTTCACCACGACGCGGAATGGCGTAGCGGCGAAGGAGATTCAGCGCCAGCTTGGTGTGACGTATAAATGCGCTTGGCGCATCGGCCATGAGCTGCGCAAATATATGGGCTATGTGGACGGCGACGAATTTCTTGGCAGCGGCGGTATGGGTGATCCCACTGTCGAGGTGGACAAAACATTTATCGGCGGCAAGCCGCGCAAGCGCAACGATGGGAAACCAGCGAAACGCAAAAAGAAAGCTGTTGTCCTTGGTATGATCGAGCGTGGCGGTGACGTGATTACCCGCGTCGTCAAATCACGCAAATCCAATCATGTCATTCCGCCGATTTGCGAATGGGTGTTGCCGAGATCGAAGATCGCCAGCGACGACGCCTTGGCTTTTGACGAACTTTACCAGCATAGCTTTAGCCATCGCACGGTCACTCATGGCCGCAAGGAATTTGTTAGAGGTCAAGTCCACACGAACACCATTGAGTCCTTCTGGGCGGCCCTCAAGCGCGGCATAAACGGCACGCATATCTGGGTCTCTAAGAAGCATCTTCAGAAGTACCTTTGGGAGTTCGAGTTTCGGCACAACCTTCGGAAGCGGCCTGATCTGATGTTTGAGTTTCTTCTTCA
>BFAS01000028.1 GCA_008974985.1 bacterium MnTg02
CGCTTGACCCGTAATACAAAGGATAGGTATCGAGTCGGCGATGGCCGAGTAGAGGCCTGTGATCATGTCCGTGCCCGCGGGGCCGGAGGTGCCAAGACAGACGCCAATATTGCCTGGTACAGCGCGTGTATATCCTTCTGCCATGTGCGACGCGCCCTCGACGTGACGCGCGAGGATATGATTGATCGTGCCCCGCTTCTTCATTGCGGCATAAAGCGGATTAATCGCTGCGCCAGGTAAGCCGAACGTCTGGGTCACGCCCTCTTTTTCCATGACGTGGACGGCAGCTTCCATTGCTGTCATTTTGCTCATTTCGAACTCTCCCTGACCAGCGGTCGACTCTTGGTGATATTCCGTATCGTGGAAAACATTTCCATTTTCGAGGTATTTTCTTTAAAAGTGGAAATTAATTCCGTCAAGTGGAAAAAATAAAATGGGAGGGATGGCGATGCGCCGGTTGCGATTGTTGGCGATGACGTCCCAGTTTTCATTGGGCGCAAATTGTCCGCTGTGTTAGCACATTCATGCCGATGAAAAAGAAGATATAATGACGACACTGACCTCCATACCCCGCGCGCGAGGGCGCCCACCGTCCGGGAAAACCGCGCAGTCAACATCGGTGCAAGCGCTGGACCGCGCATTGGGGCTGCTTGAGATCCTGGCTGACAATGATGGTCTGACCCTAACCGATCTGGCGCAGCGGGCGGAGATGGCGCCATCCACGGCGCATCGTCTTTTGACAACGCTGCAGAGCCGCCGTTTCGTCGAGCTTGATGAAGAGGGTGGGCGCTGGGTGGTTGGCGTTCAGGCCTTCCAGGTCGGCAATGGTTTTGTGCGTAACCGCAAGCTGATCACTCTCGGGCGCAGTATTATGCGCAGATTGATGGAGCAATGCGGCGAAACGGTTAATCTCGGGATTGTGGATGAGGGTGAGGTGGTCTTCGTCTCCCAATTTGAAAGCCATGCGCCTATGCGGGCCTTTTTCCGGCCTGGCAAGCGCGGGCCTATCCACGCGTCCGGCATTGGCAAGGCGTTGATGTCAACTTGGTCGAAGGAGCAGGTTCATCAGGTTCTCAAGATTAAGGGGCTTAAACAGTTTACGGACAAGACGATCACGGATCAGAAAGCTTTATTCTCAGAGCTCAAGAAAGTCCGTGAACGGGGCTGGTCCGTGGATGACCAAGAACATACGCTTGGTATGCGCTGTATTGCCGCCCCCATCTTCAATGAATATGCCGAAGCTGCTGCCGGTATCTCGATCTCGGGACCGTCCGTGCGTCTGCCCGATGAAACGATCCTTGAATTTGGGCCAGAAGTGCGCCGCGCCGCGGACGAAATTAGCCGCTCGATTGG
Source organism: bacterium MnTg02 (assembly GCA_008974985.1). Lineage (GTDB taxonomy): Bacteria > Pseudomonadota > Alphaproteobacteria > Rhizobiales > BFAS01 > MnTg02. Next base: position 1,354 of record BFAS01000028.1, read on the forward strand.
CGGCGATCTGTCAAGCGGTAGCGATGCCATATAGATATGGTTCTCCTGTAAAGATCTGGGACATATGACGATGGCTGGTGAACGAAAGCTTTCCGTTGCCCCGATGATGGATTGGACGGATCGCCATTGCCGTTTTTTTCTTCGCCTGATCACCCGTCATGCCCGGCTCTATACGGAGATGGTAACGGCGGCAGCCATTGTTCATGGGGATCGCGACAAGCTTCTGCGGTTTAGCAGCCAAGAACATCCTGTCGCGCTGCAGATTGGCGGCTCGGATACTGCGGAACTTGCCGAAGCGGCGCGTATCGCGGCGGATTTCGGTTATGACGAGATAAACCTCAATGTTGGCTGTCCGTCGGATAGGGTCCAGTCCGGCCGGTTCGGCGCATGCTTGATGGCCGAGCCTGATGTGGTTGGCGATTGCGTGCAAGCGATGCAGAACGCGGTTAGCGTGCCTGTCACCGTAAAATGCCGGATCGGCATCGATGACCAGGACACAGAGGCCGCGCTCGCCGATTTCGTCGGAACCATTCGCCAAGCGGGTTGCCGTACGATCATTGTCCATGCCCGCAAAGCCTGGCTGGAGGGGTTGAGCCCGAAGGAGAACCGGGACGTTCCGCCGCTGGATTATGACCGGGTTTACCGGTTGAAACGGACCTTCCCAGACCTTGAGATTGTTATCAATGGCGGCGTGGAGACGCTTGATGCCGTAGCGGATCATTTGTCTCATGTTGATGGCGTTATGTTGGGTCGCGCTGCTTATCAGAACCCTTATCTTTTGGCCCATGCCGACCACCGATTTTTTGACGATCCGCATCCGGTTCCCGATCGCGCCGAGATTGTCGAGGCATTTCTGCCTTATATTGATGTAGAGATCAGCCAGGGCGCACGTCTGCATCACATGACGCGGCATATTCTGGGGTTGTTTCAAGGCCAGCCGGGTGCCAGAGCTTGGCGCCGTCACCTGACCGTACAGGGCGTCAAGGCCGATGCCGGGCTTGAGGTTTTGCGTGACGCACTTGCTTTCACACATAGCCGGGCCGCGATGCAGCCGGCCGCTGAATAGAGCGCGTACCAGACATGGACATTGGACTGTCGCTTGCCGAGATCGTGCCGTTGGTTGTGGCGCTGCTGGTTGGTGGCTTTTGCATGGGTATTCTTGCCGGCCTGTTTGGCGTCGGTGGCGGCGGTATCCTCGTTCCGGTTCTCTTTGAGGTGTTTGGTGTCTTGGGCGTCGACGAGGCGATCCGCCTGCATCTCGCCGTCGGAACATCATTGGCCGTTGTGATGCCGACGTCCTTGCGGTCCTTCCAATCCCACCATGCGCGCGGTGTGGTTGACATGGATTTGGTGAAGTCCTTCGTCGCCGCCGTCGTCTTTGGCGCTCTCGCTGCGGTTATTGTTGCGCGTCACGCGGACGTCTCCTTTTTCAAATCGATCTGGATTGTCGTCCCGATGTTCATGTCGATCAGATTCTTTCTTGGCACTGAGGATTGGAAGCTTGGGGACGAGATTCCCGGGCAGCCGTTTCGAGCAATTTTTGGCACGGTTATTGGCCTGATTTCAACGCTGATGAGCATTGGCGGCGGCGCTTTCGTCACGACCTTAATGACGCTCTATGGCCGCAAAATCCATCAGGCTGTGGCCACCGCCTCCGCCTTTGGACCGATGATTGCAATTCCGGGGTCATTCGGCTTTGTGTGGGCGGGATGGCATGCGGCGGGATTGCCGCCAGGCTCGTTCGGCTATGTGAACGTGCTTGGTGCGGCGATCATCATTCCCGCCAGCGTGCTGGCGGCGCCGCTCGGTGTGCGCCTTGCTCACGGCATTTCGCGGCGAAAGCTCGAACTGGCGTTTGCGACATTTCTGGCGGCTATTTCGTTGCGGTTTTTTTGGAGCCAGTTCTTTTAGTTGGATTGGGCGACCGATGCTCCATTCGCAGACCGAGAGTCATAGCGCATGATTGAAGGTCCCTTTCGGAGCTTAAATCAAGGGGCTGCATTACACGACAAGGCAAAATTCAAAAGCCTGAACCATACCGAATAGCGGAAGGCAACAGCTTGCGGATTGACGCCGCAGACTGCCCCCAAGCCGATCTCGATCGTCTTTGCTTGACCGCTATCTCGATCCACAGAGAGCCACAGTGCATGAACGCTCCATCCCAAAGACCTGCGTATCGCGGAAGCCGATATGATACGCTCACGCGGACACCAGTTTTCATCGGGAGAATAATTATGAAGTATCTATTTTTAGGGCTGTTGGCGGCCTTGCTGCCCGTAGCTGCTCAGGCTGGACAATCTGTCAGCTACAAAATAGACGGTGTCACTTACGAAGGGTATCGCGCTGCCGCTTCCGGGAAGTCAAAGGGTCTTGTTATCATCATTCATGATTGGGATGGTTTGACCGAATACGAAAAAAAACGTGCCGAAATTCTGGCCAAATTGGGCTACGACGCCTTTGCTGTCGATCTTTACGGAAAAGGGAACCGCCCGGTGGAAACCGGCGCAAAAAAGGCTGAAACCGGCAAACTTTACAAAGATCGCGAGAAAATGCGCAACCTGATCCTAGGCGGGCTTAAGGAAGCGCGCAAAACCAGTGGCGGAAAAGCCGTGGTGATGGGGTATTGCTTCGGGGGTGCGGCGACACTGGAACTTGCCCGATCCGGCAAGGGTGTCGACATCGCCGGTTACGCGACATTCCATGGTGGACTCTCGACGCCCAAAGGCCAAACTTATCGGAAAGACACACCGCCGCTTCTGATCGCCCACGGTGGTGCCGATACGTCGATAACGATGGATTATGTGGCGGCCCTATCAAAGGAATTGGAGGGCGCAGGCGTTACTTACGAAATACAGGTCTATTCGGGTGCGCCGCATGCTTTCACGGTTTTCGGTTCATCTCGATATCGGAAACGCGCAGACGAGAAGTCCTGGAATGCCTTTACGGATTTTCTGGCGGAAAATCTGGTCGAATAGGGCCGTCCGGACAGGTCGAGTGAATCTAGGGTTGGCTAAGTCACGTCGGGTTTCGTCGCGCGCGATTGCGCCATTGATGATCTTTAGTACAGCAAGTACGGCGCTCGAATTTGAGACCATTCTTGCTCGTCCTTCTTTAGGCGTTCGTCAAAATCCGCTGGCCCCAGAGTTGCGTCATCCACCCAGTCTCGCAGAAAAGTTCCGCCGCTCAAGAGATCGACAGCCAGCTTTTCGGCCTCATACTCATAAGGGAAATCCCGCCATATTTGATAATCGGGATATTCTAGGCGGATGGCTTTTAGCAGAAGGGCGGCCAGTCGATAGGGTCGGAACCTGTTATGTCGGTACCAGGAATTATCGGTGTGTATTTGTATTCCTGAACACAGTTTGCCGGCATGCTTGTGAAAACTAGGCTCGAAATAACAACGCCTAACCGAGCATCCGGCTAGCCACTCACCTTGGAGGGCAACCATTCGATCGAGAATCAAGTCAAAATCAATGTCTGGTGCACCGATAACTTCAAGCGGCGTTGTTGTGCCTCGCCCTTCAGATAAATTTGTCCCTTCAAATAGAACGGTTCCGGGGAAGCACCGAGCCATATTAAGGCTCGAAGCGTTGGGACTAGGATTGACCCACGAAAGCTCTGAGATGGGCCACCCAAAACCTGGTGCTTCTTCCGGATCGAAACCTTCCATTGGAACAACATGGAAATCCAAATCCAATTTCTTTAAGTCAACAAACCATTTCCCAAGCTCACCGAGTGTGAGTCCATGCCGCATGATGAGCGGTCCAGCACCTACGAAACTTTCCCAACCTTCCTCCAGAATAGTCCCTTCAATCGGTCGCCCTACCGGATTAGGCCGGTCAAGAATCCAGATGCTCTTTCCATGTTCACTGCAGGCTTCAAGAAAATAAAATAGCGTCGTCACATAGGTGTAGATCCTCGTTCCTATATCCTGAACGTCCACAAGAAGAGCATCGAAAGTCCGCATCATATCTTCGCTCGGGTATCGGACTTCGCCATATAGGCTGAAAACAGGTATTCCGTGTTTTGGGTCTACATAATCGTCCGACTCGATCATATTGTCTTGCTTATCGCCACGCATTCCGTGCTGTGGGCCAAAAGCGGATGTAAGGGAAATGTCAGGACAGTCCACGAGTGCATCAAGTGCGTGTCGAAAATGCTTATTCAAAGAGGCCGGATGCCCCAATAGCGCAACCCGACGACCTTCGAGCGACTTTCGAAGATTTCGTGATTCGAGAAAATTGTCGATTCCCAGTTTCATCGTGCTCTCATCGATAGTGGAGATGCAGAAATGACGATGGCTCAATCAGTCTCCGTCAAATGCTATCGTACCTCCTCGGAGGAATCAGGACAAAGGAACAAATTGGTCTGATATCCGCCTGGCCGTTTGATGCCTCCGCCAAGCGCCGATCGCTGTCGCTGACCTGGTCCTACAATTAACATCAAGCGTTAGTGAGGGGGGGCTTCAGCAAAAGCATGCTTGCGATGCCGACGGTCAGTTGTAGTAGACGATGGGTTTCAGCCTTTGCCAACGTCCGCAAATGGCACATTTGCGGCATTTGCGGGTTTGGATTGTTTGTCCGGATCATTCCTAAAAGCAGAATTCTGAGATCCCACTCAGACATCGTTCATGAGCACAGGCTCTCGCATGGGATAGGCCGCATGGATTATATCGGCCATTCCTCAATGCCGCATGTCCCATCAGTCAAGTGAATATCCACATGTGTTGCAGCGCGATAGGCACCGCCGAGAGGTCTTCCTCCGAACTCTCGCTCTACGAGTCGCCAGAGCCTTCAAGCCTTGCTGCCAACCGGTTTGCACGGTTGTGCGTCGAACGGCTCAAGCGGATTTAGAACATCCATTAACAGAATTAAATCTTCTGATTATATTCCCCAACTTCCGGATGCTCCGAGAGCAGCAAGTCGATGTTCTTGAACATCGCATACATGTTCTCCTCGGACGTCGGGCTTTCAACGACGACGACCAGTTCGGGCTTGTTCGACGAGGCGCGCACGAGGCCCCATGTGCCGTCTTGCAGCACAACGCGGACGCCATTCACGGTAATGAGTTCCCGGATCGGCTGGCCGGCGACCTGCTCGCTATTGGCAGCAAGCTTCTGGTAGTGCTTCACAACCCGGTCGACCACATCATATTTAATTTCGTCGGCGCAATGGGGCGACATGGTGGGGGATTGCCAGGTTTTCGGCAGTTCGCGCTTTAAGTCCGCCATGCTTTTACCCGGATTTCGGTCGAGCATATCGCAAACGGCAAGGGCGGAGATCAGACCGTCGTCATAGCCGCGACCAAGCGGTGGATTAAAGAAAAAGTGCCCGGACTTTTCAAATCCCACAAGCGCGCCGGTTTCATGGCTATAGCGCTTAATGTAGGAATGACCGGTTTTCCAGAAGGTGGTTTTCGCGCCATTGGCGTTCAACACAGGGTCCGTCAAAAAGAGGCCCGTTGATTTCACGTCGGCAATGAATTTCGCGTGCTCGTGCCGGCTCGATATGTCCCGGGCGAGCATGACCCCGACCTTGTCTGCGAAAATAGCCTCGGCTTCATTATCCACGACGCCGCATCGATCGCCATCGCCGTCGAAGGCGAGCCCAACATCGGCGCCGGACGCCTTCACGGCATCGCGCATGGCATCGAGCATTTTAAGATCTTCCGGATTGGGATTGTGATGGGGGAATGAATGGTCCAAATCGCAATGAAGCGGAACAACTTCGCAGCCGAGGGTCTCAAGGACTCCTGGAGCAAACGCACCGGCGGTGCCATTGCCGCACGCCACCACGACTTTGAGCTTCCGCGTGAGAGAGGGGCGGTTGGTGAGGTCGGCCATATAGCGTCCGGCCAGATCCGAAACATATCGATAGGAGCCGCCGCTCGAAGGTTCAAACTGAGCATTTAGAACGATGTCCTTCAGCGCCGTCATTTCATCGGGACCAAAGGTCAAGGGGCGGCCCATGCCCATCTTAATGCCGGTCCAGCCATTGTCGTTATGGCTCGCGGTCACCATCGCCACGCCTTCGACGTCCAGCTCGAATTGCGCGAAATAGGCCATTGGCGAAAGGGCCAAGCCGATATCGTGGACCTCCATACCGCTCGCGAGCAAACCCGTCGTCAGCGCGTTTTTCACGGCACTCGAATAGGATCGGAAATCATGACCGACAACAATGCGTTGCGGCACACCCTGCTTCTTGAAAAGTGTGCCAAGGCCGAGACCGATCGCTTGCAGACCCATGAGGTTGATTTCATCGGGGAACAGCCAACGGGCATCATATTCCCGGAAACCTGTCGGTTTAACCAGGGGCAGCCGCTCGAAGTCGGCTGTATTGGGAACGAGATCGGCTTCAGGTTTGGGAAACATTTCGTACCTCGAACTGTGGCGCGCCAGTGTTAGCTGACCCAGTGCGCGAAGCCAACAAGATATATAGACGGAGCGACGATTTCCAAGAGGTTGAACGAGTTCAGTTCGAGCGGATTCGTTATCGCTGCAAGGAGTCAGTTGCTCAGAATGAGACTGTTGCCGCGCAAATCCACGCTCTTCAACTTGCTTAAGAACGACATGCCGAGCAGGGTGATATGCTTGGTGCCGGGAAGGCCGACAGAGGCCCGGACATCGCGCACAACGATGTCGCCAATGCGCACTTTGTCCAGGACAACAGGCGCAGCCTTTGTTGTGCCGTTCGCGGTTCGCATGCGCATGGTGAAATCATGATTGGATAATCTTAGTCCAATTTTTCGCGCGTCTTCATAGGTGAGCGAGACGAATGAGGCGCCAGTGTCTACGAGGATATCGATAGGACTGCCATTGACATGGGCTGTCGAGTAAAAATGTCCGTTGCGGCCGGCGGCAAGCGTTACTTCGCGTGCGAAGCCGCGCGAAAAACCATCTGTGGGTTCCGAGATGGACTGATTGTAGGCGTCGTCGCCGATCGATTTGACAATGCCCAATACGCCTGAAATCTCATCGAAATAATAGAGGCCACTAAAACCCGCGCAGAACAATATCAGCCAAAGCGCGCCTTCCTGAGCAGCGTGCCGAATTCCGGAGCTCAACGCCATAACATTTCAAAGCCCAGTTGCGATTCGATCAGTCCTGATTGGGAATTTGTCTTTAACGCCGCGTTTACCTTATAGGTAGCCGCGCAGCGTTAAAAAATCTCCCGAGAACTCATAAGACTGCAAACGGCTTAAAAAACTCATACCAAGCAGACTTTGATGCAGCGCGCCGGGCCGAGCAATCAGCGCTTCAACGTTGCGTGCAGTCACATTCCCGATGGAAACGGACTTCAAACGCACCCGGGCAGCAAAAGACGTTCCGTTGGCCGTCCGGACAGGGATCGTGTAGTTCAGCGCCTCGAGCTTGAACCCGATCCGGCCGGCATCTTCCGGTCTTAATACAACCGATGAGGCGCCGGTATCGACGATCATACTAATTGAGTTTCCATTAACGCGCGTGCGCGCAACAAAATGTCCGTCGGCGCGACGGCGAATTCGAACTGCATTCTCGTTACCGGCGCCCGGTGGCAGCGGCACTTCGACACCGGCTGGCAGGAGTTCGCCGGCAACCCTGTGCGCAACCGTCAGAAGTTCGACGCGGTAGGTGTAAACGGCGATCAAGCCGAGTGCCAAGGCGCTCCAAATAACAAGATGGCGGACCGCTGCTTGGATATTACGCCGGTAAGAGGAAAAGATTGCGCCGCCCAGATAGATCAAAAGAGCGATGCCAGCCATAATTCCAGCGAAATCGGCCGGCTCAAACCCGCCAATCGAACCTGTATCATGACGCAGGACGAGGATAATTGCCGCCGAAATCAGCAGTCCAAGTGCGAGCCAAGCTCCCAACTCACTCTCCCATCGTGCTGCGGCGCATACGTCCCGATAGCGCTGACATGATTGAACGTCGCTCTCTGTCCGGCAAAATTATTGCCCATTGCGCAAATTCGTTTGCGGGGCGCCCGCGCCCTGTACAGAGGCCAGCCTGCAGATCAATCGTGCAAATCTGAATGCAAGGTGTCTCCATACGTCCTATTATTCAATATCTTGCAATAGACAAAATTGGCCGAATTCTTGATGTGGCCGCAAGACTATAGTTAAGAAGGCGGTCTCGAAATGGCAAATCGAATGCGCTAATAATTTCAATCCAGGCGGCGCCGATACAGAATATTCAAGGAATATTTGAGGTTCACGGGACGAGAGCGGTTATGCATCTGATTGTTCGCGGCGACGACGAATCCGTTCGAGGATCATTTCTTTCTCTTCATCATTCAAGACTTTTTCGTGCTGAGCCTTGTTAACGAGTGTATTCGGCTTGTCGGCCCGCTGACCGTTTGAACGGGTTTTCTCCATCTGTTGTGTTCGGGATCGATCGCCAGCCTCCGCCAACGGCATCTGTGGAAGGGCTTGCATGACGCGCTTACGGGGAAAGAGGACGATCGCTTCAGTTCCCTTTCTCAATTCACTCTTCAACTCAAGCATTCCATCGTGGAGATTGATTAGCCCTTGAACGATAGGCAGCCCGAGGCCCGTTCCGCCTTCTGCGGTCTCATGGGCCAGCGAACCCTGGCCAAATGTTCTAAGAACTTGAGGAATTTCGTCCTTGGGAATACCGGGCCCCGTATCACGGATTGCAAGCGTTTGCCCTCCATCCATGGATCTTATTGTGGTGATCGTGATATGTCCGCCGGCAGGCGTAAACTTCACAGCGTTTGAAAGCAGGTTCAGGCAAATCTGGCGAATGGCGCGCTCGTCGGCCCATAATGGCGGCAAATCATAGTCGAGAATTTTTTCGAGAACCTGCCCTTTCTTTTCTGCCCGGAGCTTTATCAGCCGGCAGCAATCTTCCGCGATTTCAGAAAGATTGACCGGACTTTCAGAGAGCTCATAGCCGCCAGCTTCGATACGCGAAAGATCCAGGATCTCGTTGATGAGTTTCAAAAGATGCTGACCACTAACATTGATGTCTTCAGCATATTCTTTGTAAGTCGGGATTTGATGAGGTCCGAGCACTTCCGTTTTCATGACTTCCGAAAAGCCGAGAATGGCGTTCAACGGTGTTCTTAGCTCATGACTGATCGTCGCCAGAAAACGCGATTTAGCGACGTTGGCAGATTCAGCTCGCCTTCGAGCTTCATCGGAGTGCGCCTTCGCTTGCTCTATTTCGGCGATGAGCGTCTCTTTCTCGGCCTTATAGCCGAGCATGTCGACAACTGTCCCATTTAGCCCGCGAACGAGAAAAATGAAGTAGAGATGAATGCCGACCGCCATCGCGGCCATCGCCCAAAAAAAGCTATCCTCCATCATCATGAAACGCAGGACCAAGGCAAGTGTCATTGGGATTGTGCCTGCATATACGATCGGCATAACCGTGGACGCAAACATCACGCGCATCGCAATGACGACAATAATCGAGGCAAAGAGAAAAATGTATGCCGAGAATTCTCCTGGATCGAAACTGACAAGCGCGATGCTCGCCCAACTCACGCCATAGAGAAATTCAGCGGCTATTAGTTTTGCGCGCCAGATCGCAACTTTGGCTTCAGCGCGCGGATCCTTGATGAACATCCTGCAAAGCGCGAGCAGGATGCCCTTGGAAATAAATACAGAAGTCAGCCAAAAGATAAGCTCATTTGCGGGCGCCCAAATCCCGGCGGCGAGCGCCAAGACCATGGCAAGCAGCGGAATTGTCAGAACGGCGCCAAGCTCGTTATTCACGAACATAAAAAGGAGATCATATTCGTATTCCGGCTTGATCCGGGATCCGTAGGCAAGTTGCTCCCTCGCGTCCGAGACCCATTGCGCCGCTTGCTTGTGCGAAGTATGCGCGGGGGGCTGCTTGGAACCCGCTTGTTCTAATGCCGTTGTATCCATCGACTTTGCGAACCAATATGTGGGCGACTAAAGAGGGCTGCGGCAAGCTCTGAAAAAAGATCAAAAGCCGAGACATTCCTAGCGCTTGCTGGTCATGTTTCATGTAATCTTTGCAAATTATTACTAAATTCGCGTTTACTGCCCAGTAACCTATAGTTAACCAAGATGCGCAATTGCGTGCCCGAGCGCGGTGATTTCTGGACTTTCTGGACAATCAGAGGCTGGGAATGTCTTCGATGAAAGCTTTAACTGCATCATTTGCGGGAGATTCTAAAATCTCTCGCGGTGCGCCTATTTGAATCAAGCGGCCCTCTTGAAGGATCGCGATTCGGCGGCCGAGCTTAAATGCCTCGCGCGGATCATGAGTGACGAACAAAATCGTCTTTTTCAACCGGTCTTGCAGAATTCGCAACTCGTCTTGCATCTCCCGCCGAATGAGAGGATCGAGCGCGCTGAACGGTTCATCCATGAGCAGAATGTCCGGATCGGCCGCGAGGGCTCGTGCCAATCCCACGCGTTGCTGCATGCCGCCAGAGAGCTCGTGCGGGTAAGCATCGCCAAAGCCTTGGAGCCCAACCGTTTCGATCCACTGGTCGGCAATCTCCATTGCCTCCTGCCGATTGGTGCCGCTCACTTCCAAGCCGTAGGAAATGTTCTGCGAAGCGGTCTTGTGAGGAAATAGCGCAAACCGCTGAAAAACCATCGAGACCTGATGGCGTCTTAAATTTAAAAGATCATTTCTCTGCAACCCGAGGATCGATTGTCCGTCCACGAGAACGTCGCCCGACGTTGGGTCTACGAGACGATTTACGAGACGGAGGAGCGTCGATTTTCCCGATCCCGAAAGCCCCATTACAACGAAGACCTCGCCTTCGTCTAAATTCAAGGAAACGCTATCAAGCGCAATTGTGCAGCCGGTCTCTTTGCGGATTTCTAATTTGCCGAGCCCTTGCTCCAACATGGCGAGCGCGGATTCAGTTCGCCGTCCGAAGACTTTGGTGACGTTCTTGAATTCTATTTTTACCAAAACGATTAGCGGCCCGTGTTCCGGTCGTATTGCACAGCTTCACCATAGGCCTGTGTGATCCGGTCAAAAACCACAGCGAGAGCGACGATTGCGATGCCGGCCTCCGCTCCTTGTCCAACATCGAGCCTCTGAATGCCGAGCAAAACCTGTTCGCCGAGACCGCGCGCGCCGATCATGGAGGCGATCACAACCATCGCGAGGGCCATCATTGTCGTTTGATTGATGCCCTGCATGATGTTCGGTATCGCAAGCGGAATTTCGACACCTGTGAGACGTTGCATCCGGTTCGCCCCGAATGCCCTGGACGCTTCAACAATTTCGGGATTGACCTGGCGGATACCGAGGTCCGTTAGCCGGATTAGGGGCGGAATCGAATAGATCACGGTTGCCATAATTGCCGGTACTTTGCCGAGCCCAAATAGCATAAGCGCGGGGATCAGGTATACGAAACTCGGCATGGTCTGCATGATGTCCAGAAGCGGGAGCAGCACGGCGCGCGTTCGTTTGCTCTGCGACATTGTGAGCCCAATCGGAATGCCTATTAGAACGGCGGTGAGGATCGATACGATCATGATAGCCAAAGTCTGCATGGCAAGATCCCAAAGGCCGAATAGGCCGATGAGAAACAGCATTGCAGCGACCAGCGCTGAAAGAAAGAGACGGCGAGACGCATGATAGGCCAGGAGACTTGTTATAATGATCACCAGCCACCAGGGTGCGCCGCGCAATATCTTCTCAAGAGCAACGAGAAGTGTCAGAACGCCATTGGAAAAGGCTTCGAATGAGTCGCCGTAATTTTGGATGAGCCATTCAAGGCCGTCATTGAGCTCGTCGCCGAAATGAAGTCGGAGTGTTTCCGGAAACATCGGTCTTACCCTTGAGGTTGCGGCTGAGCATCAAAGACTGCCAAACAAAATTTTCAAGTGCGAAGTTTAAAGCGCTGCGTTGACGCGCGCCGCGATCATCTCCGGCACCCATTTTTGCCAAATATCTTTTTGTGTTCTCAGAAAGTGTAGCGCCACGTCCTTCGGGCGGGCACCCTTCTTGTCCTTGAGGTAAACGAGGGCATTGCTGACCAACGCGTTCGAAGTTTGGTACTTCCGCAGAAATACCGTCAGTTTGGGCGCCTTTTTTATGAAGTCTGTGTTGGCGCCGGTAAAAACTTTTGTCAAAGGATAGGCGGTTGTCTCTTGGGGATTTTCAGACGTCTTCATCGCCGCCCAAATTTTTTCGTCATAAGCCGGTTCCTTGAGCGTGACAGCGTCAAACTTGCCGACGATCCAAGACGGCCCCCAATAATAATAGACGATCGGCTTTTTGCGGGCATAGGCCGATGCGATCGCGGCGGATAACGCGGCGCTGGAACCCGTGCGGAAATTGGTAAAGTGATCGTCTAGACCATAGGCCTGGAGCTTTTTGGTATTGACGGTTTCGCACACCCAGCCGAGCTTACAATTATAGAAGCGGCCTTTATCCGGTTCTTCCGGGTCGCGAAAGAGCGCTTTGTATTTCGGCAGATCGCGGACATGAGTTAGGCCTTTGGCCGAGGCATTCTCGCCTTCGACAAGATAGCGCGGGACGAACCAGGCTTGCACGGCATCGGGAAAATTAATCCCAAGTATCGTGACTTGGCCGGCTTTCTCCGCTTTGCGCCACGCTTCGGTAAGATTATTTTTCCAGACCTCCATAATGACATCGAGATCGCCGCGCGCCATTCCTGCCAATAGTGGAATTGAGCTGCCAGGAATTACGTCCGATTTGCAGCCATAGCCGTTTTCGAAAATAAACTGTGCGACCTCCACGTGAAATCTGGAGCTCTCCCAGTCGAGACCAGCAATGCGGATGGGGCGATCGAGTTCACATTGCGGCTTCGCGTGGCCGGCCGAGGCCGTCAGACCCAGACACAAAACAGTGATTGCGAGGGTTAGAATCCGTATCATAGCCATCCAGCCTCCATTATACTAAAGACCATACGATCATGGCCCGTACCT
>BFAS01000029.1 GCA_008974985.1 bacterium MnTg02
CTGAAACCTCTAAACCAGCCGAAGAAAAACCCGCCGAAGAGGCCGCCGCCGAATAAACCGCAGCGTTTGAAAAAATTATGGCCGCCGCCAGCAATACGCGTCTCTGTCTCGGCACCATTGCCGGTGTCCAGGGCGTGCGCGGCGAGGTTCGCATCCGGACTTTCACCGAAGTGCCGAACGATATCGCCTCCTACGGCGTCCTCAAGGACGAAACTGGTGCGCGATCCTTCGAGATCATTGCTGTCAGACCTCACAAGGATACGATGGTCGTGGCGCGCTTGGCCGGTATCGAAAATCGCGAAGAGGCTGCAGCGCTCAAGGGCGTTGATCTCTTCATCGACAGGGATCATCTGCCGGAACAGACGGAAGAGGATGTTTGGTATTATTCCGACCTTATCGGCCTCATGGGCGTAGGCCAAGATGGTACAGTGCTCGGCGAAGTGGTTGCCGTGCAAAATTTCGGCGCTGGCGATTTGCTGGAGGTCCGCTTGATGAATTCATCGCAAACCGTTCTCATTCCTTTTACGGAAGAGGTGGTGCCAAACGTGGATATTCCCGCAGGCGAGGTGACCATCATAGCGCCGGAAGGCCTGCTGGATTGAGAGTGGGGCGATGTCATGTCCGATGAGCGTCACAACACGATCGATGGTGAAATCCTCATTCGCCCGGCTGCGGCGGAAGATCTATCGGCGATCCTCGCCATGCTTGCCGGCGATCCCCTCGGGCAGATGCGCGAGCACAAAGGCGCTGATCCTGACACAGCCTATCGTGCCGCGTTTCGCGACATTGACTGCGACCAGCGCAACCACATTCTTGTCGCCGACAGGCATGGCGAAGTCATAGGCTGCTTGCAGCTAACCTTCATACCAGGCCTTACTTATACAGGCCGCGAGCGGGCGCAAATCGAAGGTGTCCGGGTATCCGAAGCAGCGCGGGGATGGGGGATCGGACGGCGGCTCGTCGATCATGCTGTCGCGAAAGCCAAAGCGCGTGGTTGCGTTCTTGTGCAACTCACATCCGACAAGCGCCGCCCCGACGCCATTGCGTTCTATGAGGCGTTGGATTTCAAACTTTCTCACGAAGGTTTCAAACTGTGGCTCTCATGACGCGCTCCTGGCATGCAACGGTTCTGACCATTTATCCGGACATGTTTCCCGGACCTTTGGCCACCAGCCTTTCCGGCCAGGCCCTTGACAAAGGCATTTGGTCGCTGACCGCCATCAATCTTCGCGATTTCGCCACCGATAAGCACGGCTCCGTCGACGATACCCCTGCCGGTGGCGGACCAGGCATGGTGATGCGCGCCGATGTTGTGGCCGCGGCCATTGATCACGCAAAATCGGAAAATCCGGACGCGCCTCTGATATATCTCTCGCCGCGGGGCGCGCCCTTGACGCAAGCACGTGTCCGCCAATTGTCCGAGGGGCCGGGAGCGGTGTTGTTATGCGGCCGTTTCGAAGGCGTCGATGAACGGGTTCTGAAAGCGCGGGACGTCGAAGAAATCTCCATCGGCGACTATGTCCTCTCCGGAGGAGAAATAGCGGCCATGATAATGATCGATGCCGCTATCCGTCTGCTGCCTGGCGTTGTCGGCGATGATCGTTCGCTGGCCGAGGAAAGTTTTGAGCAGGGTCTCCTGGAATATCCTCACTTTACGCGTCCGCGCGACTGGGAGGGTCTCGCCATCCCGGATGTGCTGCTTTCCGGCAATCATGGGCGCATCGCCCAATGGCGGCGGGAACAAGCGCAAGAGCTCACCAAACTGCGGCGGCCTGATATGTGGGCAAAGGTTCGGGGCAAATAATGCAGGTGCCGGTCTTGAATTTACGCTTACCAATATCGGGGAGCGTAAATTCGATTTGGTTTTCCAAGTCGGAATCCGAGTTCGCCATAAGATCGTCCCCTCAAACTTTGGCGCACCTGGTTCGAATGTGACGTCAGCAAGAAACGCAGCCCGTTTGACTTTATTCGCGGTTTCTGGCACCACGTCAGAAATGGATCGAAATTGGCTCACATTGCCGCTTTAAGCGTAACCGGCGCGCAACAGAGCAAAGATCAGATTCATTCGTATTTTTTGAATTAATGCCGTAAGCTGCGGAAATTACTCGTACTTCGGGGCCATAGCTCAGTTGGGAGAGCGCGTGAATGGCATTCACGAGGTCGTCGGTTCGATCCCGTCTGGCTCCACCATTATTATCAATAACTTAGCCTAAAAATCCAACTTTTTTCGTTCCGCAAATCGGGGCTGCGGAACGCTCGCGGAACGCTAAGCGACGATTGGCGATTTGCTGTAAGTTAAGAGTTGATTTATTGCGACTGGCGTTTTGCTAAAGCCCAGCCATAGAGCCCAAGTGCAGCGAGAACTATTCCCGCGCCGATAAATATTCCCCGCTCTATATCGCTAGCACCTTCGGCACGGATAGCGCCCCACGGGTCAATACCCCCGAAGATAAAACCGAAACCAAAAAAAAGAAAAAATCCCCATGATCTACGCAGATGTTCGACTAAATTCATCCCCCTTTTCTCCCCTGTTAGACCGGTAGCGTCAATTGACGCACCGTCGTCTCGGCGCTCTCCGTGTGTGCGGAGAGACGCCCTTCTCTGAAGAATTCTTCATAGTGATCGTGCCGCGATCATTTTTTGTCCTTGAGATAGCCCGCCTTCCGCAACCCGTCCTCTAACAATACAATGGTCTGCGAGTTCT
>BFAS01000030.1 GCA_008974985.1 bacterium MnTg02
TGGTTATCGACGTGGGGAGATTCCACCAAGATGGCTAAGGAACTTGCTGCGGCCAGACGCTTGACATAGGCATTGGGGTGGGTTTGCCGAACTATGTCGGCTCGGGGTCAAAAGTCCCCGTTATTGCCGTGTAATCCTGACGGTGAGAATGGAGCGGATAGCGGACGCGCCGTTAGGCCACTCTGTACGGAGAAGATGTGCCAACGGCTGAATTTCTGTCTTTTCACAAAAGCCCCCGCTGGAAAGGAGCAGCACCGACCAAAGGCGTCTTTTTCTGTCGTTGTATAGACGGGGCGTTGTATAGACGGGGCGATTATTTGATAATTGTTGATTATATGTCACAGGTCACCTGAAGCTATCATGGTAAAGTGCAGATGTATCAGCGTAATCGCCCAGGGTGGGGATATTGATATGTTGTATTTGTTGAGAGTAACAGCAAGCGTTTGCGTCATCGCTTTTGGACTACTGTATTGCGGGCAAGCGCAGGCATTGACGTTAGGCTTCGATAATATATCCGCTAATGACGTAGCAGATGCAGCAGCTGGTGAAGCTCAGCTGTTCGTCATTGTGACCGATCCGGGGTCAAATCAGGTTCTCTTTACGTTCGGGAACATCGGCTCCGAAGCCATGTCCATTACCGATGTCTATTTCGACGATGGTTCACTGTTAGGAATTGCGTCAATCGACAATAGTGTTGCGGGTGTATCCTTTAGCCAACTTGCATCTCCAGGCAATTTGCCAAGTGCCAATGATGCTAGTCCACCATTTGTAACCACAGCAGGATTCTCAGCCGATTCGGATCCTCCAGCGCAGCCACTTGGTGTGAATCCAGGAGAATCTTTGGGGATTGTTTTCGATTTAGTGGGCGGGCAAATTTTCGCTGATGTTTTGTCGGAGTTGGCATTAGGAACGTTGCGCATCGGTATTCACGTGCAAGGATTCGCCGGCGAGGGAAGCGAAAGTTTCGTTAATGTTAGTCCAATCCCGCTCCCAGCCGCACTACCTCTCTTCGGCACCGGCCTGGGCATTATGGGTTTCATAGGCTGGCGGCGTAAGCGACGGATAGCTGCTGCAGCCGCCGCTTAGAAATTGCAAAAGGCTTAAAGAATGGGCGGTCCTTCGGGGCCGCTTTTCTTTTGTGCGAATGTCTGCAAGGGGTCACGAGCCGGACCGAGCAGACCTTAGCCAACGCGACCGTTCCTCTTCAACAAGCCGACGATATATTCAAGCTGATACACGACCCGCCGCCCGCTGGCTGTTAACCAGCCTATCAATCGCCATCAGCTCTCGCATCAATCCCTCGAATTCACCATTACGGCCGAAACTGTTGTTCGCCCGGCGCGCTCATCGGATAGAATCTTGCCCAACCGATTTGCAACCTGAATCAAAGCGCAAAAGTTATGAGTTTCGACGCAGATGAAGCACGCGAGAGGCTGGAGAAAATCCCGATTCCCCGTCTGAAGGAACTGATTGCAACGAACGTTATCACTGGCCGAAGGCTATCTATCGCTCAGCTCATGATTGAAGAGAGAGAACCCAAAGCTGAGGTTGAACGAAAAGCACCGCCAGAAGAAATTGCCGTCGAAGGGCGGGGCAATGCTCGCCGACACATCAAATGGATCACCGTTGGAGCTGGTATCGCTGTCATCGCTATGATGGTCACCGCAATGGTCGCCATCGCCGAGACTTTCAATTAAGTCATTCTGCGGTATCGAACCACCGAGCGGCCATTGGCTTCACCCGAGCCGCTGCAATGCCGCCATCACGCAATCCATTGCCAAAATCGTACAAGCAGCCGCCAAGGGCTGAGTGTCCCATATTTGCCATAATCTGATTGCAACAAGTAGTCGCATAGCTGAATGCCACCTCGGGGCCTGGGGATCATGGACAGAGGCGGGCTACGATCGCGCCCGTTTCAGCAGATGGGGTCCCAGATGCAGCGAGCTCTTTGGCTAGCAATCCTTCTCAGCGTAACCTTGTTCGCGCCTTTCGCGCTCGGCCAAGTGTCCTTCAGGACGGCCGGTATCGACGAGCGGCTGGTTGCCAAAGGTCGAGAGATCTTCTTCAACGAGACGTTTGGCGGCAACGGCCGTACTTGCGGCACCTGCCATCGCGAGGAGGACAATTTCACTATCACGCCCGGTTTCATTGCCACCCTGCCACCGCACGATCCGTTGTTCGTCGCCGAGACCAATCCCGCTTTGCGCCGTAACTTCGAGAATCCCAAGCTGATGCGGGAATTCGGTCTGATCCTGGAAAATCTTGATGGCTTCGACGATTTGCAGAACCGGTTTGTGATGCGCGGTGTACCGCATGTTCTCGGCCTCAGGACTTCCGTGGCAAGTCGGGACGGGTCGCGCACCGGCTGGTCTGGCGATGGTGCCCCGGGCGATCGCTCGCTTAGATCATTTGCAACGGGTGCCGTGACGCAACATTTCCCGAGGACGCTGAAGCGGATCGCGGGCGTGGATTTCCGGCTGCCGAACGATGCGGAGCTCGATGCCCTGGAAGCCTTCATGCTCTCGCTCGGCCGCCAGCGGGATCTGGCGCTGCCGTTGGAGCTCAAGGGAACGGTCGCGCGAAGAGGCCAGGAAATCTTCCGCGATAACACACTCGGCAAGTGTAATATCTGCCATTTCAATGCCGGCGCAAACGCGGATCCGGCCATATTCGGACCCAACGCCGGCAATCTCAACTTCAATACGGGCGTTGAAGGTCTGCCGGATCAACCAGCTCGCCTGACCGGTGAGCGGGTCCCGCGGGACGACGGTCTTGGGACCCCCGGCGACGAGACGTTCAACACCCCGTCCCTGGTCGAGGCCGCTGATTCTGGACCATTCTTTCACAATAACTCCATTCAGACGATTGAGGGGTCGGTGAGCTTCTATAATGGCGACTCGTTCAATAACTCGCCCGCCGGGCAGGTGCTCGCCAACGCCACCGGGAGTGGCATCAATTTGGACGCGACACAGGTGGTGGCTGTCGCGGCCTTTCTGCGGGTCATCAATGCGCTGGAGAACATCACGGAAACGATCGCCCTCCTCGAGCAAGCGCTCATCCCTAATCCCGGGGCCGGGAATGACAAGGTGAGACTCGCCTTGGAGGAAACCAACGATACGATCCGCGTGTTGCAGGGCGGTGCACTGCATCCTGTGGCCGTGAACTTCTTGCAGGAGGCCAGAAACTCCACCACCTCGGCCAGGCGCCGTGGGGCAGCGCGCCAACGCCTCATTCAGCGCGCTATCCGCATCCAACGGATGGCACGTGAGGAGCTGATCGAATTCAAGAGCCGGAGCGTTGAACCGGCGCAATTGCAAGGCAAGGAGAGTGGCAGTAAGCAAGTAATGCGAGCTGAGCCCGTCTTCGGCCAAAAGGCAACGGAACGATTCATTCCAACGGTCGATAAGCGTAGGGAAAACGCAAAGAGGGTCAAGGTGGCACCAAGCCGTGGCAATCAGACCGCTGTTCGCTTATTGGTTCCGCTTGCGGCAACCACCGCAGAGGCAGATTGCAAACGTTCGGTGACGGTAAAGAGTGAGAATAAAATCTCCTGCCGGTCAGCGTGCCGTGCAGCCATACGCGAGTGGAGCCTGGAGACGAGCGGCCGCTATGGATCGGGATGGGCAAATTGGGATAATGCCAGTCGCAAGTGGACAGATTGCAAACGCCCACCAGGCATATTTGAATATTGCGTCGCTAAAGGAGCCCCTTGCAACCCGAAGACGTGATGGCAGAAAAATAGCCCCCCTAAAAATTGCTTCACGCTGCAAGAGTAATTCTTGAGAAAACTGACGATTCACAAAATTTGATTTCTTCGAAATTTGCATCTCCTTTAAACACTGCTTGTCTAAAGGACACCGCACTCAAAAAAAGTGCCCGGACGATATAGTCAACCTGAGACACGATCCGCCCGCTGGCTCTTAACCAGCCGGTCAATCTCCATCAGCTCCCGCAGCAACCCCTCGAATTCGGCGAGCGGCACCATGTTCGGGCCGTCCGAAGGGGCCGAATCCGGATCCTGATGGGTTTCGATGAAAAGCGCGGCAACGCCGACGGCGACGGCGGCACGGGCGAGAACGGGCACGAATTCGCGCTGTCCGCCGCTGGTCGCCCCCTGCCCGCCAGGCTGTTGCACCGAATGGGTGGCATCGAAAACAACTGGGCATCCAGTTTCAGCGAGGATGGGGAGCGCGCGCATATCGGAAACGAGTGTGTTGTAGCCGAAGCTCGCGCCACGTTCAGTCACCAGGATGTCTTGATTTCCGGTCGAGAGGATTTTGTCGACCACATTTTGCATGTCCCAAGGGGCAAGAAACTGTCCCTTTTTGACTTTGACGGGCTTGCCGGTTTTGCCGGCCGCGATCAGCAGATCCGTTTGGCGGCAGAGAAAAGCGGGGATCTGCAGAACATCGACAGCCTCCGCGAGCGGCGCGCATTGTTCGGCGTCATGGACATCGGTGACCACGGGAAGGCCGAGGCTCTCTCTAATTTCCGCAAATACCGGCAACGCCTCGTCGAGCCCAAGGCCGCGGGCGCTCGTGACGCTCGTCCGGTTCGCCTTATCGAAGGAGGATTTATAGATCAATCCCAGCCCAAGTTTCTCAGTGATTTCTTTCAGACCGCTGGCCATCTCAAGGGCATGGGCCCGGCTTTCGAGCACGCACGGGCCGGCAAAGACCGCGATCGGCGCGTCATTGGATATCTCGACTGTCCCAACGCGAACGGTCCGGTTTGGTGTCATCACTCTGAGCTTTCCCTCTGTCGCGGCATCTCCGGGAGACTATTCTCATAGGCATCTCGAAGCGCTCTTTTCAAGACTTTCCCGGCGGCATTTGTCGGGAATTCATCGAGTAAAAACACATCATGAACGCGCTGGAACTTCGCGCCCACATGGTCGTTGATCCAGCTTCTCAACGCGTCCGCCGTTATTGCAATGCCGTCTCTGGTGACAATGGCAGCGACCGGCGTCTCGCCCCACTTATCGTGGGATATCCCGAATACCGCCGCCGCCTCAACGCTGGCATGGCGAACGATCACCTCCTCAATGTCACGCGGGTAGACATTAACACCGCCCGATATGATCATGTCCTTCTTCCGGTCGACCAGATAGAGAAAGCCCTCCTCGTCGACAGTGCCGAGATCGCCGGAATAGATCCAGCCGTCCTTGATCGTCTCGGCCGTCAGGTCCGGGCGATCATAATAGCCAGGCATCATCAGCGGTCCGCGGCCAATGATCTCACCAATTTCCCCGGTTGCAACCGTCTCGCCTTTTTCATCGACAATGCGAATTTCGTTAAATTGCATGGGTACGCCGACGGAGCGAGGCTTTCGCGAAAAATCCGTCTTGTCCAGGATGGTGATAAACCCTTCCGTGACGCCGTAAAGCTCATGGAAGCAGCCTGGCAGCTCCCGGGCGATCCGGGCTTTATATTCAAGATGAAGCGGCGCGCCGAGCGATAGCA
This sequence comes from bacterium MnTg02, assembly GCA_008974985.1. Lineage (GTDB taxonomy): Bacteria > Pseudomonadota > Alphaproteobacteria > Rhizobiales > BFAS01 > MnTg02. The sequence goes on from BFAS01000030.1 coordinate 5,463, forward strand.
GCATTTCGAGTGATGAAAGTTTGTGGGCGGAGAAATTCGGAGCGTTAAAGATTGCGGCGATTTGCGAAGGCACCAGCATAATATGGGTCACCTTCTCACGGGCAATGGTTTCATTCACCTCGCAGGCGTTAAAGGTTTCGTGAAAAATGAACGTCGCACCGCAAAAGAAACTTGGCAGCATGGTCACGAAAGCACCGTTGAATACGAGCGCTCCGGAGTGCAGCACGGTACTTTCCGGGGTCATGCGCCAGCTGCTGGCGAAGAGGGCCGCATACATGCACCTAATATAATGGGTGTGCGTGATCCCCTTCGGCTCTCCCGTTGTGCCGCTGGAATAGACGATATTGTAAAGATCATCGCCGGTAAGACCGGCATTGTCCGGCTCAGCCGTTGAGGCGCCATCGATAAGATCCTCATAGGATGTAAAACCTGTAACGGCATCACCGACGCTGTAGAAACGGTCGTCTCCGGCAGATCCAAGTCTGTTGTTTATGGTCCGCACAGCATCACAATGCGCTGGGCTTGCCAAAATACCATTCGGATTGGCATTGGCAAAAAGGCTCAACAACCCCTCTTCCTGGAGAAGCGGGCTCACGGGTACGGCGACAATGCCGGTTTTCGCGGCCGCCCAATAGAGCGTCAGTAGCTCCAAGCAGTTGGGAAGGACCGTGGCAATCCGGTCGCCTTTCTGAAATCCCCTAGAGAGCAGAGCGTTCGCGAGACGGTTTACGTCACTGTTGAAAGCCGCGTAGCTCAAGCGGTGATCCTTATAGACCACCCCGATATGATCGGGACGATAGCGTGCATGCCGGATAAGCAGTTCACCCAAATACATGACTCTTCGTCCTCCGATGCCGCGCAGACGTGCGCTTGCTGCGGCGGGCATCGGATAAATTTATGCCAATTGCGCAGCGAGGCCAACGCCACGCTCTCTACGGTAGGCCCTATAGGGGGTTAAACAAGGCGGCTTTGCTCAATGGCGGCGCCGATAAAGGATGAAAAGAGCGGATGGGGATCAAAGGGACGGGATTTGAGCTCTGGATGGAATTGAACACCGATGAACCAGGGATGATCGGGAATTTCAATAATTTCCGGCAATATTCCATCGGGCGAGATACCGGAGACACGTAGACCTGCCGCCTCCAGCACATCGCGGTAGCGCATATTGACCTCATAGCGATGCCGATGGCGTTCCTTGATCTGCGTTGCGCCATAGATGTCCGCAACCTGGCTGCCCTTGGCGAGCATCGCCTCATAGGCGCCGAGCCGCATGGTGCCGCCGAGATCTGAGTCCGCGCTGCGTTGCTCGACTTCGTTGCCCCGCATCCATTCCGTCAGCAAACCGACGACGGGCTCGCCTGCTGGTCCGAACTCGGTTGATCCGGCCTCCTTCAGCCCGGCAACGTTGCGGGCAACCTCGATCACCGCCATTTGCATGCCGAAGCAAATACCGAAATAGGGAAGGTTCCGGGTGCGCGCGAAACCCGCGGCGGAAATCTTTCCTTCCGCACCGCGTTCACCAAAACCGCCGGGGACGAGAATGCCATGGACATTTTCGAGAAAGGGCGATGGATCCTCCTTCTCAAAGATTTCCGCTTCAATCCAATCCAAATTGACTTTGACTTTATTGGCGATGCCACCATGAACAAGCGCCTCGTTCAGTGACTTATAGGCATCCTTCAATCCAGTATATTTTCCGACAATCGCAATCGTGACTTCACCCTCGGGATTGGCGACCCGGCGCGAAATCCGCTGCCACTCGCTGAGGTCGGGTTCCGGCGCATCACTAATACCAAAGGCCGACAACACTTCGCGGTCGACACCCTCGCTATGGTAGGCGCAAGGCACGTCGTAGATGCTCGGCACGTCAAGCGCTTGGATGACCGCGGCTTCGCGAACATTGCAAAACAGCGATATTTTCCTACGCTCTTCAGCCGGAACTGGCCGGTCACAGCGGCACAGCAAAATATCGGGCTGGATGCCGATCGACCTCAGCTCCTTGACCGAATGTTGCGTCGGTTTGGTTTTAAGCTCACCGGCGCTGGGGATGAAGGGAACCAGCGTTAAGTGAATGAAAACCGTATGGCCGCGCGGCAATTCATTGCGGAGTTGGCGAATAGCCTCAAAAAACGGCAATCCCTCAATGTCGCCGACCGTGCCGCCAATTTCGCAGAGAACAAAATCGATGCCGTCATTGCCATCGAGAACGAATTGCTTAATTGCGTCGGTCACATGCGGGATGACTTGGACGGTGCCGCCGAGATACTCACCGCGGCGTTCCTTCGCAAGAATATCCTGGTAGATCCGCCCGGTCGTGACATTGTCCGCCTGTGAGCACGGACGGCCCGTAAAGCGTTCATAATGTCCAAGGTCGAGATCGGTTTCCGCACCGTCATCGGTCACAAAGACTTCGCCATGCTGATAGGGGCTCATCGTGCCCGGATCAACATTGAGATAAGGATCGAGCTTCCGCAAGCGCACGACGTATCCGCGTGCTTGCAAGAGGGCTCCGAGTGAAGCAGCTGACAGGCCCTTGCCGAGAGAGGAAACCACGCCGCCAGTAATGAATATGTACCGCGCCATGGGCTTGCAGAATACACAATCCGGCTCAGTTGCGAAGCGGCATTTTTGCCAAATCACCATGAATATTTTAAGCGGTGGACGGTCTGTCTCTAATCCGAACCGCATTTAAGAAAAAATTCAGAACAATTTTAACTTCTTTAAAATAAATTTCAATTTTAACTGCTAAATAATGGCAATCGCGAATAATGCTGCTCTGGCGTCTTACAGGGTAAAAAAACATGAGTAATATTCGCGCATTCTTCAAACGAAGTTCCCATCATTTAGCCCAGGCTGTTATGCGCTTGTCTGGCGATCAGCGTGGCAATGTTGCAATTATATTTGGAATGCTGGCCATTCCTATATTTGCGATTGCCGGTTCGGCGGTTGATTTCGGCCGGGCTGTCAATATGCAGAGGGAACTGACGAATTCGATCGATGCTGCGGCTTTGGCTGCCGGCGCGGCGTTCAACATCGGTACGGCTGACCGCGTTCAACTCGCCAAAGATTATTTCAATGAGAATTTTAAACCCGCCGGAAACGCGACCATTAATGAACCGACCATTACGATTGTTGACAAAAAAATCACGATCACGATTACGGGAACCATTGATACCACCTTCCTCGGCGTGATGGGCATCAACAAGATCAATGTTGGCTCGTCGAACGAAATCATATTGAAAGCCAAAAAGATCGAGGTAGCGCTCGTCCTCGATACAACGGGATCTATGTCGGGCAGCAAAATTTCCACACTAAGGACGTCGGCAAAGGACCTAATTGGTTACCTCTATACGGGAGAGAATGCCGCCGACTCTGTAAAAATGGGAATAGTGCCCTTCGCCGATTTCGTGAACGTTGGGAGC
>BFAS01000031.1 GCA_008974985.1 bacterium MnTg02
CGGTTTTGAAGTTACCGGCGATCTGTTTCCACTTGACCCAGCCCTTCTCCCATCCCTCACCCTGCAACAGGGTCTCGACCGTCAGGTGCGTCGTGCCGGAACGCGACGGCGCACTCATACCGACGTGACCGTGATAGACGGGTTTTGCGAGGTCCGCCCACGTAGCCGGCACGGGCAATTTCTTGGCCTTCAGATAGCGGGTGTTCCACATGATGCCGTAGCCGGAAGCGGCAAAGCCTTTATAGTAGCCGTCCGGATCGTTGATCGGAAAAGCACCGATCTTCTCCGGAATCCCGGTCACTTTTACCTCGTACTTCTGCAACAGGTCGTCGCCCTTGAGCACCTCGAAGGCATCCGGGGCGGAGGCCCAGAACATGTCGGAAATATTATTGCCTGCCGTCTCCTGCAGGTACTTGATGCCGGCGGTCGTTTTCTTCTTCAGCATCTCGACTTTGATACCAGGATGCTTGGCTTCAAAAGCCTTCTTTACCGTGACAGTGGTATCCGGCGGATAGGATGTGACAATGACAAGTTTGTCCTCCATCGCTTGAACCTGGAAAGGCGCGGCGAGAATTACCACCGCCAACGCCATGGCGCCGATAAACACTTGGCGATGAATTGTTTTGAACATGGACTAACTCCTCCCAACTGGCTGATAGGCAAACTGTAGCAATATCATCAGAACCGATAATCCCCTGATGAATGCCGGTTCTAACTATCAGCGTAACCGTTTGGGGGCCCGGCGACAATATCGCGCGCACTGTGGGAGGGTGGAAACCGCCGTTTGCTGCCATGCCCGTGCAACAACGCCTTTTCCATGCGGCTGATGATTCTGTTTTGCTGTCAGAAGGCGCACGTTTCAAATTGTTTGTCCCCGCCATCGCCACGGCGCCCGGAGCCGGCGGGGGCCGAAAAGGCCATGTTCGACGATCGCGGCAGCAGACGACCGTCCTGACCCGCGCAAGTTCCAACGGTCATCGCCGGTTTCGGGGCGTGCTTTGCTAAGACTGTATGTGTGGCTCAGAGAATGGAGGGTCGTGAGGCAAGGGCAAGTGCGCGTGGGGCCACATTGCGCAATGGCCCGCCCGCGCGAACGTGCCGTGAGCGATATTAGTCGTCCCTATAGACCCGCTCGCGCTGCTCATGACGCTCTTGCGCTTCGACGCTAAGGGTTGCGATCGGGCGGGCGTCGAGGCGTTGTAGATTGATAGGGTCGCCGGTTTCCAAGCAATAGCCATACGTTCCTTGATCGATCCGGGAAAGCGCAGCGTCGATCTTGGAGATGAGTTTGCGTTGCCGGTCGCGCGCTCTGAGTTCCAGAGCCTTGACCGTTTCTGAAGTTGCCCGGTCTGCGAGATCAGGATGGTGAGACGATTCATTCTGTAAATTGACCAGCGTCTCACGTGTCAAGCGGAGGATTTCACTTCGCCAAGCCAGCAGCTTCACTCGAAAATAGTCTCGCTGCCGCGTGCTCATAAACCGTTCGTCGCCCGACGGCCGGTAATTATTCAGCGAACCATTTCTGCGACCCATGAAGCCCTCTTCGATACGTTGCGATGATCCCTCATCATGACCTATGCGAAGGCGTGCTAACTTATTGACACGCTGGACATAAAAGACTGCAAGAACCGTGCCTTGCTATTTAGGGACACCGTGCATTAAGTCAAGCCAAACAGTGTCCTATATTATTTTGGTAAAGATCGCTTTGCGGCGATCAACCGCCTTCTGAACGGTTAATCCGGCAATTTCACGGCATTGACCGTCCCAATTTGGCCAACTCCACGCGCGCCCTGAGATCAATATGATCCAGCAAGTCCCGCAACCGCGCGTCATCCTTGTATTCTGGCCGGGACTTCACGATCCCGGTCAGCTGTCCAATGTGCGAATTTGAGATTTGACCGGACAAAAGCTGGACTTTTAGATCATCGAGAAGGTCGAGAACGGCCGTCCCTTGGGCGACAGCGCGTTTCCGCTCACCGGCAACCGAACCAACACTTTGCAAGGCAATGATTGCGTCCAGTTGCGCCACCGGCGAAAGCCGCGCCGTGGGCGTCGAAGCGGTTGGCGGCGGAGCCGAGGGAATTTCGAAACGGTTGGCGCCAACGGGCGAACTCTTACCGCTCGCTCCATGGGTCTTGTCCGCAGTAAGGCGTTTGGCCGAAGTGACGCGCATCGTCCTGTTCTGTCTGTTGCCGCCGTTGCCCGAGAGCATTGGCAATTATGCTTAAGGCAGGGTTAACGCCAGGCAAATTTTGCCCAGTTGCCCGGAAGATGTTGCATGACTGGCCCCGGGTACAAAAATCATCAAAAAATTTTTGTGTTATTTTTCAAGTCGTTATGAAGTTTGGTGAATGGCACGCTTTTCGCAATGCTTTTTTACAACGTGACGCGGAAAGTTGTTTGGAAGCCGTTCAGGCCCCGAGGAGACCGAAAGACCAATGTCAAATAACATGGAACATCCGGACAATTTTGGCTGGGCCGACGTCTGGCGGTACGCCGTCTTAATGATTGGCTTGCTGACAGCAATTTTGGCCTGGACGCAAATTGCCTTCGCGGCCTCGCGGATTAAGGATCTGGTCGACTACGAGGGAATTCGGGAAAACCAGCTCGTCGGGTATGGCCTGGTTGTCGGCCTTAACGGCACCGGTGATTCACTCTCCAACTCCCCCTTTACCAAGCAAAGCTTGCAGGCGATGCTGGAACGGCTGGGTATTAATACACGCGACACCAATCTCCGGACCGCCAACGTGGCAGCCGTCATGGTGACGGGCAATCTTCCGCCCTTCGCCACCCAGGGCACACGCATGGATGTTACTGTGAGTGCGCTTGGTGACTCGAAAAGCCTGCAGGGCGGAACATTACTGGTCACGCCGCTCCATGGCGCGAATGGCGAAGTTTACGCCGTCGGACAGGGACCGGTCGCTGTTGGCGGATTCAAAGCGGAAGGCGATGGTGCTTCCATAACACGCGGTGTTCCGACGGTCGGCCGAATTGCCAATGGCGCGATTATAGAGCGGGAAATTACCTATCAGCTTGTTAACCAGCGCTCGCTGCGCCTGGCGCTCAGAAATCCCGATCTCACCACGGCCACGCGCATAGTCGCGGTGATCAATACCTTCTCTTCGTTCAATATTGCCAAAGCGTTGGATCCGGGCACCGTTCAGATCGACCTTCCGGACGACTACAAGAACGACATTATCACCCTATTGACGGAAATCGAGCAGCTCCGGGTTGAACCTGATCTCAACGCCAAGGTGATTATCAACGAGCGAACCGGCATAATCGTTATAGGCCGTGATGTGAAATTGAGCACAGTTGCCATTGCTCAGGGCAATCTGACGGTCACGGTCACGGAAGCCCCACAAGTCAGCCAGCCGAGCCCCTTCGCGGATAATGCTGAAACCGTTGTCGTGCCGAGAACCCAACTCAGTGTGGATGATGAGGGCAATCGCAAGCTCGCAGTCATTGATAATGGGGTCACCCTGCACAGTCTGGTCGATGGCCTGAACGCTCTCGGTATTGGACCTCGTGACATGATCTCGATTCTGCAAGCGGTGAAGGCCGCCGGCGCGTTGCAAGCGGAAATCGAGGTGATGTGATGAACACAGGCCTGACACAAGCCCCAGCTGCCGCGCTGAGCGCAGGCTCAAGCGCCCTCATCGCTAAAGGCGGTGTGGCGGGCAGCAGCACGGCAAACAAAGCGGCAGCGCTCAACGCTGCGCAAGAATTCGAGGCCGTATTTCTGACGACCATGCTGCAAAGCATGTTTACCGGCCTGAAGGCCGAGGCGCCCTTCGGTGGCGGTCATTCCGAGGAAGTCTACCGGTCCGTGTTGATCGGCGAATATGCCTCGGACATGTCCAGATCTGGCGGAATCGGCATTGCAGATCATGTTTATCGCGAAATCCTGGCGGCACAGGAAGGGCAAACACAATGACACAACACCTTCAACAGAAAATCGAACGCCCTGCCCCTCAGCGCATCGAAACGGCGGAGGAGGCCCTAAGCCTCTGCGATCGTCTTTTGGAAGTCACGGCGGATCTCGTTTCCGTTCTCGAACGCGAGACCGGACTTTTGAGGAAAGCGAAAGTTCAAGATCTCACAGCGCTTCACGTCCGCAAACAAGCGCTCTCGGTCGCGCTTCATCGGGATCTCGGGCTGCTTAGGGACAATTCCGAGTTCATCAAAATGGCGGCGAATGAGAAGATCGAAGATCTGAAAGCACAGCAGATTCACTTTCACAAATCCCTTGCGGCCAACCAGAACGCATTGACAGCCGTCAAAGCGGTGTCGGAACAGCTCCTGCAGACCATCGCGTCGAAAGTGCACAAACCGCGCCGGGGACCAGAGGTTTATGGACGTGATGCCGGCGTCACCGCCGGTGACAATCGCCATTCCGCCGCCATCGCGGTGGATACGACCCTGTGAGGGACATTGCTCCGCGAAATCGCATACACGATAGCGAGCCGCCCAGCGGCAATCTTTGATTAATCCATCTTAACGGCCGATAACGCGGCTTAATGAATGTTTAACGTTCAACGGTAGATTGCGCCGCCGCAATTCCGGTTCGGCCCCTATCGGCACATCTCCAAGCAAGATCTTAACCATAGTTTGCAAGGTCCCGGCGCGTTAACCGCAATTTTGTACTCTGCTGTCACAACGTTACGTACGTTCGGGGGAGCTAGAGGAGGCCAGGTCGGAAGCAGCGCGATCGCGCACTGCAACAGCCCATAAATTCCACGAAATTTCCGCGATGTTAACCAAGCATTAGCGCCGTCCTTTTAGGATGGCGCTACCTGTAACTTGCTCCAGTAAGGGGCGCTCAAATCTGAGAACCTTAGAAAAGGACTTAGCTAGGTATGGCTGAAATTACACTGTCGTCTGCGGTACGCAACAACCTGTTGTCATTGCAGAATACGGCGGCACTTCTTGGCAAGACGCAGGAGCGTCTCGCCACAGGTCTTAAGGTCAATAGTGCACTTGACGACCCGACGGCCTTCTTCACCTCTGCTTCGCTGAACAGCCGCGCGGGCGACCTCTCTCGTCTGCTCGACTCGGTCGGCAACGCCGTGCAAACGGTCGCCGCCGCCGATAACGGCATTTCGGCCATCACGAAACTGGTCGAAAGTGCCCAGGCTTCTGCCCGTCAGGCTCTCCAAAAACCAGGTATCGCCAGTGCGACGATCACCGGCACGGGCGCAAGCGTTGCGGCCGACACTGCCGCGACGATTGTTGCGACGGGTGCCTCGCTTACTGCTGACGTGAATGCGGTCGAAGCTGGTACGGGTGGGTTTGCAGCCGGTGTTGCTGGCACTTTTGACATTAACGGAAATGCGGTCACCTTTGCCGGCAGCGAAAACATTGGCGCTTCCCAGATCCTCATTCAGAACGTCTTGGACGCCAACACTATCAACGCCACAGTGTCCAATGATGGCACGAACCTTACCATCAGCGCCAATGACGCTGACACGACGCTCACGATCAATAACGATTCCGGCGGCGTTCTTGCAGGGATCGGTCTTGACACGACCACCAGCACGACACAGGTCAATTTGTTGACCCAGGTCGGTGCGCTCGCTACCGAAACGCTAACGCTTACAGTCGGCAGTGCGTCGACCCAGACCATCACATTCGGCACTGGTGGATCCCAAGTTTCCACCCTGGCCGAGTTGAATACGGCGTTGGGTAACCTGTCAGGCTTGTCCACCGCATCGGTGAATGTCGCGGATGGCAATATCTCGCTGACGGCCACAAGCGCCGCAGACGATGTCGTCATCGGTGGTTCCGCCACCATTACCGCCACCAGCTTTGGTCTGACTCAAACCACTCTCGAGCCGGGCAACGCGACGATCGGTGGTTTGACGGGAAGCACGACCCTATCAGTCACGGTGGGCGCCAATGCCACGACGACGGTGACCTTTGGTACCGGCACTGACGTCGGCAATCTCCGGGATCTGAACGCCGCGCTTACCGGTCTTGCGGGCGGCACAGCCTCTGTGGATACCTCTGGCAACCTGACGGTAACCGCAACCAATAACACCGACTCGATCGTTATTGGCGGTACGACCACTCTGTCGACCTTTGGTGTTGGCGCTGGCGCCACGGCGCCAGGCAATAACGCCGACCGGGCCGCTCTGGAGGCGGACTTCAACAATATCCGCAGCCAGATCGATCAGTTGGCTGCAGACGCCAGCTTCAACGGCAACAACCTTCTCACTGGCGATAGCCTCAGCGTTATCTTCAATAGGGATGGCACGAGCTCGCTGAGCATCACCGGTGTCACGGTCGACTCAGCCGGCCTCGGCATTAATGCTGCGGCAACGGACTCATTCCAGTCCGATACCGCCGTAAATGTGAGCCTGGCCGAACTTGGCAATGCTATCTCGAATCTGCGTCAGCAGGCTTCAACCTTCGGTTCGAACCTGTCGGTGGTTGAGATTCGCCAGGACTTCACGAAGAACCTGATCAACACGCTTGAGACCGGTGCAGCCAACCTGACACTGGCCGATCTCAACGAGGAAAGCGCCAACTTGCTGGCTCTGCAGACCCGCCAGCAGCTCTCCACGGTGGCTCTGTCTCTGGCCTCTCAGGCTGATCAGCAGGTCCTTCGTCTCTTCTAATTTAGCGACGGATTTCTACGAGATTGAAGGCGGGGCCGAGGCCCCGCCTTTTTTATACCTACAGGGTTCTCACTAGAGCTGTTTCGATGAACCCCAATCACCACAACCGCGCTCTCATTTTGTTTTGTGGCGCTTTTTATCGGAAAACCGGTTCCCACTTTTCCGAAAGCGCTCTAGGACTTACATCGGCTGAGTCGGCTGCCGCCGCCGGCCATGGCGTACATTGTTGCCAGAGCCGGCATCTTGCCTGGGCTGTTGGCATCTCGAAAGGGGCAAACCATGGCTCTAAAAATCGAACTAAAACCCGGCGAGCGCATCATCATAGGAGATGCGTTGATTACAAATGACGGTCATCGCGCGCGCTTCAGCGTCAAGGGGGACGCCCCGATCCTCCGGGAACCGGACATCCTTCTTCCAAAAGACGCAATAACCCCATGCCAAAAGATCTATCTGGCGGTGCAAACAATGTATCTTTGCAAAAATCCCAGTGAACAATCCAATGTTTACAAAGAACTAGCGGAAGATCTTCTCAAGGCCGCACCCAGCACTGCCCCCCATATTAAACGTATAAATAACAACATATTAACCGGTTCATTCTATAAAGCTCTAAAGGATGCTAAGGCACTTATTGCCTACGAGAAGGAGCTTATGGATCATGCAGGAAGCAACTGACGCCTATACCAAGGTCGGTAAAATCACAAGAACGCCGCGCGATCTCGAAGCATCATTGTTATTGAAGGCTGCCTCGCAGCTTCAGAGCATCAAAGACAATTGGGGCAGTGAGAGCGAAAAACTCGAAGAAGCGTTGCTCTATAATCGCAAGCTTTGGACGATATTCATGAGCACCATCACACAAGCAGACAATCCAATGCCAATCGATGTTAAGAATAATATCGCTTCGCTCGGCGCATTCGTCCTGCATCAAACACTTGTCGTGCAAAACGGCCCGGGAACATCCGATATGCTCACATCCCTGATCAGCATCAATCGCGAACTCGCGGCTGGTCTTCATGCGTCCGCAGCCTAACGCCGCACAAACCATCGTTTCCTGAAAGATTTTCGGACTTTGTGGGCCGGCCTAACACGCCGGCCATTGCCGGTACCGCGATTGCGGCCGCCAACGCAGAACGGACCGCTCGTCAGCGATTCTGCTTCGCCGGCAAAATCAAATTAGAGGAAATTGACCAACGAGATCTGGCTGAGCGATGCGGTCACGGCCAAGCTCGCTTCAAGCCGTCCTTGCATAGCAAGAATCTGAGCGGCTACTTCGAAGATATCGGCATTTTCCAGCTCATCCACAAAGCCCCGTATCATATTCTCGTTCGCTTCATGCCTCGTGTCAGCGGCGGCAAAGCGCACTTGAATGACGTTAAACTCCGCGATCACATTTTTGACCGATTGCGTTCCGGCTGGAAAGGCCAGGTCTTGTCCAGCCCGGTTCTTAAGCTGCTGATACCGCTCCTTGCCATTCGTATCGGAGGACGGGTAGGTATCGGTCGCAAGAACCGCCAAATTCTTCAAAACGGTCCGGAAGGAATCTTCATTGGCCCGCACGCCATATCCAACGACATTGCCATCATCAATTTTGGCGGTGGCGCTTTGGCGCGGCGGGTCCGTGGCAAGCTCTCCATCGTACCAAAAAACCGTATCTGTTGTGAGCCCGTCTTTAAGGGCCGTGGCGCTATCGAACGGCGGGCCATCCACGCGCTGCGGCGGCGTCGTTCCATCGAAGTCGAAAAAATTATCAGACGCCACGACTAGGGACGCGGCGCGCAAATCCGTCTGCGCCGCCGTCTGCACGACATTGACAAGCTCAGCTTGAAAGTTTGCCGCAGTCGCATTTTCGTCCACGCCAATCTCGAATTCACCTGGCTGGGGATCCGTGAGCGGGCCCGTACGCGCGGTGAGCGTCACCTCGGTCTGCGTCCCGTCGGGAAGATCCAATGTGACCGTAATTGTGTCGCCGTCATCGGGCGGCGTCGCCGTAAAGCTCACGGTGAGATCTGTTGGCGCGCCAGCGGGGCCGGTGACATTGGTTCCCGTCAACGTTGACGTCACCGCATTGAGCTTGAAGCCGAATGGGCTGGCGATAGCGTCTTCCGTTAGGCTGACATCGGCGCCCACCGGGACGGGAATATCCAGCCTTCCTAATCCGTTCGAGCCGACATCGGCCTGTCTGCGTTCATCGGCAACCTGCTTAAACCCGGCTTTGCCGACAGAACCATTTAGAATATCGTCCGCGGAGACGACCGGCCGCGCATCGGTTTCCCTGCCGCCAAAAAGATGGCGCCCGGCAACTTCTTGATTCAGCAGATCCACGATTTCGGCAAACCGCCCGCTAGCAATTGCCTGAAAATCCGTTTGATCATTGGCGTGCGGTTCGAAGTCCGCGCTAAAAGCGTCGGAGCGGGTTGTCGCGGCAATTTCCTCCACGCGCGCGAGAGACAGTTGGATAACACTGAGACGGATATTCACAAAGGAAATGGTGCTCTGGTAACCGGAGACCTGGGAGAGCTCCCCGCGAAAAGAGAGAAGTTGCGTGCGGTCGATGCCCAGCGCCGCATAGGTTGCCGCCTTTTTGCCTGTTGCCAATTGCCGTTGCAGATCGAAAATTTGCGCACGCGCGTCGGCGATGCCACGACTCAGGTTAAACACGGAATTGACGGGCGAGAGTGCCATCTAAACCTCAATATCTTCTATATCCGCAGGAGAACCTGCATCAAATCATTGACCGTCTGCATGACCCGGGCATTCGCGGCGAACGCATTTTGCAAAGTTATGAGATTGGCAAGTTCGGCATCCACGTCGACACCGGCCGCTCTCTCGTAGCGATCTTCCAGCGACGTTTTCACAAGTGCCTGGGACGCTTTCTCGGAGGCGGCGCGGTCGGCCTGGCCAGCTTGAAACGACACAACACGTTGAGCGAAAGATGTAATAGATCCGTTAAACGGGCTGGTCGACGGGCCGATACCACTCGTTGGCGAAAATTCGAAATTGATCTCCGTCAACCGCGCAAGCAATTCGGCCGGGCGTTCTTGGGCACCGATCGGCGTCTCAGGCGATGAGCTATACCGGACAAGCAGCTCATTATTGGCGAGGATCTGCGTATTGACGTCAATCCGTCCGGCAAAACCCAGTTTTTGTGATCCACTCTCGAAATTGGCCGTATAGGCGGTTGGTGAATTTCCGGCATCGATAAAAAGTGGAAGCTGCAAACCTTCATCTTGCAAAGCGGTCGATGTAATCCGTGCGCTCAAGCCGTCGATATTCGTCAATCCACCGGCGCCATCATCCAATATGCGCAGCACATTTACACCAGTGGTACTGACATCGATATTCGCGCCGAGCGCCGCATTAAGCGCCGCCGCGGCCGCGGCCACGCCGCCCACGAAGCTGACGCCGATCACGGTATCGTTGGGATCCGGCGTAACGTCATTGTCGAGGGGAAGCTGGCTGGCGTTGTCCACGCGTATGATTGATACGGTGCGCTGCACCGGTATGAATCCCGAATTGTCCGTATAGTCCAGCGTAATAATATCGCCCTGCTGAAAACCAGCGAGATCAATATCAAACCCGGCCTGTGCCCCGGCCGTCGCCGCGACGCTTGGTTCCGTCCGCGTGGAAAGTGCCAGAGCAAGCCCATGAGCCAGTTCGTCGAGCTGCGCCTGTGTTTCTACAAGGGTCTGATCGCGAAGTTCGAGAAGCGCTCCGATGCGCCCGGTCTTCAGGTTGCCATTGCGGATCAAATCAATTGCAAAGCCGGTGTCATCCAGCAGCGAGATCGTGCCAACGCCGCGCAATAGCGGATCTTGATTGTACTGAGATTCTGCCTTGATATCGCTGTGCTCGTCGAAGAGAAGCGTGACCGGCGTGCCTTGGAGAAGCGCATTGCCGCCGGTCGTAAAAATACTGACGGCACCATTTGGATCAGCTTCGACGCGAATATCCAGCATAACCGCCACGCGGTTGACCAGCTTATCCCGCTCATCCAAGAGGTCGGCTGAAGGTGTCCCCCCGGCTTGCACAATCTGCAGGTTGAGCTTTCCAAGCTGCTTGAGCGCATCATTGACTTCGGCGACGGCATCGTTGAGCGAATCCTCGGCAAGCTGCCGCAACGATTGAACTTCATCGCTCAGACTGCGCAACTGTTGCGCCAGCACCTGGGAATTGCCGATGACGCCTTCGCGAACAGTAAAAGATTCGGGCGACGTGGAAAGTTCCTGCAGAGATTCCGTGAAATTATTAACAATCGTATCGAGTGCATTCGCCTCACCAGGAATGCCAAAAAGCTGATCGATGCGATCGAGGAATTTTTGCCGGATATCGAGCGCGGCAAAGTTGGTTGTTTCCTTGCGCAGCTGGAACTGCAGGAACTCGTCGATTTCCCGCGTTATCTCAGTCGTCAGAACGCCGAAACCTTGCCCGCCTGAAACCAGGCTCTGCTGGTTGAGCGATTTGCGCGTATAGCCCTCGGTGCCGGCATTGGCAATATTGCGCGCGATCACCTCCAGGCCCGACTGCGTCGCTCTGAGCCCAGTGTTGGAAATATCTAGTACTTGTGACAGTCCCATAGAAATCACCCAGTTGCGCGGCGGCGTTCACGGGGAGAGCGCGGAAACGCGCTACCCTCTCCCGCTATATCCAGACCGCGTTATCTGATCATGTTGAGCGCTTCCTGAATCATCTCGTCACTCGTGGAAATGATCCGCGTATTCGCCGCGTAGGCTTGCTGCGTGACAATGAGTTTCGTGAACTCATCGGCAATATCCGTGTTCGATGATTCCAGCGCATTGCCCGTAATCGTCCCTTGTGCGCCGAGAATGGGGACGCCGGATTCATCGGTCTCGCGAAAGGCGCCGCCATCGACTTTGGACAGGAAACTGTCGGCTTGAAAATCGGCCAGCACAATCAGAGCAAGATCGACGGACCGGCCGTTGGTATAACTTGCGACAACGCGGCCAGCATCGGAAATCGCAATGGCCGTAAGCTCACCCGCCGAAAAGCCGTCTTGAGAAAGTTCGGTAACGCTCGCGGTGCCGTTCGAATCCGCGAATTGCGTGATGCCGTTTGTCCCGTGATCGAGCCGTACGTCACCGATATTGTTGCCATTTACGGTAAGATTCGAAATCGTGATGTTGGAAATGGCGGGACTAAGCTGCCCATTGTTGCCAAAAATATAGTCCGTTCCAGCGTTTCGCCAAGCCGTTGTCGAGCCGCTTGCGGTGCTGTCGCTGAGATAAAACAAGTTCCACGTCTCGGGAAAGGCAATGGTCCGCGTTGTCGCCGAGCCGGTGCCGACCGCATCCATCCCCAAATCAGTGAGCACGCTCGCGTCCGAGCCGGTAAATGCGACGGATGTATTGCTGGGCGATTGCAGGACGAGCTGATTGGACCCATCAAGAGATGCGGGGGAACCGGTGAACAGCGTGTTGATCGCATCGCGAAGAGTTAATCCTGTTGCATCGTCACCGCCGCCATCGAGATTATCAATGCCGTCTAAATCAATAGCGACATCTTCTCCAACCCCGGCGATGCCGGTGTTATTGAATCCGATCGTAAAGGTCTCCGTACCGATCGTCAGCGTAATGGAATCTCCCGGCGTAAGGCCTGCGCCACCGGCATCAAGATCGCCGCTGATGTCGACTGTGCCCGTTACCGGCGGCGGTGCAAGCTTGGCCCAGCGGAATTGAACGTTGATGGCCTGACCGGCGGCGTCAAAAGTCGTGATTGCACCGCCGGAGATTGACTGGTCGATTAAGGTAGATGCATCCGCACCCGACACAATGCCGGTGCCCGCGGTGGTCGGATCGCTGCTGAAAACGGAAGGATTCAACCTTTCACTCAGCGGGATAGACGCATCCGCCGAAGCCGTTAGCGGAAAGCTTGCGAGATTGGCGCGATAGTTGATCGCTGTTGTCGCTTGCGCTGCCAGGAAATCGCTGGAAATGCTAATGACAGCGGGGATGCTGCCCGTTGGATTGCCGGTCACAGAGTTAATCGGCAATCCCTTCAAGAAATATCCCGTACCGTTGACCAGAAAACCGTTCCGGTCGACTGCAAAATCGCCGCGTCTCGTATAGAGCGATTCATTCGTAAAGGTCGGAGCGCCATCGACAACACCCGATTGTTCACCAACGATAAAAAAGCCCTCACCGTTGATGGCTATCGACGTTGCACTGTCGCTGTTCGAAATGTCACCCTGGGTTCCGTTGGTCGGCCGCGAGAAGGCCTGCACAACGCCAAGTGCCTGCTGATTGGCGGGGCTTTCGGGAACAAGCTCGGCGAAGGATGTCTCCGTCCGCTTGTAGCCAATCGTCTGCGAATTGGCGATATTGTTTGCAATATGCTCCAGAGCCGTTGACTGCGACCGGAGACCCGTAATCGCCGTCGTCATTGCACCGAAAATACCCATATCAAGCTCTCCTTACCCAATCCCAACGCGTCATTAAGTGCCGCGATATCACTGACCAGTTGCAGCTTTGCAATCCCGGGGCCAAATATATTATCTTTGAAATTCAATGTTTTATGGTTGGGCGTCTGTTTGTTTATGGCGGCAATGAGGCAAGAACTGCCGTCACGCGGCAACTTTTTCCGGGTAAGGAGCTGCCGGATGCCGTCCTGCGGCGCGGCTTCTTTCATCGCATCAATTTTCCCGGTGCGAAGACCATGCGCGACGTCGTGGATGTCCAATTTCCGAATTTGAAAGGGATGCTGATGCGGCAGGCGCTAAATATTATCTGTGAAATTCGCGACCTCCCAAGGCCGCAAAAAAAGGCCGTCCACCGGCGAGCTGCTCGATGAGATCAAACTGTTGTTAAACGGGGATATGAGCCCCGGAGACGCTCCGCGAGCGGGATCTTCGCAAATTGCCCACTTCGTGGGTCGTTTTTATAGAATAAGACAAATAGCTATCTCATTGAGATCCTATATTTTATGTCAACCGAGGATACTAATAGTATAATTTAATATATTATATATATCTAAAAACTATAGCGTAGTAATATTCGTTGTTATAAAATATTTGTCATGAATATTTATTATTCGCGAGTTCAAAGCTTGTTTTTTTCTGTATAGATTCTCTGATTTGCCAAAAATACCTTCCCGTCGGTTTCTGAACGGGAGATGAACAAGACCTTCAACCGGCGTTCAATTCCGTGCTTTAGGCTTCTGCTGGATGCGGCAAATGTTTTGTATACGGACTGGGAGGATCGTTATGAAAACAACGGATTTTCTCCGTGGGCTGCTTGTCGTTAGCGCGCTTTATATGACCCTCATCGCCGTTACGCTGATGGACGTTCCGTTGGGAGCCGGCGCGGCCGAGCACCTGACGAGAGGGGTGGTATTTTAATAATCCCGCCCGAGTCCGGTGGGGTAAGCAGTACGTCGAAGCGCCTCGCCAGCGAGGCCCTGTTGGGCGATCGCCGAAGACCCGGCAGCGCGGTGGAGACCGATAGAAGCGTGAATCCTCCACAAAAAACATACACATCCTTTGACGAAGACGTCGCAACGCCCTCGTAAATGCCACATTAAGCGGGCAAAACATGTCCTGTGGCATTTATTAAGCTGAGCAACGATGCATCAAATCTGGTGCGCGATACGCGCGACGTTGCGCGTGACATGTTCCGACAAA
>BFAS01000032.1 GCA_008974985.1 bacterium MnTg02
GCGGGATGTGGCAAGCGTCCGCCATGTTATGGGAAGGCGAATAGCCTGCATCAAAGCCAGTAAGCTCCGGCGACAGCGATAAAAATGAAGGAGGTTAGGATCGGGCATCCTAATAAGTAGATTTCTAAGAATGTCTCCTCCTGCACTTTGCAGCCGATCTGGAAGACCCTTCGGCTAGTCCGTTCTTAAGGGAAAAGCGATCGCTGAATGGGCATCACCGGCACGCGTGCTTTTGACCCGAAGCGGACTCCAGGCCAAATAAAAAGCGGCCCAGAAGGACCGCTCTATCCTTGCACGCTGAAAGATTAATCAGGCCGCAGCTTCCGCAGCCATCCGTCTCTTACGCCGCCAGCCTATGAAACCCATAATGCCAAGGCCGGTACCGAAGAGGGGAAGGGCGGCGGGCACCGGAACCGCAGACACAGTTAACACTGACGAAATCCCGTAAAAGCTCTTTAATCGGACATCGTCGGTAAAGTTCGCTATTATCCATCGAGAATCTAAAAAGATGTTTATCCCGTACGAAGCGTTATCAGAATCAACATCTCCCAAAGATAAACCCCCTATACTAATTCCGTCTGATCTTGTGCCTGTCCATACCTCCTTTACCCCACCGCCGTTGCCTGACTCGTCGATATCCTACAATGCGTCTAACGAAGAGTCCCAAAGATCCGAGTAGTTGTCCGCGATTTTCGTCAACCCGTCCAGCAAGTAAATCGGGACCCCTGCTCCGTCTTCGATTGGGTTAGTGGCGGTATTGTCCCGAGCATCAACCGTGAACGTAGAAGCGATGGCCGTCCAGGTGGTGCCTAGCGCTAGTAGTTCTGCTTGAGTGTTCGCCGCCGCTGTGACAAACGCGTTGTAAAACTGCGATGTCGGTGGAAGTGGCATCACGGGTCGTACTCGTTACGAATGCCAAGCGATATTCGTCACCTGGGTTTAGGCCTATCGGAAGTGTTATGGGGGCTGCGTCCGCGGTGATTGGCATGATTGAGATGGCCGCTAACATCACGATGGCACCCAGACCGCATGCCATCCCTTTGACGCGGGACATGATCGATTTCAACATTTCGCCTTCCTCCCATTCCTCCGCCCTCAAACGACGTGTCTCCGGCGATACCATCCACGCAAAGCGGCACCATCCGAATGAGTCAGTGACTAGGTTGAGTGATCCGATGGCTACTCTCAGGTCGCTCTTATCGAAAAATCAATTTTAAATATCCGAATGCTCACCCACCCCTTTTATACCCAAAAAGATTATGGGCCTGCCTGATCTGGCTCGCAATCAATCGACAGGCTTGAGCAGCGTATTTACGAATTGTCTGTGTCATATAAACAACAGCAAAAAACACCGCGTTTACATGGTATTGCACGTTTCCATTAAAGTGTTTTCTGTGCTTCTTGTTGGAAAGACAAAACTTCCGCTATTGGCACGAGGCGGCCCTCGGACCGCCTCGCTAATGGTGTCAACTTGCAGCTTCTCACCAGACATCGATCGCCAGCGTGTGGAGAGGTCATGGGAGTGGATCACCCGATCTCCGCCGTCTCATTGTCATTGCCTGGCTCAAGCGGGTAATCCCCTAAACGGCACGTATGAGCAAGTTGCTGAGACGCGTGTGGCAACTGGATCGCCCGGTCAAGCCGGGGCATGACAAGCGGGTTCGGGCTTGAATGCGTGCCCCGCCGCTCACGGCATCTTGAATCGCTGCAATGCCGGACCGGTGTTAGGGCTAAAACCACGCTCCTCGATAGGAAAGTGGTTCTCTATGAATTCGCGCCGCCTCGTCTTGCTGGGTCTTATTGCCTTTGGATTGATCGTCTCAAATCCGTCTCTCAAGGCGCGTGAGACGCCGCGCGATGCGCCGCAATGGGAAATCTCAGAGTGGCTGAACGGTGATGGCACCACGATCGACAAGCTCAAAGGGCGTGTCGTGATCGTGGAGTTTTTCCAGCTTTGGTGTCCCGGCTGCAATAAATTCTCCATTCCCTTGGTCAAATATTGGGAGGGGAAGTTCGCCGATGAGATCGCGGCGGATAAGCTGGTCGTTGTCTCCATCCACACCGTGTTCGAGGGCCATAACTACCAGACCACGAGGCGGCTGAAAAAATTCCTCAAGGAGAAGAGCATTACGCATTTGGTTGGTATCGACCGTCATGCCGATGGAGCGTTTGTGCCGATGACGATGAGACGCTACGGCACCCGTGGGACACCGGAAATGGCGTTCATCGGCAAATCCGGGAAAATTCGCTTTCAAAAATTTGGATTTTTCGAACCCGACGCGGCGGAAGCGTTGTTGAAGAGGTTGCTCGCCGAATAGGATGATGCCACGCCTAGAGCCCATTCGATAAACCCCCATTTATCGAATGGGCTCTCGCTCTTTGTTATTAAGCATTTTCCGGGCGGAAAACCGCCCACACTTTTCCTGAAAATGCTCCAGGTTCAGATTATTTCTTTTTCTTATCGAGCTGCTTTTTGAACGCCTCACACGGATCGGTGCGTTCATGGCGCGGCGTAAACCAGACATAATCCACCGTTGGTTTGCCGAACGGATCTTTCGGGACGAAATCCTCTGCAAAGGCGGTCTCTTCCGTTACTTCGATCAACATCAGAGTAACGATACTGGCATCGGGATTGCGATTGCGGAGATACCATGGCACGGCGCGATCGTGGCGCACATGACCACTGCCGGCGATCAACACCGCGCCTTTACGGCTGCCGGCAGCCAGCAATTGATCGGCCAAGATGGCATCCCGGTACCGTTGCACGTCCTGCATATTTTCAAGCGCTTCGTCGGGCAGCATATCGCAGTGAGAGGCTTTGAGTTCTTGCCTGAGCGCCCTCGTTAAGTCCCAACCCAACCGGAAATCCAGGCCAAGGCGCTCGCGTTCGCTTTCCTCAACGGACGCCAGTCCTTTCTGTCCGATCTCCTTGACGTCCTCGTTGCGGGCGGAGCCGGCGGACATCGCTAAGCGAAATTGATAAGCGCGCCGTGCAATGGGCAGGTAGGTGGACCATGCCGGCCAGCCGCTTTTGCCCCAATCGAGCGCATCGCCAAGTTTGGCGGCTGGTAATTTGAAGTTCTTGAGGTGGTTTGCAAGGGCCAGAGATTGGTTGAGATCAATCATCTCCCAGACGATCGCCGGGCGGCGGTCATAGTGGGCAATCCGGTTTATGAGCCACGCCTGCAGGATATGATGATCCAGATTATCGTGCGTTTCGCCGAGCAGGATGTAATCGTTCACGGCCAGCTTGTCGGCCAATTCGATCGGCGTCAGAAACAGCCCCTTTTTGGCGGCGTAGACGCGGCCGGTAAGAGTATGTTCGAGATGGCCCTTGGATTTCCAAGCTCGCCAAGGCGGTTTGCGAGCCGCGGCATCGGGACTGGATGCTGGCAATAGAATGAGAGCTGCGCCGATCACGGCAAGAAGAAATTGTCGCTGTCTCACTGACACACCTTACGAGTTGGCAGTACGGATTGGTTGCAGCCAATTTATCGGTTCAGAGCCTAACGCTCCGGCACCTGGGCCTCACCTTTGCGTTCGCGAATAAGATTTAAAAAACGTGTGAAGAGATAATGACTATCCTGAGGCCCGGGGGACGCTTCGGGATGGTATTGAACGGAAAAGATGGGCTTGTCTTTCACCCGAAGGCCGCAATTCGAACCGTCAAAAAGGGAGACATGGGTTTCCTCGACCGTATCTGGGAGGCTCTCGCGATCGACGGTGAAGCCGTGGTTCATCGAAGTGATCTCGACCTTGCCCGTGGTCGAGTCCTGAACCGGATGATTGGCGCCATGATGGCCCTGATGCATCTTTTTCGTATTCGCGCCGAGCGCGATCGCCAGCATTTGATGACCGAGGCATATGCCGAAAATCGGCAGGCCGGACGCGACGAGCTTTTTGATTTCGGGGACCGCATACGCTCCCGTCGCCGCAGGGTCTCCCGGTCCGTTCGACAAAAAGATTCCATCCGGACCACGAGACAGAATATCGTCCGCTGGCGTTTCAGCCGGAACGACTGTTATTTGGCAGCCCGACGTCGCCAGGCAGCGTAAAATATTCCGCTTCAGTCCATAATCAACGGCAACGATGTGATAGCTGGGTGCGGTTTGGCGCCCAAATCCGGCGTTCCAGATCCAATTGGTCTCGTCCCAGCTATAGGTCTGTCCGCACGTCACGGATTGCACCAGATCCATGCCTTCGAGCCCAGGCCAGGCGGCGGCGTCGGCCGTTAATTTCTCCAAATCAAATGTTCCCGACGGGTCGTGAGCAATCGCTGCGTTGGGCATGCCGTGCTCTCGAATGCGCGCTGTCAGGGCTCTGGTATCGACGCCGCAAAGTCCGATGATGCCCCGCGCCGCAAGCCAGCTGTCGAGACGCTGAGCGGCCCGATAGTTTGAAGGTTCGGTGACGGGGGCGCGAAAGAGACATCCGCGTACGCCGGAGTCCGACGCGAGATTGGTCGTCTCGATGTCCTCCGGATTGGCGCCGACATTGCCGATATGGGGAAAAGTGAAGGTGATAATTTGCCCGGCATAAGACGGGTCGGTGAGAATTTCCTGATAGCCCGTTATCGCCGTATTGAAACAAACTTCGCCGACCGCTGATCCGACGGCGCCCAATCCCATGCCGCGTATTATGGTGCCGTCAGCCAAAACGATAAGCGCCGTCGCCTTATCGTTGCTCCAGCCCTGTTTGCTGTCTAGTGATTGCGTTGTCATTGCGAACGCTTTGCGGTCCAGGTGGAATTATTATTTAGCCTAAATTGATAATCAGAGGGGGCCGACATTAAGGGTTAGAAATAACGGTGTCGGACCGCTCAAAACTCACGGTCTAAGCCAAATTGGCGGGAGCCTATGGGAAAGAGAAGGTTGGGTCAACATAATGGAAAAAAATAATTCAGAGTAATTTCAATGCGTTAATCGAATAAAGTCTTGCCACAACGTAAGCGCATGAATAAGTTTGCGATCTCAAATTTTGACCATAGAGAGAATAATGCGAGATCAACTTAATAGTTCTTTGAAAGAGGCAATTAAATCTCAGGACAAGCGCCGGATGTCGACTTTGCGTCTGGTCAATGCCGCGATCAAGGACAGGGACATCGCGGTGCGGACAAGCGGCGAGGAGCGCGTGTCCGATTCTGAGGTCCTCGATATCTTGGCCAAGATGATTAAGCAAAGGCGGGAATCGGTGAAGACCTACGAGGAGGCCGGACGGTTAGAGCTTGCACAAGGTGAGCAGGAAGAGATCGATATTATTGCATCGTTTCTGCCCAAGCAGCTCGGCGCTGAAGAGATCGAGAAAGCATGTCGAGAGGTGGTGGG
>BFAS01000033.1 GCA_008974985.1 bacterium MnTg02
CGGATCGTGCGCCACTGCGCGCTTCGGCTGATCGGCGACGAGCAGCTCGAAAACCATTTCCCGGGATTTTACCGCCCGCTCGCTGTCGGTGATGACGGTCATGCCCGGCGACGGCGTGCGGATACAGGACGCCGCGAGCACGCGTTCGCCTTCAATCTCGACCATGCAGGCCCGGCAATTGCCGTCGGCCCGGTATCCAGGTTCAGGGGCGTAGCATAGATGGGGGATCGTGGTACCGGCGCGCTTCGCCACTTGCCAAATGGTTTCGCCAGGCTCAGCTTCGACCTCTTGGCCATCGAGCGTAAATTTGATTGGATCGCTCATCTGAGATCCTCCGGAAAAAACTTGAGTACTGAGCGGATCGGATTGGGTGCTGCTTGCCCGAGACCGCAAATCGAAGCATCAACCATCACTTGCGAAAGCTCTTCGAGAAGATCACCGTCCCAGCCTCCCTTGGCCAGAAGTTTCACGGCTTTTTCCGTGCCGTTACGGCATGGCGTGCATTGGCCGCAACTTTCATCCTCGAAAAACTTCATAAGATTAAGCGCAACATCCTTCATGTCATCCTTATCCGACAAAATGACGACGGCGTGGGACCCAATAAAGCAACCATGCTCTTCGAGCGTGCCGAAATCGAGAGGAATATCCGCCATGGAGGCCGGCAATATACCGCCGGACGCGCCGCCGGGGAGATAAGCCTTGAAGTCGTGACCGTCGGCCATGCCGCCGCAAAACTCATCGATCAGTTCGCGAACGGTAATGCCGGCCGGCGCTAGCTTGACGCCGGGTTCTGCCACACGGCCGGAAACGGAAAACGACCGCAGCCCCTTATGCCCGCGCCGGCCCTGATCGGCAAACCAAGACGCGCCCTTTTCGGCAATGTCGCGGATCCAATGGAGCGTCTCGACATTATGATTGAGCGTCGGGCGGCCAAAAAGTCCAACCTGCGCAATATAGGGCGGGCGATGGCGGGGCAGGCCGCGCTTGCCCTCGATCGACTCGATCATCGCCGACTCTTCACCGCAAATATACGCGCCCGCTCCGCGGCGAAGCTCCATGCCGCAATGTTGGGTCAAGCCAGCCGCATCGAGCGCGGCAAACTCCTTGGCCAAAATATGCAGAACAGCCGGATATTCGTCGCGCATATAAAAATAGCAGCGCTCCGCCTCGACAGCCCATGCGGCGATCAACGCGCCTTCGAGCGTTCGATGGGGCTCACGTTCGAGATAATAGCGATCCTTAAAGGTTCCGGGCTCGCCTTCATCGCCATTGATGGTCATCAAACGCGGCTTTGCTTCAGCGCGAACAAATTCCCACTTTTTCCCGGCCGGAAACCCAGCGCCTCCCAAACCGCGCAGTCCCGCGTCCGAAAGCAACGCGATCATGTCGCCCGGCGTGCGCTCGCCAGCCAAACAGCTTTCAAGCAAGCGGTAGCCGCCTTGGGCCCGGTATGTGTCGAAAGTCTCATAGTCTGGGATATGCGCCCGGTGATCGCCGCTGGCGATCGTTTCCATAAGAGACTCAGACGTCGCCGCGTCCACATGCTTGTGCCCGATTTCCGCAACAGGCGCAGTATCACAGCGCCCCATGCACGGCGCGCGAACCACCCGCACCTTATTCGGATCAACGCCCGCCGCGAGCGCCGCATGCAGCTCAGTCGATCCCTCCAACATGCATGTCAAGGAATCGCAGACCCGAACCGTGATCGGCGGTGGTGGGGTTTCATCTTCAAGCACGATATCGAAATGCGCATAGAAAGAGGCCACCTCGTAAATCTCCGCCATGGGAAGATTCATTTCCTCCGCCAAGGCGTGAAGATGCGAAGAGCACAAATGGCCCATGCGATCCTGCAAGAGATGCAAATACTCTATGAGCAAATCGCGCTGCCGAGGCCTATCGCCAAGCAGGTCCCTGACCGTTTCGAGAGCGCCGCTATCGAGCAGGCGCCCCTTCGGAAAAGCCAATGATTTGCGCCGCCCAGATCCGGGTTCTATTGTTCGTTGCGGCCCGTTATCCACCTATCATGATCCTCACGTCACTCTCAATTTACTAATGCTTGGCGCATTGTCTCGCCAACAAGATGCGCATCTGGCGCAATATGCGCACCCGCGGCGCGAAGCGCTTCTATCTTGCTTTCCGCGCCGGCCTGACCAAAAACAGTAAGCGTGCCGGCATGGCCCATGCGCCGCTCCGGCGGCGCGTGCCGTCCGACAATGAGCGCAACCACGGGCTTATCAAATTTCTCGGATTTCAGAAAATCAGCAACCGTCTCCTCTTCGCTCCCGCCAATCTCGCCGATCAATATTATTCCGTCGGTATCGGCATCCGCCTGAAATAACTCAAGACATTCGACAAATCCAATGCCGTGAAGGGAATCGCCGCCAATCCCGAGGCTTGTCGATTGGCCAAGACCGAGCACAGATGTTTGCGCGATCACCTCGCTTGTCAACGTTGCCGAACGTGACACAATGCCGATACGGCCGCGTTTTTCATGGACTGTCGACATGACACCGATCTTGCATTGCCCCGGCGCCAATATTCCTTGCGTATTGGGGCCGACAAGCTTTGACGCAGAGCCCTTCAGCACCTGTTTCACGCGCACCATATCGAGAACCGGCACACGCTCGGTCACGCAAACGATAACCGGCACTTCCGCTTCAATCGCTTCGATCATCGCGTCCGCGGCGTTGACCGCTGGAACTAGAATAAGACTTGCATCTGCGCCCGTCGCCGTCACCGCCTCGGCAACCGTATCGAAAACCGGCAAATCCAAATGGGTGCTACCCCCCTTGCCTGGGCGCACGCCGCCTACAATTCGCGTTCCATAAGCGATCGCGCTCCAAGCGTGGTGCGTTCCAAGACGGCCCGTCATCCCTTGGCAAAGAACCGCTGTATCAGAATTGACTAATATCGACATGTCACGCGGCCTCCATCCGAACCAAGGCAAGCACGCGCTCAACCGCGTCCGCTAGATTTTCAGAATCAATGAAGGAAATTCCGTAGTTGCAGAGCAACGTGCGGGCATAATCGGCATTGTTTCCGGCAAGCCGAATAACCAGCGGAAGCACCTTGTTATTACGCTTGAGCGAAATTCCGATGCCCTCGATGATGGTATCGCAGCGCGTCATGCCACCACCATGAATATTGACGAGAACAACTTCGACGTTGGAATTCGACAACAGGAGGTCAAAACCGCGGGCAATTTGCATGCTTGATGCGGTCGTCCGTATATCCATAAAGTTTGCAGGTTCCCCGCCGGCATCGCGAAGGAGGTCGAGCGTCGCGAGCGCAAGTCCGGCACCGTTCACGACGACGCCGATATTGCCGTCCATCTGGATATAGTTGACGTCGTGGCGCTGTGCCGCAAGCTCGATTTTATCGACCGCATCCTCGTCGCGAAGGTCTTCGAGTTCCGGATGACGGTAAAGGGCATTGTCGTCGATCGCCATTTTTACATCGAGCGCCACGAGCTCACCATCGGTCGTAACGGCAAGCGGATTGATCTCGATGAGGCTGGCGTCAAGTTCGACGAAGGCCCGATACATGGATCGGAATAGAGCGGCGGCGCGCTCGGTCTGCGGACCTTCAAGCGAGAGACGCTGCGCGAACTCCTTGAATTCGATCGCGTCTGGGTCATCGTCGAGCGAGATGAGCAGCCGCTCAAGGCGAATACTTTTCTGAGCCGCAAGCGCCTCGATATCCTCGCCGCCCTCTTGCGAGCCGATCAACGCAATCTGT
This sequence comes from bacterium MnTg02, assembly GCA_008974985.1. Lineage (GTDB taxonomy): Bacteria > Pseudomonadota > Alphaproteobacteria > Rhizobiales > BFAS01 > MnTg02. The sequence goes on from BFAS01000033.1 coordinate 3,739, forward strand.
CCTGATTGAGCATCGACAAGCATGGAAACGAAAATCTCACGCGCGGCATCAATCGCCGACTCGATATAAACACGCCGGATCGTCCGTCCATCAGGTCCCGTTTGCTCGGTTACAAGTTTTTGGCCTAGTAACTCTTCAGCGATTTCCTGAACTTTTGCAGGCGAATCCGTTTTACGAACCCCGCCTGCTTTTCCCCTGCCCCCGGCATGGACTTGCGCCTTTACGACATAAGCCGATGCCGTGCAATTTTCAGCGACAGCGTAGGCATCTTTGGCATACGAAACGACGTCGCCATCAGGTGTGGGAATGCCAAATGGACGCAATATGTCCTTCGCCTGATATTCATGCAAATACATGCTATTCCTCCCGTCAGGGACAGGGAACCCTGGCTCGGATATGGTCGTTATTGTTTATAGAAACGGCAAAATTCATCGTTGGTATACCATATACCAATCGCGCCGGACCAGCAATATGCATATCCGTTACTAAGACCGGATTTTGCAGCGTCGTGATCTTATAATGGGTTTGAACCTATGTTGGACAGGAAAATGAGTTTGTTCGAATCGTAAAGCCTCATTCATGCCGCGCATTGCCAAAACATTCGGTATTTGCGGTCGCAAGCACGAGACCCATTTTTTCAAATTAAATTCTGACCCAGCACAAGGGGTTTCGTGCGGGCGCGGTGGCCCTAACGACGATCATCGCAGCGGTTCTTGCGCCGGTGGATCGGTTCCCTCTTCGAACTCTACGAATGCGGCAATTTGTCATTCGCCGCAACAAACCTTGCCGGCCGTTCATACAGTGGCCTTAATTTTTGAGTAAAAATTTTTACTAGCCAACCGGGTCCAATTGGCGTTATGTTTCTCTGGTATACCAAATGCCATAAGCAAACGGGAACCAGATTTTCAAAGCGCTCGTAGGGTTAGCTAGGTTCATGACCCGGTAGGGCGATCTTTGTTTGGATTTCCATGGCAACACTTGGGAGGATTATAGATGAGAGATTTCTCTTTCAAAACATTCGGCATGCTTGCCGTAACAGGTCTTGTGGCCTCGACGTTCACTGGCTTCGCGGTCAGCAGTGCGGATGCCGCTTGGCAACCGAAAAAGCCGATCGAATTTATCATCATGGCCGGTAAGGGTGGTGGTGCCGATAAGGCCGTTCGTTTGATGCAGAGCATCATCGCCAAACATAAGCTTGGCGGAGCAACCGTCACGCCGATCAATAAGCCCGGCGGCACCGGCGCGGAAGCATTGGTTTATATGAAGGGCAAGAAGGGTGACAATCACACGATTATGTTCACTCTGAACAGCTTCTACACCACACCGCTTCGCCAGCCTGGCTTAGGCATCAATATTGAAAACTTCACGCCAATCATGCGCATGGCTGAGGATACATTCTGCCTTTGGGTTCATTCCGACCGCAAAGATCTCAAGACTGTTGATGATTTTGTCAAAGCGGCGAAGGCCAAAGGCTCTGACTGGATCATGGCTGGAACGGGTAAGGCATCTGAAGACAATCTGCTGACCGACTTCCTCAACACCGCTTATGGGCTGAAGATGAAGTATGTCCCCTATAAGGGCGGCGGCAAGGTTGCTAAGCAGTTGGCTGGCAAGAATGCGGATTCCACGGTGAACAATCCGTCCGAACAGCTCGGTTTCTATGAGGCTGGTAACACGAAGCCGCTGGCGTGCTTTACGAATGAGAGGATCGGCCTCTTTAAAGACGCACCAACCTTTAAAGAACTTGGCAAGGACTTTGTCTATTTCATGCAGCGCACCGTTGTTGGCGCACCGGGCATGAGCGCGGATGCAAAGGCCTATTACAACGACCTGTTCACGAAGGTTTACAATTCCGACGAATGGCAAAAATACCGGAAGAAAAAAGCCCTGCAGGGCGATCCGCTTTCCGGCAAAGCGCTGATGGACTATTGGAAAGTCGAACGTGACGTACATCGTGTCATGCTGAAAAAAATGGGCGCTATTAAGTAAGTGCTCTTGTTCAGCTGAAAAGTTGAAACGGACGTAGAAGTTTCAAGGGAGGAGGGCCACGATGCGCATCGCCGAACTCGTTATGGCGGCCGTCATGGCCCTCTTCTCTATTTATTTGATGTGGAAGAGTACCGAGCTGAACATCGGCTGGATCAGTGGCGAAGGCCCCGGTGGCGGTGCATGGCCATTCTGGCTCGCAGCTATCATGCTTCTCTGCTGCATTTGGATCATGATACAATGGTTCCGGCGGAAAAGTCCGCTCTCCAAATCCACCGAAATCTATATGAACGCCGAGGTTATCAAAGGCGTCGGGCTGGTTGCCGGTGCCCTCACGATCACGATTTTCCTTTTTCATTTCGTCGGTGTCTATGGCGCCTTGCCATTGTTCCTGATCTTCTACATCCGGATTCTTGGCCGGCATTCTTGGTTGCTTACGGGTATGTTCGCAGCGCTAACCCCGATCGTGATGTTTTTCTTTTTTGAAATCGCGCTCAAAATCACATTGCCGAAGGGCTACACCGAACCAGCCTTTTATCCACTCTACGAGATGTTCTTGTAACGACTGTAAGGGTTTGACGGATGCTCCAAGCCGACAGCGATCCGAACTGCCGCGCGTTCTTATTCTGCGTTAGCGCAATCGGAGGGCTGAATTGCAGCACAAGGCCAGTTAAGGGAACTAAACACAAGAGACATAAATGATTGAAATCATTTCTCTTCTGATGGATGGCTTTGCCGTCGCGTTGCAACCGTTGAACCTCGCGCTTGTCATCGGCGGCTGCACGATCGGTTTGTTTATTGGCGCGATGCCCGGCCTCGGCTCGGTCAATGGCGTCGCCATATTGCTGCCGCTAACGTTCCTTGTGCCACCGACTGGGGCCGTCATTTTTCTTGCCGCAATATACTATGGGGCCATGTATGGCGGCGCCATCAGCTCTATTATGTTGGGCATCCCAGGCGCCTCGACAGCGGTTGCGACCACCTTCGACGGCCGCCCGCTCGCGAAACAAGGGATGGCGGATAAAGCGCTGACCGGCGCCGCCGTCGCCTCATTCGTCGGCGGGACAATCTCCATCGTTTTGTTCACTTTCTTTGCGCCGCCGCTGGCTCATGTTGCGCTTGTGTTTGGAGCACCGGAAGAATTTTCCCTTATGATGCTCGCATTTGCGACTTTCGTCGGCCTTGGTGGCGACGACATAGCGAAAACCATCTTTTCAATCTGCATCGGTTTGGCGCTGGCGGCCGTTGGGGTGGACATCATCTCCGGCGAACCGCGCCTTATCTTTTTGGATTTGCCCGGCTTTTTTCATGGCGTGAATTTCCTGGTTCTTGCCATCGGTATTTACGGCATTGGCGAGATGCTTTGGACCATCGAGGAGCAAGTCAAAGCCGGTCATGCCAATATGCTGTCCGATGCCACCATTTCGGTGAAACGCACGCTCAGCAATCTCCGTGAGCTGCTGGGCACCTGGCGCACAATCGTTATGGGCTCATTTCTCGGCTATTTTGTCGGCATTCTGCCGGCGGCAGGGGCAACGCCCGGCTCGCTGATGGCTTATGGCGTCGCCAGGCAAATCTCTAAGGATCCGGAAAAATTCGGCAAGGGCGCCATCGAAGGCGTCGTGGCACCTGAAGCGGCCAACAATGCGGCGAGCACCGGATCGATGCTGCCGATGCTGACCTTGGGTATTCCCGGTTCACCGACGACAGCCATTCTCCTTGGCGGAATGGTCATTTGGGGTCTTGAGCCCGGCCCGCGGCTCTTCATTGACCACAAAGAATTTGTATGGGGTCTTATCGCCAGCCTTTATGTTGCAAACCTATTCGCGGTGTTGATCAATATCGCGTTTATTCCGGCATTCATCGGCGTTTTGAAGCTCCCCTTTACGATCCTCGCGCCGCTCATCTTCATACTGTGCCTGGTCGGCGGCTACGCACCCACCCAAGACATGCATGATGTGTGGCTGATGTTGATATTCGGGATCGTGGGCTATCTGATGCGCAAATTGGATTATCCGCTTGCCCCGGCAGTTCTTGCCATTGTGCTGGGGCCGCTTGCCGAGCCGTCGCTGCGCCAATCTTTGCTGATTAAC
>BFAS01000034.1 GCA_008974985.1 bacterium MnTg02
ATAAACCGGCTTGTTCGTCTCCAACATTTGCTTTGCGCTCACCTCCTTGAAAATACCCTTCGGGTAGCTCTTGTGCATTTTCTGATACTGAAAATCTCCACCGTAGAACGTATCTGCCCGCCGGTCAACGGTTCTGCTGATGTCCACGTGCGGTAGGGTGACGCCCAGCCGGATCATAAAGAATCTAAAAAGCGTGCTGTACTCCAGAATGCTCGGCATAAAAACACTGGTTACATTGGGCAGGCTTCTGCCAGAATTATCGCCACGGTAGGCCTCCGGCGGCCAGATGAAGCGGGGATGAATATCGTTGACGGCATGGTAAACGATGATCATGTCCGGCGCCAGATCCAGCACACGAAACTCGAAATTGATGAGCGACTCCCAGGTGCTCCACCCGGGCGCGCCAGCGTTGATCACGTTTACATTCCCATGACCGCGGCTCTTCAGTTCGGTTTCAAGCAACTCCGGATAGGCATGCCGGTAATCTTCGACGCCAGAGGAATAGGTCGTGGAGCCGCCAATACAGACGATGCGGAACTCGTCTCCGGGTTTCGGAAGTGCGATTTCGTCGCCGCGGTAACCCAACGAGTTGTGTTTGTTTTTGCCGTGGCGGTAATTCGGCGTCGGGAAATAACCGAGATAGCGGTGAAACGATTTCTTGAACGAAAATAAACTGTCGTTTTTCGCTCGCTTTTCCAACTGGTGCAGAGACGCATAACGCAGAAATCCCAGCTCGCTGGCGAACCCGGTGAGATAAATCCGAATTGTGACTTCAGAGGCAACAAGAAAAATAAGGACCGAAAACAGAGAAATTACAACATTTGTGAATATCGACTTGCCATCTTTCATAACAGCTAAGGCTCTTTTTCCGGAAATACGGGAACAACGGATGGAAAATTTATGAAAGAAATGACTGAGAAGCAAGGCAATGTTGTGGCGGCGACAAGGGGAAAACAGATACAGCTTGAAGCAAAAACCTGAACATTAAAGGTCACCGAGGCACACATGCCATGTCGGCGGCCTTGGGAATTTAATCTGTCGTGCTTGCTGCCAAATCCGAAACTAATCCATTTGATCCAGGAAAGGAGAAATTTTGTTTAGAATACCAGCATGCGCCTTGCCGTTGCTGGCAATGAAACCCTTTGCATTGAAGACGTCTTCTTTGTTGTACGTCAGAGGATTGCCCCAGCAATCGGTCATCTGGCCGCCGGCTTCTTCGAGGATGATTTGCGGTGCGCAGGTGTCCCATTCCTTGGTTTTGGAGTTCGGGTGGATGTACAGGTCGCTTTTCTGTTCGACCAGCAAACCCACCTTCAGCCCCACACTGCCGGAAGCCACCTCTTTTTCGATACCGAGTGTGTCTTTGATGGTATCTACCAGCGGCGCGCGGTGAGAGCGGCTCACCACCATCCGCATTTGATCGACAGCAGCAACGTCGGAGACCCGCACCGAAATTTTCTCACCGGCCCGAACGACGAACGCGCCGTCCCCTTTTACAGCGAACAACATCATGTCAGTGGTCGGCTGATAAACCACGCCCAGAACCGGGCGGCCATTTTCAACCAGGCCTATCATAACGGAAAACTGGCCTACTTTTTCGATGAATTCCTTGGTGCCGTCCATCGGATCCACCAACCAGACGCGGCTCTTGCTGAGCCGGTTCAAGTCATCTTTCGACTCCTCAGCAAGGATGCCGTCATCAGAGAACAGTTTGCTCAATTCAGCCGTAATAAACTCATTTGAATCTTTATCTGCCTGCGTCACAGGATCAGTTTCGTTTTTCCAGCTGACCGACACATCCGTATCATAGAAACTCATAACAATCCGGCCGGCCTCCAAGCTAAGTTCCTGTGCAAGGTTCAGTTCTTTTTCCAACATAAATAAATGATTCCGTTTGGGTTGAATTAGTATCTGGCTAATCTTTGAATTCTGTTCCTGTCCAAATCCAGCCGCACAATATCAAAGTTATTTGAACGACCCAGCGTAAACACGATACTAGCGCCGTCGGGTGACGTTCTCGCCTGCCCGATCTCCGCCTCCGTTCTGTAAATGATGTCGGCTTCGCCATCCGCCAGGTTCAATCGCCGCAACTCGGTAACGCCATCGGCACTCTCGGTTTGAAAATACAGCCAGCTTCGGCTGTCATCCAGCGAAAATCTCGGAAACGGCTTGAGGCCTACATTGGCAGATATTGTTTCAACGGCTGCGGTTTTCAGGTTGACTTTAATAATAGCAAAGCCGCCCCGCGTTTGCGGAAACTTATAGTCGCCTGCGCCCTCAAAGGTTTGCGTAAGGAAGACATTTTCATCAACCCAGGTGACGTCAGGAAACCAAGGGAAATGCGTCTGAGTCGCATACGCCCCCGTGTGCAAAATCTGCTTCTGAGTGCAACCGCGCTGGGCGTAATAAAACTTCACCTGACCCTGTTCGCCAGCAAATTCCAACATGATGCGAATCATATTCCTGCCGTTAGGCGACTCCGATGTCATGACATTATGCGCGTAATCCGGGAGAGCACTCATGCCCAAAAGGCTGTAACCGTCGGACAACGGCCGGCCATCTGCGTTCGTCACCGGCGTCATGGCGCGCGTCTGCAAATTCAGTCTCCAGAGCTGCCATTCAGAGATCCTCTGGTAGAAATCGAACGCCATGTCTTCTTCCGCCGCTGAATCTGAGGTGAGAACCAAAATGTCTCCGGTGTGTTCGTCCATCGCGTAATCGACCACACCCATGGAGGTCAAGGGCACAACCGCAAACCCGTTGCGATCCGCCAGCATGAGTCGGCAGCGCAAAGCCGCAAACGACATCTCGCCCGCAGTGCACTCCAGATAAACAATATGATGTCCACCATCGACGAAGCGGGGATTGACCTCCAGAAGCTGTTCCGTGTGGGTGATGTTCCTGGCAGAACCAGATGTGCCTGAACCTGGCGGAGCCGCATGTGCGCCCGCAATAAAGCGTCCGGAAAGAGTGAGCAG
>BFAS01000035.1 GCA_008974985.1 bacterium MnTg02
AGCGGCTGCGCGAGGCCCTTGTGCAATTTATCACAACTGGGGACAGCAGCGATGAAGGGCGCGATCATCTGGCCGGCATTCCACACAGGCCCGATTCTAATATCACGCTTGAAAGCGAGCACGCGCAAGCGCTTGGCGCGCTGACACATGCCCAAGAAGCCGTCGGACGGCTCAACAAAATTATTTTGGAAGAAGCAAGCGCGATTTATCCGAACGACTGGCACCGGCTCCTTCCGGCACCGGTCTCGCTCGCCACCTGGGTGGGTTACGACCTCGACGGGCGCACCGACATCAGTTGGGCTGATACGATTCGTTTTCGTCTCGAGGAAAAGCTCCGGCAGGTCGAGCACCATTTGAGCAATCTGCGCGCCGTCCATTTACAACATAGCTTTCCGGACGGGGCATCTGCCATCCTGGACGATTTGGAGCGTCTCCTCGCAACCGAGAGCGAGGTCGTTCGCAGCCAAATCGACGCGTTCAGCAACGACCTTGAGTCTCCCGATCATCTGAGCTCCGCGGCTAATCTTCTGACCAGGGACAAGGTGGCCGGACTCGGCAACTCAATCACGCCCGCCGTCGAGAAATTGGCCGAGGCAATGGCGCTCACCAGCGGCGGCGAGCTTATGGCGCTCGCCCAGTTGCGCGCCGAATTTAAATGTCGAGGCCTTGGACCAGCGAGGATCCATATCCGCATCAATGCCATGCAATTGCATAATGCCATCCGCAAGCCGTTGGGCATGGATAGTGACACCGACGTCGAGAGCCGCGTTTTATTAAAGCGGCTTGATCAGTTGACCACAAAATTATCGCCCGAGACCGTGAACTTCGCATCCCTTTCGGTGGAGCGCACAACAGCCATACGCCAGTTTATCGTCATCGCCCAAATCCTGAAACATATCGACAAAGACGCGCCGATCCGGCTGTTGATCGCCGAATGCGAGCATGCCTTCAGCGTCCTGGCGGCGCTTTATTTCGCCCGCCTCTTTGGCGTCGCCGGCAATGTCGACATCTCGCCGCTGTTCGAGACGCATGACGCGCTTGAGCACGGCGCCAGCATCATTGAGAGTTTGTTCAAGACCGTAAGTTTCCGCCAATATGTCGCCACGCGAAAGCGTCTAAGCATTCAAACGGGCTATTCGGACGCGGGCCGTTTTATCGGTCAGATCCCTGCCGCACTTGCCGTCGAGCGGCTGCAAGGCCAGCTGGCGAATGTGGTCGAGACGTCCGGACTTTCCGATATCGGCGTACTCATCTTCGATACGCACGGCGAATCCATGGGGCGTGGCGCGCATCCCTCCTCATTCCGCGACCGGATCGATTATGTCCTATCGCCCTGGGTCCGGGAGCGCTATCGCCGCAAGGGAATTGCGCTGCTGCATGAGACGAGCATCCAGGGCGGCGATGGGTATGTCTTCTTTGGCTCCGCGGATCTTGCGTTTTCTTGCCTCGCGAACACGCTCGAAGCGCGCCTTGGTGTGAGCAATACTGAAGAAGAAGACGCGTTTTACACTGGGTATAGCTTCACCCGTGACTATTTCGAGCGTGTCAGGGAGTATCAAATCCGGCTCTTCGAAATGCCGATCTACGGGGCTGCCCTCGGCGTATTCGGCACGAACTTGCTGGTTAATTCCGGTTCACGCAAAGCCAAGCGTCAGTTCGACACCGCTGGCGATGAGCGCAGCGCTCCGGCGCAGATGCGCGCCATACCGCACAACGCCCTCATGCAACAGCTTGGCTATCCCGTGAACGTCATTGCCGGACTTGGCACGGCGCTCTGGCATGAGCGCGAGCGATTTGGTGAAATCCATGCGCATTCAGACCGGACAAAGCGCCTTATTTGGCTGGTGGCCCATGCCCGCCGCTTATCGAGCATCAAGACGCTTGTGGCTTATGCCAGCCTTTTCGATGATGCGTACTGGGTAACGCGGCCTCTGCACGATCTTGAACCTCACATTAAAGACGCCTGCCTTCATTTGGCGGACCTGTTGCGCGGCGATACGCGTCACGATGCCATGATGCATTTGGCAACTTATCTGCGGGAGGATGCCGTCCATCTTCACGATCTCATCCGCGCCATTGGCGAGGACCCGCTCGAAGCGCGCTTAGCCGAGCGCAGCGAACTCGATGTGCTGCACGCAATACGCATTGCGCTCATTCAGCACATCTTTCTGCTGGCCGCCCGCTTCCCGCCCTTTTCGACGCGGAACGACATCTCTCAAGATTCGATCATGGGCTTGGTTCTCCGCCTGAGAGTTGAAGAAGCGGCGGCGCTCCTTAGAGACGCCTTCCCGCAGCGCATGCCAAGCCCCTCGGATTTCTCGGTCCAAGAACCCGCCACTTACACAGGCTATGAGGCCAGCGACTATGCTGAACTTAACCGGGAACTGATCGATCCGATGCTCACCGCCTACCAGACCGTACTCGATGTGAGCGTCGGAATATCTCACCATTTCGGCGCGCACGGCTAGAAACTTTATCGAGAATTCAGAGACATTCCGGCGGCGCCGTCTATATAGGGGGTCCCAAGACCGGTCATTGCTGTAGAGCCGCCGGTTATGATATGACGAGTGCTGACAATATGGTCTGCCGTTCAAAGGCCTCAAATTATGAAGCCGCTATCGTCATCTTGGATTTCAACAGTTTTTTTGGCTGGCGCGCTTTGTTGCGCTTTAACCGCACCCTCTGTTTCTGAAAATGCAGGAGCCAGACCGGGCTCGACATTCCGCGACTGCCCGGCATGCCCGGAGATGGTGGTCGTGCCTGAGGGCCGTTTCATGATGGGCTCGACTGGTGGACGCTATGATGAAAAGCCAGTGCATCAGGTGACGATCGCCAAGCCCTTTGCCATCAGTAAATACGAAGTGATGTGGGACGAGTGGGAGGCCTGCGTTGCGGAAGCCTCTTGTGACAATGGTCCTTTGACCAAAGCCGGTGGCGACAATGGTTGGGGCAAGGGCCGCCGGCCGGTGATCGAGCTGTCGTGGCATGATGCCAACAAATACGTTGCCTGGCTCAATTCCAAAGTACCTGGTAAGCCCTACCGGCTCTTGAGCGAGGCCGAGTGGGAGTACGCGGCGCGCGCGGGCACGACGACCGTGTATCATTGGGGCGACACATTCGATTTATCAAAAGCAAATAATAGCAATAAAGCAGTTCCAGTCGGCCAGTACGCTCCGAACAGCTTTGGCCTCTACGACATGCATGGCAACGTCTTGGAATGGGTGCAGGACTGTTACAAGGAAAGCTACGATGGTGCGCCGGCAGATGGACGCTCGGTTTCAGAGACACCTGATTGTCTCCGTGTTCTTCGCAGCGGTGCCTGGAGCTACGGTTCCCGGGTTCTCCGCGCCGGAAACCGCTACGGGACCGCACCCGTCGACCGCATGAACATTGTCGGTTTCCGTGTTGCCAGAACACTCTGATATCCGCTTCTCTCATCCGACATTGTCGTTAAGCTCCGCATTCGGTCCCTGTTTTCGTTTTCGCCACGCGTGTCACGCTTCTCTATGTGGCCGGCTGTGCCATGATGACGGCCGCCACAAGAATTGGTCGGACCGGACTGGAGAGCCTCTGAGCCACTACATTTGGGAGCCGAGGCCACTTCCGCTCCGGGTTAAGATGAAACTAAATTGCCGGCCGATGTGAAGGTCGGCTTTATGGCGAAGACCGGAAAATTACGGGGAAAACATCTGCATAGCCCCACCTTGAAGACGCCGTGCTGAGGGCTGCGTTTAGTCCCTTTCGTGCCAAAAACGGTCATCACGCGTGCGCCATTTCAGTTCCTTCCGGGCAACAACGCGACAGGTACATGTCTGCAACGGCCAACAGGGTTGCGACCGAGGCAACGACACCGAGAAAAATATAAAGACCGGTCGGGCCGATCCGCTCCATTGCGTACCCGGCTGCGATAGGCCCGCAAAGCGCCCCGGCATTGTAGCTGAGTAAACCTGCGGTCGTCGCCAGGATGACGTCCTGCTCTCCCACCGCATCGACGATGCGGCTGAGGCCGAGGACGTAAAGGGGAACCAGACAGCCACCGGCAACAACGCTTGCCGCGGTGACCGTCCAGAATGACGTGGGCTGTACAAGGGATACAAAAACGCAGGCCAGCACCGAGAGCCCCGCTATCAACAGTGCAACCGGCATGCGCCCAAAGTAGTCCGCGAGGGCACCGACAGGAATCGCGATGACGGCCGGAGCGACAAGAACGATGCCAACGAATAGTGCAATCTGGACGGTGTCGTAGCCTAGGGCATTTGCGTACACCGCGCTCAAACCATAAAAACTGGCATTGGCAATCCCGCCGCAGAACGCAACCGCAAGCGCAAACGGGAAACACTGGGCCAAGCCTGCGAGTCCGCCTGAAAGGCTGCGGGCTTTAGCCTTCGGGTTCGGAGCGTCATTCAACAGCGCCGGTACGAAGGAAACCGCATAGGCGATCGCAACCAGTGTGAAACTCGTCGTTGTTGCTCCCACGATGATGAGTGACGGACCGATTGCGGTTGCCAGTAGGCGCAGCGTTTCAAAACCCGCGAACAGTCGCCCACGGGTCTGTCGGGTGCCGAGCGCCGATACCCAACTGTCAACGACGATGTAGTAGCCCCCAAGGGCATAACCACCAAGGAAGCGGAGGACGAGCCACATAGACGGATCGTGAAATTGGGTCAGCGCGAAAGCCGCCATGCCAGCAAGCATTGCCATGAAGAAAAATGCGATCTTGTAGCCAACGCGGTTCAGGATCCAGCCATAAGTGAGGGCGCCCGTCATCGAACCGGCGTAATAGAGCGACGTCACGGAGCCAACAAATGCTTCACCAAAACCCAGGCGGTTAAGTTCCAGGGCAACGAGCAGAAACAGGGCACCAGTCGAAACACCGAAGAATGGGGCGGCAAGGAACAGCCAACCCGCACGGCAGATCATCATTGATGATTTGGACATAAGCGCACTCTCGCGATTGTCACGATATAATTGCATAATTGCACATTTGTGCTATAATGCAATTATGGAGTCCAAAGAAGCGATCGCAGCTCTCCTTGCGCTTGGGCAACGCACAAGACTGGACGCTTATCGGCTGCTGCTCGAGCAGGGTCCGGACGGGTTACGGGTCACTGAAATATCAAAAAGGCTCGGCGTCAATATCTCGACCATGTCGAGGCACCTGGGGCACCTTGAGCGAACGGGCTTGCTGCACAGTTGGCGGCTTGAACGGGAAGTCATCTACGCTGTCGATGACAACGGCATACAGCAACTTATGAATTTTCTGACGGAGAATTGCTGTCGGGCAAACCCGGCAACTTGCAAATGGGCCGATCATCCATCTGAAAAATAGAATGTCTGCACGGGGTCAAACCCGGCGCTTCAGACTCATCACCGGCGACGGCTGCTTAGCCCCTAAAAGCAGAAATTAGCAGCCCGAACGCCGGCTAAGTATGGTCAGGCGGAAGACAAGCGGCGGGTCCCCAACATGTTGTCGTGGTAACTGGTGACCACGCCACCGGACCGGCGGTATCGGATTTCAACGCCAAGTTCAACGCCGAAGACGGCCTCGGCGTCCACGGCGGGCGCCCGTCCTGCACGACGAAATCATTGCCCAGTCCGTTCATCTTGCGGAACGGGATGCCCGTCTCCGAGTTCATGATGCTGGTTATATGGCGAGAGCCGCAGAAAACACGAACCTTTGCCCTCGGCTGCTTCTATATGTAAAAATGGCAATGGTCCGTCTCGACTTCCCTAGCCGCAATCGCGACGGGCCGAGACGGCCGATGCGAGCGCACCGGGCCGTTATCTCGCGGGGTGGGGAGCCCTTACATCGCCGGACCATGTCGGACCGTTTTTCCTTAGGCCCAACTATCGAGTATGCTGTCCCATATGATTCACATCGTCACGCCAGAAACCGCCCTGACGCACCATGATTTACTGGAGCAGGCCTACCGGTTGCGCCATCGCATTTTCGTGGAGGAGAAGGGCTGGATCCCCTACACCAAACCCGATGGGCGAGAACGAGACGAATATGACCCCGGCGGCAGCATCTCTTTTCTGGCCATGAGCCAAGGCCGGGTTGCGGGCTGCGCGCGGCTGGTGCCCGGCGGCGGCATGATGATCATCACCGAGGAAAAACTTGCCGCGCTCACCTCGCGGCCGCAATTTTGCGGGCTCGGACGGTTCTGTGTGGATACGGAGATCCGGGGCGGCACGAAAATCAAGAACCTGGCCTCGGCGCTGATTCTCTCGCTGCTCGGCTATGCGCTCGAAAATGACATCCCGGAGATCTTCTGCGAGACCGACCCCAACTTTCTCGTACTGCTGCGGCTTCTCGGTTTGCGCGTCGAGTTCGTGGGCAAGCCGATGCCCTATTACGGGCACACCGTGCTGATGGGCATAATCGACGTCACCGAGGAAGGGCTAGAGACCTGCCGCAACCGGCTGAACATCAATGCCCCTCACCTCGGCGAACGCATGGCGGTGTAGCGGCGAGCGAGCCTGCGCTGTCAGCGGCAAAATCGCATATATTCAACCAGGATTGCGTATTTGGGACGCCCCGGCGGATATCCGTCAAATGGCAATCACGTCTTTGTCTTGGGCCGCCAAATGCGGTGGCCTAAGGCCGTACAAATCGTGCAAAATGCTATTAATTTGCTCGGGGAAGAAGGGCTTATGGAGAAAAGCCTGCACGCCGAGGGCTTTGGCGGCGTCGGATAGGCCGGCCGTGCGGTCGCCGGTCATAAAGACAACCCGAACCTCGGGATTGGTCTTGCGCAACAATTCAAGCGTCTCGAAGCCGTCGATCCCCGGCATATTAATGTCCAGAAAAACAATATCATGACGTCTCGCCTGATAGGCGACAAGCGCGGAAGCGCCATTGCCGACCTCATCCACTTCGAAATCAAATATGCTGCCCTTGAGCACTTTCTCAACGATCTTGCGAACGGTGGAGGAATCATCGACAACGAGCACCCGGCTTGCGGTTTTCACCCGGTAATAACTCTGCAAAATCCCGGCAATATCTTCTGCCTTAAAGGGTTTGAGGAGATAGTCATAAGCCTTTAGCGCCCGGGCAAGCTCGCATCGTTCCTCGGTGAGTTCGCCCGACATGATGACCACGAACGTCTCGCTGCCAAGCTCGCGCGCTTCCGCCAGCGCCTCCATGCCACTTAAGCTCGGCATATTCACATCGATAAATGAGAGATCATAGTTGAACGCCGAGAGATGTCTGAGGCAGTCCGCGCCATTGTCCGTCTCTTCCACGAAAATATGGCTCGAAGCTCCGGTCAATGCCTCGCGAACAAAGCGGCGCAGCACAGCGGAATCGTCAGCGACAAGAACGCGCAGGTTCAGCTTTTCAAGGTTAAGCATTTCGAACTATAATCGCCCTAAAGTTGTAGTTTTTGGGATATTTGGCCCGTATTTCTATCATAGGTAGCAGAAAAAGATTTCCTGCAGTTTAATTTCAGAGGCCCGCTAATACAAAATCGACTGAAAAAAGAACAATTTCAAAGAGCGCGTGAGGCGCCGTCTATGGCCGGGCCAGAGCGCCGCTTCGCCGAAGAAATCGATCCCGCGAATTCCGAAGTGCCGCCCGCTGGCCGGCGGCTCTGTATATACAAAATCAATGATCCGCGCTTTTTGTTTGGCCACGTAACGAGAGATGGTGTAGGAACGCGCCGGACACTCCAAAACTACAAAACGATTAGCAGGTCCTCTGAGCCAATACGGGGCGTGTGCGCGCTTATGCCCAAACGGACTGACATAAATTCCATATTGATTATCGGCGCCGGTCCCATCGTGATCGGCCAGGCCTGCGAATTCGACTATTCCGGAACGCAAGCCTGAAAGGCGCTGAAGGATGAGGGCTACCGGATTATCCT
>BFAS01000036.1 GCA_008974985.1 bacterium MnTg02
GAAAACGGTGGATGTGTGAACGCCGACTTTTTCGAATACGCGGCCATGCATCAGCGACATGACACCACCGCCGCCATCAGCGCCGGTATGGTCCGTCCGGCTCCATGGATCGCGTTTGAAACGGCCGGGTGAGCGATCGGCAAGCGGCCCATTCACGTCGTCTTCAAGCTCTTCGAAGGCGATACAAATGCGATCACGAAGGTCCTCAAACCAGATCTTGGCACGTTCTTTTTTCGTGTCCAGATCCAATGTTTCGCCGTTTGGTGTCGTCATGACTAGGATCGTCTTTCCTGAGAACGGTTGTTTTCTTGTGCAACGTTCGCTCCAGCGTCCCGGTTTGCCGGATTACCACGTCCGCCGAATTGCCCGCAATTCAAATTCATTTCAAATGATTCCGTATCCGCCTTAGCAGGCCCAACGTCGAGAGGCGATGCCACTGAACCGCGAGAGTAAGTTTTTCCTGCGGATCGGCTTGCGGGCGTTTAGAGCTGACCTTATTTGATTTTGCAATGTGACGCCTTGAACCAATTTGGTTCTCTGCGCGACAGACCTTGTAGAGTGCGAAGTTCTGTCGAGCGCCATTATTCCGTCCCAGTCCTTTGTCTTAAAGGCGGGCTGAACTCGAACTGGAGAGTGTTTATAATGATAATGACCGCTTTTCGCATTTGAATAGCGGCACACCTTAGCCAGAGATTGCGAGACCTTAGAGGGTCTCATCGCTCGGATGCGTGTCGCTTTTCGTTGAATTCGCCTATTTGAACGAATTGTCCGCACGAAATGTCTGGAGCGACATTATGTTTCGCTGGTTTGAAAACTTAATCGATCCCTTTAAAACGAACGACGGCGCACAGCCGCCGCAAAGCTTGCTCGGATTCTATTGGTATTATGTCCGGCAAGTGCGGTTGGTATTTCTGGCCGCGATGGCCACGGGATTTCTCGCCGCTATCGTCGAGGTGTCGCTCTTTGCGTTTCTCGGCCAGATCGTCGATATGGTCAAGGACGCGCAGGATACAGCCACATTCTTCGAGGTTCATGGAAATGTGCTGTTGCTGATGGCGCTGGTCGCCTTGGTCGGCCGTCCGATCCTGTTCTTCTTTCACAATCTGACCGTTGATCAAGCGATCAATCCCGGCTTTACAAATCTCATCCGCTGGCAAACCCACCGCTATGTGTCGCGGCAGAGCTTGTCTTTTTTCAACAATGACTTTGCCGGGCGCATCGCCAGTAAGATTATGCAGACGGGGCCGTCTCTCAGGGAATCTGTCGTGCAGTCGGTCGATGCGCTGTGGTTCGTTTGCATTTATACGGTGAGCGCGCTGGCGCTTTTCGTGCAGCTCGACATGCGTCTGGCGTTGCCGCTTTTCATTTGGATTTTCGCATTTTCCGGCGTGCTTGTATTCTTCGTGCCGCGTATCAAGAACCGCTCCACCAAGGCCTCTGAATCGCGTTCAACGCTCACCGGGCGGATTGTCGACAGTTACACGAATATTCTGACTCTGAAGCTGTTCGCCAACACCGAGCTTGAGGACAATTATACACGCTCAGCGATGGCTGATTTGGTCGACAAATTCCGCTTACTGGCGCGCATGATTACGGTGATGGATTTTGCGGTCTGGACGGTGAACGGTTTTCTCATTGTCGGTACCTCGGGGCTTGCGCTCTGGCTCTGGAGCAAAGGGCTGATCACCGTTGGCGCCATTGCGCTCGCCGTAGCGCTGGTCATCCGCATCAACAATATGGCTGGCTGGATCATGTGGGTCGTGACCGGCATTTTCGAGAATATCGGCAGGGTGCAGGAAGGTATGGAAACCATATCGCTGCCTCACGGCGTCGTGGATGCGCCTGCGGCCAAGCAGCTTATTGTCCCGGATGGCGAGATCCGCTACGACGCGATCCGTTTTCACTATGGCCGGGATGCAGGCGTCATTGACGATCTTTCGCTGACCATCAAGCCAGGTGAGCGGGTGGGGCTCGTCGGCCGTTCAGGCGCGGGAAAGTCGACGCTCGTCAATTTGTTGTTCCGCTTCTATGACCTTGAGCGCGGACGGATTTTGATCGATGGTCAAGACATCGCGAACGTCACGCAGGACAGCCTGCGCGCCGCGATCGGCATGGTGACACAGGACACGTCTCTTCTGCACCGCTCAGTTATGGAGAACATTCTGTATGGCCGTCCCGACGCCAGCGAGGCCGAGGCGATTGCCGCCGCGAAGCAGGCCCATGCTCACGAGTTTATCCTCGATCTGGAAGATTTATATGGGCGAAAAGGCTATGACGCGCAGGTGGGCGAGCGCGGGGTCAAGCTCTCCGGCGGGCAGCGCCAACGCGTGGCCATCGCCCGGGTGCTTCTCAAGGATGCCCCAATCTTGATCCTCGACGAGGCCACGTCAGCCTTGGATTCGGAAGTCGAGGCGGCAATCCAGGAGCAGTTTTATACGCTCATGGAAGGCAAAACCGTGATCGCCATCGCCCATAGGCTGTCAACGATTTCGGCGATGGACCGGCTGATCATTATGGATGAAGGCCGGATTATCGAGGAAGGCAGTCATGACGAGCTGGTGAAGCGGGGCGGCCTTTACGCGCAGCTCTGGGCGCGCCAATCCGGAGGTTTTCTGCCTCACGAGACGGCGGCTTAGGGCCAATGCTTCAAAGCGGAGTAGAGGGGGCATGGAATCAAGGCTTAAAGGCTTTGGACACCATGCTCCTTAAGCCGTTGCGGCCATCCGTTTTCTGCGCCAGCCCGCAAAGCCCATAAGAGAGAGGGCTGAACCGAAGAGCCAGAAGGCAGCGGGGAGGGGGACGGCAGCGAGATTTCCATAGAGGGTGATGTGGCTGACGCCTTTTAGATTATCATTGTTTAAATTAGTGAAAGGAGACACAAAAGTGCCAGTTGTCTCGCTGGCTTCTGTGTCTTCCAAAATCTGATAGGCAACATAGGCATCCGGACTGACATTTTGATTGCCATCTTTGAAGATAAGCGCGATCGTGGAGTATGTATCCCAGACAACGTTGTCGATTGACCACCTGCCGCCAACAAGTTCTTGCGGGATTTCCGAATTCAAAACAATATTGTCGATCATCAGCGCACCCTCTGAACCAGGAAAACTCTCGACCTTATTAATTTCAGTCCAGCCGTTGCTTAAACTAAACAAATTGTCATCGTCTAGTTGAGTATCACTGTCATTAGCGCCCGTAGCTCCAATTTGACAGCCGACATGATTAGTGATCGCGGCGAAGATACTGGCCGAACAGACTGCTGCGACCGCTGGCCCAGACCAGGAAACGGCGAGGAAGACTGCCGCCATCGCAGCGATCGAACGAAAAAGCGTATAGATTGAACCCGCCATAACGCACCCCGCAAATTGCGCCTTTTATTCTGAATAGCCATACATCCGGCCGGTAAATAGTCAATAAGACCGATCGGAGCAGAATTCCATTTCGCTCATGTTATGCACAGAACGAAACAGTTTATGTTTTCTTGAGTGTGTTGACGCATGAGCTGAATGCCGGCGCAATTATCGTATATCTGCCGGGTTTCCAATGACAAATGTGCTGACTTTGCAGATATTGTGAGCCGCTTGATGCTTTTTCCAACCGGCACGTGGAAGGTGGACCAACTATGGCCTCTCATTGGCAGCGCGCCTGGATAACCGGCGCAAGTATGGGGATCGGCCGTGAGATGGCTTTGCTGTTGGCCGAAAAAAAAGTTCACGTCGCTCTTTCGGCGCGGTCGAAAGATAAGCTCAACGCAATGGCGCAAAACTCCGACCGGCTTTCCGCATTTCCGCTCGATGTCACGGATCGGGCCGCGGTCGGCGCGACTGTTGGTCAAATCGAGCAGGATGTCGGACCGCTTGATCTTGCCATTTTGAATGCCGGGATTTTGGAGTTTGTTGAATTAGACAATTTCGATGCCTCGATTTTCGAACAGGCCATGCGCGTCAATTATTTGGGCGTAATTTATGCTCTTGAGGCTTTGCTCCCGCGAATGATTGAACGCGGTGCCGGGCACATCGTGCTGATTGGGTCCGTGTCGGGATATCGAGGAATGCCGAAGGCGGCCGCCTATGGGCCGACAAAGGCGGCTCTTATTAACTTGGCAGAATCCCTGAAATTGGATGCCGAACCTTATGGCATAAAAATCAGTATCGTCAATCCGGGTTACGTTGATACGCCGATGACTGAAAAAAACGATTTCGAGATGCCGTTCATCATCAGCGCGGAGAAAGCCGCGCGCAAGATCATCTCGGGGCTTGAGCGAGACAAATTCGAGATCGCCTTTCCCGTCCGGCTTGTCCGGCCGATGCGCATGCTTCGCCGTCTGCCCGACGGGTTGTTCTTTTGGATTGTCCGTAGGTTCATTGCCAAAATGTGGGAAGCGCCGCCGGAGCAAAAATAAGAAGCGCCGTTAGGACGCATTTATTGCGGCGTCACAATTTAGTATGTCTTGAGGCGATATCGCCAAGCCAGCGGAAATTGCGGAGATCAGAGCGTTGAACGTATCCTTCTTTCAAGAATTGCTCACGACTATCGCCGATCGGGGACGGTCCTTGATCGATCTGTCGATTGGACCGTTAAGCGGCAGCGGCGATGACACGATTGAGGATCTCTCGCGGGCGCTCATTACGAGCCTCGGTGAAGCCTCGGGCGTTGCTTTGGCAGCCAAGGTTCTCGAGAGCTACAAGCAGTTGGACGAACGGGGGAAACGGAATTTCTTTCACGTCCTCGCAACGGAGTTTATCCCGCGGCAAGAAGATGTTGCCGCAGCGGCGGGCATCTATTTGGATGATCCAACGCCGCAGCATATGGAAGCTTTGTCCGAGGCTGTCGCCTCGCCCCGCCAGGAGTTCTTCAGACGTCTCAATCTCGCGCCGGGCGCAACAGCGGAGATTGTTTGCCTCAGGACCGATCTGCAGCAGCTTATAAAGGACGATCCTGAGTTAAGACTTGTCGACAAGGATCTGGTTCATCTTCTGGCCTCTTGGTTCAATCGGGGCTTTCTCGTTTTGCAGCGCATCGATTGGTCGACGCCTGCTTCAATCCTTGAGAAGATTATTGCCTATGAGGCCGTTCATGAGATCCAGGGCTGGGAGGATTTGCGCCGCCGGCTCGATCCGGCCGACCGGCGGTGTTATGCGTTCTTTCATCCCTCGCTGGTCGATGAACCGTTGATTTTCGTCGAGGTTGCACTAACGCACGATATTCCAAACTCCATCCAAACTTTGCTCGAGCAGGAACGGAAGACGGATATTGATGGCAAACCTCCGACGACGGCTGTTTTTTACTCGATTTCTAACTGCCAAGAGGGTCTTGCCGGTATTTCCTTCGGCAACTTTTTGATCAAGCAGCTTGTTGGCGATCTCTCCAAGGAGATACCGACGTTAAAGTCCTTCGTGACGCTTTCGCCGATTCCTGGCTTTTCGCGCTGGCTGTCAGGTCTACAGGCCGACGAGGGTTCCGAATTATTGAGCCATGATGACCGGGATTTTATAAAGACGCTCAAAAAGGGTGACTGGCTGGAAGATTCAGATCTAAATACCGTTGCTAAAGGGTTTTTATTGCCGCTTGTTGCCCATTATTTTTTGTTCGCCCAAGATTTGAACGGGCGGCCTTGGGATCCCGTGGCACGTTTTCATTTAGGCAATGGAGCGCGGTTGGAGCGGATCAATTGGCTCGGAGACATTTCCGCCAAAGGTCTTGGCGAATCATACAGTTTGATGGTGAATTATCTTTACGATATCAACGACATTGAGAGAAACCACGAAGCTTATATCAATGAGCGCACCGTGATCGCGGCAAAAGCCGTCCATTCACTCCTAGGCGCGTTGAGCAAACCCAAAGCGCTGGCAACGATCAATGAATGAGAATGTTTACGCGAAGCTGACCCAAGACATTGGTGACGGCAACCGTCCGTTTCTATTGTGCGAGGGCGGCCGTGAAATCGCCTACCGGGCATTTGATGAGGAAACAGCGCGATTTGCAAATGCGCTCATCGCGCTTGGCGTCACGCCAGGTGACCGTGTTGCTGCCCAAGTGCAGAAGAGCCCCGAGGCGCTTATGCTCTATTTCGCGACGCTGCGGGTAGGAGCTGCCTTTTTGCCGCTGAATACAGCCTATACGGCACGTGAGCTGCGATATTTCTTGGGCGATGCCGAACCGGTCCTGATGGTTTGCAATCCAGCCGATCGTGAGGGCATCAACAGTTTGGCCCAAGAGACGGGAGTTAAACAGGTCGAAACCCTTGGGCCTGATGGCGACGGCAGTCTTATGGAACGCGTTTCCTCTCAATCGCCAGAATTTGAAACGGTTGCCCGTGAAGGGGATGATCTCGCGGCTATTCTCTACACATCCGGAACGACTGGCCGATCAAAAGGAGCGATGCTCACCCACCGCAATCTGACGTCGAATGCCGAGGCGTTGAAAGAGTTCTGGCGCTTTACATCCGACGATAGGCTGCTTCATGCGCTTCCGATTTTTCATACTCATGGATTGTTCACGGCAACCAATACGCTCATGCTTGCAGGCGGATCGATGGTCTTTCTGCCGCGGTTCGATGCCGAACGCGTAATCGAATTGCTTGGCCAGGCGACATCAATGATGGCTGTCCCAACCTTTTATAGCCGCCTTCTGCAGCAGCCGGATTTCACCCGCGAACGCGTCAGCCATATGCGCGTGTTTATTTCGGGTTCCGCGCCGCTGTCATCCGAGATCTATGCGGAATTTAAGGAGCGGACGGGTTACGCCATTCTTGAGCGGTATGGCATGACGGAAACGGGCATGAATACGTCTAATCCTTATGATGGAGATCGCCGGTCTGGAACGGTCGGATTGCCGTTGCCAGGTGTTGAGATCCGTATCGCGGACCCCGAGACCGGTGAGCCGCTTCCTCAAGGCAATGTGGGGATGATCGAAATTCGTGGGCCCAATGTCTTTAAGGGCTATTGGCGGATGCCCGAAAAGACCAAGGAAGAGATGCGCGCCGATGGCTTTTTTGTTTCAGGCGATCTCGGTCTGCTCGACGATAGGGGCTATGTGCATATCGTTGGCCGGGAGAAGGATCTCATTATTACCGGAGGGTTCAATGTCTATCCCGCCGAGGTGGAGGCGGCGATCGACGCGCTCCCCGGTGTCGTGGAATCGGCCGTGATCGGTGTTGCGCACCCGGATTTCGGCGAAGGCGTCACGGCGGTTGTCGCCGCTCTATCCGCTGAAGACGTCGATGAGGACGATATTCTTTTCGCGCTCGGCAGTGAGCTTGCCGGTTTTAAGCAACCTAAGCGGGTCTTTGTGGTCGATGCGCTTCCGAGAAACAGCATGGGCAAGATCCAAAAAAATGAGCTGAGAGAACGCTTTAAGGATGCTTATAGCGGGGGGTGAAAACGCGTTAGGCAACCCCAGAACAAGTCGGTTAGATAAATAAATTTTTGATACGGCCTCGCAAATAGAAAATACTTCTAATATATTCGGCTTACATTGCGACCTATTGAAATATTATACTAATTTGATATTATAATGCCTACAGCGAAAAACACTTATTCAGCGATCCTCAACGGTCATGACTACCGATCAAACCAACAACGGCAAGCGTGCGCCACGTGATGAGTGCCTGCAAAATTTGAGGCTGCATTTTGGGCATCTGAATGGGCGAGCTGTTCTCGAGCCATTGCTCAGGGATGTTTTCAAAGGCCGTGTTGCGGCTTGGTCCTCGTTTGGCGCTGAGTCTGCTGTTTTGCTGCATATGATTTCAAACGTAGATCCTGGAACGCCCATATTGTTCGTCGACACGGGCAAGCTTTTTCCTGAGACATTGGCCTATAGGGACCGGCTGATCGCCAATCTCGGCCTGACCGGCGTTAGGACACTATCGCAGGAAAAGGCAGAGCAGGAGCGGTTGGATCGGGATGGAATGCTTTGGCAGACGGATCCCGATACGTGCTGTGCGATACGCAAGGTTGCACCATTGGCGGGCAACCTCACGCCGTTCGCGGCGCTCATCACAGGACGTAAGCGCTATCAAGCTGCCACACGGTCATCCCTGCAGGTGATCGAGCAGGTCGATGGGTGCATTAAAATAAATCCACTCGCAGGCTGGTCCGAGGATCGTGTCCGCACCTATATGTCCGAACATGATTTGCCGGATCATCCGCTTGTTTGGTCCGGTTATCTTTCAATCGGATGTGCACCATGCACGATGTCCGTTAAGTCTGGCGAGCATGCACGCACTGGGCGATGGCGCGGCCGCGAAAAGACCGAATGCGGTATTCATTTTGCCGGCGGGCGTTCCGTCGGGCAAAATGCGTGACGTTTTATACTCTCTGATATTGATACTGTTTGGTAATCGGTTGCGTGTCGCCGCTGGCCATGCAGAATCGGCGCCGTCGTTTCAAACCCGGCAACAGTTGCGCCCAATAATGCGCGGTTAAGGCCATAGGGTGAAGATTGCAGAGTATGAGGTGCGGATATGCGTTGGCGTGGACGGCGAGAAAGCTCGAATGTTGAAGATCGGCGCGGCGAGTCAACTGGCGCTGGATTTCCGTTTCCGTTTCCGGGACGGCGAGGCCGCCGCATCAGATTTCCGATGCCGCGCAGTCGGCGAGCGCGCCGTGGCGGCGGCATTGGGCTATTTGGAATTTTGATTGTCTTTGGAGCGATGCTGTTCCTAGGCATCGATCCACGGTTGCTCTTGCAAGGCGGGTCACCCGGCGCTGGGCCCCAGCAGCCCGGCCGGTTGCCGAGGATCGAGATGCCGGACCTGCCAAATATTGACGCGCGCTCGAACTCATCAAAACGGACGCGGCTTCCCGGCTCTGGAACACGGCCCCGGACGAGTGGCTCGGCAGGTTCAGATCCCGTCAAATCCTTCGTATCCGTTGTGTTTGCCGATACGGAGGATGTTTGGAATGCTCTGTTCAAGCAGTTTGGCCGTCCCTATAGCGAGCCCAAATTGGTTCTCTTTGATCATGCCATCCGTTCAGGATGCGGACAGGGCCTGTCGGCAATGGGTCCGTTCTATTGCCCGCTGGACCGCAAGGTGTATATCGATCTGAGTTTTTTCCGCGAGTTGAAAGAAAAGTTCAAGGCCCCTGGCGATTTTGCCCAGGCCTATGTTCTCGCTCACGAAGTTGGCCACCATGTTCAGACCCTGCTGGGGATTTCGAAAAAAGTGCAACGGGCGAAGGCGCAGGTTGGAAAGAGAGACGCAAACCGCCTGCAAGTCATGATGGAACTTCAAGCGGATTGCCTCGCTGGTCTGTGGGCGAAACATGCTGACAAAGCCAAAAATATACTCGAGCAGGGAGATATTGATGAGGCATTGAGGGCTGCAACAGCGATTGGCGATGATCGGATTCAGCGGCGGACGACCGGCTTCGTCGTCCCGGATTCCTTTACTCATGGGTCTTCGAAGCAGCGGGTTCGCTGGTTCAAGACCGGCTTCAAGGCCGGATCGCTCAAAGCATGCGACACCTTTAACGCGCCGGAACTTTAGAGCGTTATCGGTTCCGATTGAAACAGAACCACGCCCCATCTCTTTGTTTAACGATGATCTTTTCCGAAAACCGGTTTGCATCCCGCCTTCCCGGGGACATGCTTTTCAGGATTAGCTTTAGCGCGTCAGAGCACGTCTTCTTCGACAGGAAACTCTCAGTCTGCGGCAATTCCCGCTCCAAACTTGCACTATGGTTAATGGGCGCGAACACCGTCCGGACAGGCGGAATTCGAGACATAGCAATAGAGGTTCCGTTGCGCTGAGCTGTGTCTTTCAGTGGATGGATTTTTGCCTCGATCGAATTTTTCGTGCCGTTCTACGCCACGCGTGAACGCTCGGATTAAATTTGGCTATTGCGAATAATTCAACGAGCCGTTGAAAAAGGGTCGTCCGCCTGCGTAAGATGAGGCTGTTTAGTCCTTGAAACACGTAGAATGGTAATTCAGGGCGCGTCCAACAATGAAAAGCTGGTGATCCCATAGCGGGCCAGTATAAGGATTTAGGGAGTTAGCCTATGGTCATTTCCAACAGATTCGTATTGGCTGCCGTGGCGGCCGTCGCCGCGATCGCGGCGCCAAGCATCGCCTTTGCGGCGCCCTGCGGTACGATAACGCTCGGTTCGGCGATTTCGTTCACGGGCAAATATTCCACCAATGGCATTCACGCCAAGAACGGCTACGACATCGCCGTCAAGCGCGTCAACGAGATGGGTGGCGTGAAAATCGGTGGTAAGTGCTACAATCTCGCGGTCAAATATTATGACGATGAGTCAACTCCGGCCCGTACCGCGCAATTGCTTGAGCGTCTGATTAAGCAGGACGGCATCAAATATATGCTTGGGCCATATAGCTCGGCAACGACGAAGGCCGCCGCACCGGTCATCGAGAAATATAAGATACCGATGGTCGAGGCCGAGGGTGCATCACGCTCCCTCTTTAACAAGGGTTATAAATATCTGTTCTGCGTCATTTCGACGTCGGAGCAGTATTTAGCGAGTTCTATCGCGCTCGCAGCCGAAATTGCCAAAAAAATGGGCAAGAAACCGGGCGATGTCAAAGTTGCGATGGCGTTTGAAAACGATCCGTTCTCTCTGGATGTGCGCGCCGGTGTGATTGATGACATTAAGAAGCATGGTCTGAAAATCGTTATTGACGACAAGCTTCCCCGGGATCTCTCTGACATGTCGGCGACGCTCACAAAGGTAAGAGCGTTAAAACCCGATCTGCTTCTCATTTCCGGTCACTCCAAGGGTGCAGCCACCGCTGGTCGCCAGATTGCGGAAATGAAGATCGACACACCGATGATTGCGCTCACGCACTGTGAAGCCGCGAAGATCGTTAAAAAGTATGGCGGCGCTGTTAATGGTTTTCTGTGTCCGACGCAGTGGGCCGAAACTTTGAGCTACAAGGGCAAATATTTCGGAACAGCAGCGGAATATGACAAGCTCTTCAAGGCGACTTACGACGGTTACAAGAACGTTCCTTATCAGGCAGCCCAGGCGTCAGCCGCGGTGCTGGTTTGGAAAGAAGGCTTCGAAGCGGCCGGTTCTCTTGACACCGAAAAAGTTCGCGATGCGCTCGCAGCGACAAAGATGCAGACCTTCTATGGCAACATCAAGTTTTCGAAGGCCGGCAACAATATCGCCAAGCCCATGGTGCTCCGCCAGATTCAAGATGGAAAATTTAATGTGGTAGCGCCCGCTAAATGGGCCTCGCATAAAGTCGTCTATCCGCGTATGGCGAAATAGCGGCTGTTCGACACGACAATGACAAATGCCGCCGTCTCTGCGCACAATCAGAGGCGGCGGCAAATTTAAATTCATTCACTTAAGCCGGACCTGCAGCCATGTTAGACAACCTCAATTTGTTGGCACTTGCACCGCTACTCAACATACAACTTTTGCTTGATGGGATTTTTATCGGCGCGATCTTTGCACTCGCCGGTTACGGTCTAGCCCTCGTTTGGGGCGTGATGAACGTGAAAAACCTATGCCAAGGCGAGTACGTCATCATGGGCGGGTATTTCGCTTGGTATGCAGGTACAATCGGAATTCATCCAATCCTTGCAATGCCCGTTGCCGTCGTGGTGATGTTTGGGTTCGGCTGGGTGATCTACCGGGTTATTATCTCCAGAGTGGTGGACAAGGACATGTTTACCTCTCTGCTGGCAACATTCGGTCTCGCTATCGTCATCCAGCAAGGGCTCAATCTTGCATTTGGCCCAGAGGTTCAAATTGCGCAATCTGGTTTGGAAACGCGGAGCTTTTTCGATGGTGCCGTAACCGTCTCGGAGATTAGGTTTGTATCTTTCGTGATTTGTTGTGTGCTCGCGTCCCTTATCGTGCTTTTCATGAAGAACAGCCGCATGGGTCAGGCGATCCGCGCCACGGCGCAGGATGCGCGGGCTGCACGTGTCATGGGGATCGATACCGACCGCGTTTATGCGTTCACCTATGCCCTAAATTGTGCCATATGCGCCGCCGCCGGCGTCTTGATCTCAATGATCTGGGTGATACAGCCCTTCTATGGGCTCACGCATTCTATTCGGTCATTTGTGATTGTTACCGCCGCAGGGTTCGGGAATTTGCCGGGCGTTATCTTGGCGGCCTTCGGCATCGGTGTTGCTGAACAATTTGGCGGGTTCATACTCGGCGCCGAACTTCAACAAGCCACGGTCGTCGGCATCCTTCTTCTTGTTCTGATTTGGCGGCAGGCACTCATGAGCCGCCGGAGGCAGGCATTGGCATGACAACAGATACGACAACAGCAAGCTTGGCCGTTCGAGAAGCGGCAAGTGGAACCGCGCGCCGCAGGATTACGCGCAACGACGTAATGATGTATGCCGCAATCCTCGTTTTCGGTATCGTCGCGCCCATCATCTTTCCCAATTACACGTACCAAATCGCTGTCCTCTGGCTGATGGTGCTGTTCGCTCAGACCTGGGACTTAGTGGGCGGCCAGATGGGATATAACTCGCTCGGTAATATCTTCTTCTTCGGCGCTGGCATGTATATCTGCACGGTGACGCAAATTGGGCTGTTCACCGATGTTGGAGCCTATACGTCATCATCGGATGGCGGACAGTTCGAATTCAGCACGGAACAATATTACATCGGTGTTGCGGTAGGGCTGGTGCTGGCCGCGATTGGTGCATCTGTGTTGGCGGTCATGCTTGGGTGGATCGTATTTGGCCTCCGGGGCCCCTATTTTGCGATCGGAACGCTGGGCATAGCACTTGGGGCAGGCGAGCTCGTCGGCGCCTGGGAGTGGGTCGGCGGCGGTGGCGGAATCCCAATACCCGTTTATCCAGGCAGCGGCGATGGCAAGGCCTTCTTCTATTATGCGCTCTGTTTTGGGACGGCGGTTGCCACGTTCGCCTTTCTCAAATGGCTTTATTCGACACGGTTCGGCCTGGCCATCAACGCCATACGGGATGACGAGGAAAAGGCCGAGGCGATGGGGATCCACACGCTCCGCCACAAGACGGTGGCCTGGGCGATCTCGGCGTTTTTTCTGGGCATCGCCGGCGGTCTTTTCGGCAATATGACCGGCTTTATAGAACCGCTCGAAGTTGCTTTTCCGGTGATAACGTTTGGCATCTTCATGGTCGCCATGGCGCTGCTCGGCGGCAAGGGCACCATGTGGGGACCGGTCCTCGGCGCTGTTCTATTTCATATCATCAAGGAAACCACTTGGACCTATTTCCTTGGCTGGCAGTGGGTTGCTCTGGGCGTGATTATTATCCTCAATATCATGTTCTTCCAGCAGGGTATCGTCGGGTGGATGCAAGAAAAATGGCCGGATCTTTTCGGTATTGAGGTTGACCGCTCTTTGGTGGCCGACACGGCAGATGACAGAGCCAGAGGGCGAGGCGTGTGAGTAACCTGATTGAAGTTCGCGGTGTGACGAAAACCTTCGGCGGTGTCGTCGCAAACCGGGATATCTCAATCGATGTGGCGCCCGGCCAGATCACAGGATTAATTGGGCCGAACGGTTCGGGAAAGACGACGCTCTTCAATTCGATCGTCGGTTATCATCCGATCGATGAAGGATCAATCAAGTTCAAGGGCAAAGAGATTTCGAAATTGCGCGTGCAGCAGATTGCACGCCTCGGAATGGTCCGGACCTTTCAGCAGACGCGGATCTACGGCAAACTGAGCGGCATCAACAATATGCTGATTTCCGTGCCGCACAGGAATGCTTCATTTGGCGATATGTTCAGACCGTATGGGCATGAGCACCGGGAGAGGGCTGAACATTTGCTCGAATTTGTCGGCCTCTATCAAAAGCGTAAATTGCCATCTGGCGATCTTTCTTTCGGTCAGCAAAAGCTTCTTGAATTTGCAATGGCGCTCATGAACGAGCCGGAGATTCTCCTTCTCGACGAACCGACGGCGGGTATTAATCCCACACTTATCAATGGGCTCATCGACCGGCTCAAACGGGCAAATTCGGAATTTGGGATTACGCTGTTCGTGATTGAACATAATATGCGTGTCATCATGAATTTGGCTCACGAAATTTACTGCCTGGCTCATGGTGAGCTTCTTGCGTCGGGCCCGCCAGAGAAAATCCAAAATGATCAACGCGTCATTGACGCCTATCTTGGAGCGCATTGAACGTGGACACATCGGGCAAAACCGCTGTCGAGCAAAATAAGAGTGCGGAGACGAGCTCGCAAGAAGCAGCAGGCGGTTACCATCAAGGTTCGGTCGAAACGGTCATTTCCGTCGAAGAGGTGACGCGGCAAGCCGCCGCAATTGCCGAGGAAATTTCAATCGACCGGCTCGATGCCCTTGCCGGTAAAGATGCATTCTTGTCGATTGAAAATCTTCGTTGCGGCTACGGAAAGATGGAGATCATTCACGATTTTGATCTCAGGGTCGGGCGCAAACAATCTCTCTGCCTCATCGGTCCAAACGGCGCAGGCAAGTCCACGATCCTGCATGCAATCTTTGGGTTTAATAATATTTTTTCCGGGAAAATCCGGGTTGGAGACGGAGAAGACAAGGTCGATGTGACCGGATTGTCGTCGAGCGACAAGCTCAAGCGGGCGGGTATCGCCTATATTCTCCAGGACAAATCTGTCTTCCCAGGTATGACGGTCGAGGAAAACCTCTGGATGGGCGGCTATTTGATGGATTCGTCCGACGACGCCAAGGAGGCGGCGGAGCGCGTATTCGAAAAATATCCACGGCTCGCACAGCGCCGGAAACATCAAGCAAAAGTGCTATCGGGCGGCGAGCGCCGGCTGTTGGAGATATCGCGTGCGTTGGTGATGAATCCTGAGGTGCTGCTTGTGGACGAGCCGTCCATCGGTCTAGAGCCCCGTTTCATCGATATGGTTTTCGAAATCCTTCACGATCTGCAGCATGTCGAAGAGAAAACCATCATCATGGTCGAGCAAAACGCGAAAAAGGGGCTCGAATTCGCGGATATCGGCTATGTTCTGGTCAATGGGGAATTGGCCAAAGCCGGTACGGGCGACGATCTCCTCGCCGACCCGGATGTCGGCCGCTTGTTCCTGGGCGGTTAGGGTTCCGATGTTCTTGATGGGATGGAGCCCGACAGCTTAGGCGGGATAAGTCTATTCACGCAGCAAATTGGCTAGAGCGACTTACCCGCAAATATCGTTGCTTTGCAAAAGGATTTCCCGGCCTGTATCCGCACGCAGAGTCGAATGGCTT
The DNA here is from genome assembly GCA_008974985.1 of bacterium MnTg02. Lineage (GTDB taxonomy): Bacteria > Pseudomonadota > Alphaproteobacteria > Rhizobiales > BFAS01 > MnTg02. The sequence continues at coordinate 15,174 of BFAS01000036.1, forward strand.
CCGCGGCATTCGTGAACGGCCCGGCGATGAGCTGAAAGGCTGTCTTGTTCGCTGCCGGTTCCTTGAGATAGCGCCCTTCGAGTTCCGAGAGATATGTGGCATAGCGTGCGCGAATGATGTTCCACTCGGAGCGAACCATATCGATAGAATTTCCGGATCCAAGATGGACGCCAAATATGATGCGGTTTGCCATAGGCCGCATCGCAACCATTAACACCGGCGGGCGCTCAGATGTGTCTCCAAATCCGCTATCCGGTAGAGGGACGGTGCGGACGTTGATCCCCGGTGGCAATGCGGCGACGTGTTTTGGATTTTGACTGCCGCCGGTCATTTTCTTGGTCAGCTTCGCGGAAGAGATGGCCGAACGGGCGCTTGGTGCCGGTAGTGCAGCAGTTGTGAGGGGGCTGAAATTGACTCCAAGTCCGGCAATTTTCTTGTTGATCTTGTTGGTATTGGTTTCGACCGTTTCCAGCCGCAACATCAACGCGTTGACTTGCTCCCGAACCTCTTGAACATCGATCCGGAATGTGGAGGCGCTTCGGTTTGCAAGTTCCGCAATTGCCTCGGCTCGCGATTGACGGAGATCGGATTGCGGTGCGGTGAGTGCAATCGTTTGTGAACCGGCTAGGTAAAGTTCTTTGGTGTGTGCCCCGGACAATGCAGAGAGTGCGAAACCCGCAATATAGAGCATTGCGCCGGTCGCTAGCCCGGCCCAAGTGGCCATATAAATCACGTGAATACGGGAAAGCGAGCGCAAGTGTCGCGATGCCGCTCCCATAATAGTCCCCGCTTCCTGGAACGCCACGTAACACAGGACACAATACAGTCCGACTAGCGTCCGTTTGAGCCCACCGATTTTCAAATATGGCGGGAGCTTGTCTGAGTCGTGTTATGGGGTCAATTGATCGTGTCAGGTACACAGGAATTTCGTTTTTTCTGAACGGCTTGGCATCAAATTTTATTGCGCCACCGATATCGCCACTATGGTTTTGAGCGTCGGCTTGATCTAGAATTGACCGTAAGAACGCGCGGTGACTATCATATTTGTCAGAGTTGGTGGCGAATGCGTGCTGAAGGTCAATAGGGCCTAGGGTCTTTTCGTTTTTGATTGAATCAAAAGCAGACCCCAGTTCTTTGATTTTAAGTGCTTCTTATCGGAAAACCGGTTTCCACTTTATCCGGAAGCACTCTAGAAGGCGGTCTTGGAAATTCAACCGAACAGCAAAAAGTGAGATGACAAACACCTCATTGCTCACGCTCGTCTTGGCGGCCGGTCAAGGCACGCGTATGAAGTCTCGTCTGCCCAAAGTCCTTCATGCTCTGGCTGGCCGATCGATGCTCGGGCACGTCATGGAAACGGCGAAAGCGGCGGGAGCAGTCAAAAATGCCCTTGTCGTTGCTCCGCAGATGGACGCGGTTCGCGATTATGCGCTCCAGTTTGATCCCAACACGCAAATATTTGTTCAAGACCCGCGGCTTGGCACAGCCCATGCGGTGCTGGCGGCGCGTCAGGCGATTGATGATTTTCAAGGCCATGTCATTGTACTCTACGGCGACACGCCACTGCTAACGACACAGACGCTGGAGCGGATGAGTGCCGCCCTCGAGGCAGGGGCCGGTGTCGCCATACTGGGTTTCGACGCGGATGACCCATCTGGCTATGGGCGATTGCTGATGGATGGCAATGGTGAGCTCTCAGCCATTCGCGAGCATAGGGATGCGAGCCCAGAAGAGCGGAAGATCACATTTTGTAATTCAGGCGTTATCGGCTTTCGAAGCGATATTATGCTCGGTCTTCTCGATCGAATTGGAAACAGCAATGCCAAGGGTGAATATTACCTTACCGATGCTGTCGAGATTGCCCGCTCCGATGGTATCAAACGATCGACTGTGACCTGCGACGAGCAAGAAGTGCTTGGCATCAACACCCGTCGCCAGCTCGCGGCGGCGGAGGCTCTGCTGCAAAGCAGTTTGCGCATCGCTGTCATGGATGGCGGCGCGACGCTCATCGATCCGGATAGCGTCCATTTGAGCTTTGACACGGAAATCGGCCAAGACGTTCTGATTGAGCCGAACGTCTTCTTCGGTCCGGGCGTTAGAGTGGAGGACGGCGTGGTCATTCATGGATTTTGCCACATGGAAAACGCCCGCATTGGACCCGGAGCTGAAATTGGCCCCTATGCACGGCTGCGTCCGGGCGCCGATCTGGGTGAAAGCGTTAAGATTGGAAATTTCGTCGAGGTGAAAAAGTCCGTCATCGAGCGTGGCGCGAAGGTCAACCATTTAACCTATATTGGCGATGCGCGCGTTGGCAGCGGTGCTAATGTCGGAGCTGGGACGATCATCTGCAATTATGATGGCTTCCACAAGCATCAAACGGATATTGGTGCTGGGGCATTCATTGGTTCGAACAGTGCGTTGATCGCACCTATTAATATTGGCGACGGGGCTTATATCGGATCGGGCAGCGTCGTCAGCAAGGATGTCCCGGCGAATTCGCTCGTTGTCACTCGTGCGCCACGAACGGAGCGAGAGGATTGGGCGCTGAAATTCCGGGCGCACAATGAGAGAATTGCAGCAAAGAAACGCAATAGTGCGAAATAGCTCGTGATTTGCGTCATCGGCGCTTTGCCGATAACTCGGCAAGAGGTGTTATTTGGCGCCACCAGAGCAGGAAGCGCAAAAGGGGTTGCTGATTTTGCGACAAGATCATGCTGAAGAATAATGATAGAGCGAATATTCGATCCCAACAGACACGGCTCTCGCTCTAGCGCATTTCCAGGAAAAGCATGTCCCCGCGAAGGCGGGGATGTGTCCGGTTTTCCGCCCGGCAAATGCTTAAAAACTACGGGCTCTAGACAACAGACTCGCTAAAGGATTTTGGGGTATGTGTGGGATTGTCGGAATTATCGGTCAGGACGCTGTGGCGCCGGCCATTCTGGATGCTCTCAAGCGCCTCGAATATCGCGGTTATGATTCAGCGGGTATTTCAACCCTGGAAGGCGGCCGGCTCGACCGCCGACGGTCGGAGGGCAAACTCCGAAATTTGGAAAATCGTCTTGCCGAGGAACCCTTGAGCGGCAATATCGGTATAGGGCACACACGCTGGGCCACTCACGGCGCGCCGACGGAGAATAATGCCCATCCGCATATGACCGATAAGGTCTCTGTGGTCCATAATGGAATTATCGAAAACTTTCAAGAACTGCGCGACAGTCTGATAGGGCGCGGGGTGCGCTTTACGACAGACACAGACACCGAAGTCATTGCTCATTTGATCAGCGCGGAGATTAAGGCGGGACTTGATCCTCAGAAAGCTGTCCATAAGTGTTTGGAACAACTCAGAGGTGCCTTCGCCTTAGCTATTATCTTCGATGGGGAAGACGACCTCATGATCGCAGCGCGGCAAGGCAGTCCCTTGGCAATCGGCTATGGCGATGGCGAAATGTATTTGGGCTCCGACGCAATAGCGCTTGCGCCGTTTACGGATTCAATTACCTACCTCGATGATGGCGATTTGGCTGTTCTTACGCGGCGTGGCGTGACGGTGTTCAATCGCGAAGGGAGCAACGTGACCCGTCCGGTTTTGAAATCCGTGGGAACGACGTTTCTTGTCGATAAAGGCAATCACCGTCACTTTATGTCGAAGGAGATCCACGAACAGCCAGAGGTCGTCAGCCATACATTGGCGCACTATCTCAATATTGCAGAGGGGCGTGTCGAGCTTCCCGATATCGGAATCGATCTAAAGTCGTTGAAGCGTGTCAGCATCTCAGCTTGCGGTACAGCCTATTATGCTGGCCTCGTTGCCAAATATTGGTTGGAGCGCTGGGCGTCGCTGCCAGTGGAAATCGATATCGCTTCCGAATTCCGCTACCGGAATGTACCGCTCGAGCCGGGCGGGCTCGCCTTATTTGTTTCGCAATCCGGTGAGACGGCGGATACGCTCGCAACGCTTCGCTATTGCCGCGAAAAAGAGCAAAATGTCGTGTCGATCGTTAATGTTCAGGGGTCCTCGATCGCGCGGGAATCCGATGCCATATTGCCAACACTTGGCGGCCCGGAGATTGGCGTCGCGTCGACGAAGGCATTTACCTGTCAGATGACGGTGCTGGCCTGCCTCACGATTGCGATCGGCCGGGCACGCGGGCATATCGATGAAGCTCTGGAGCGAGAGCTTGTCGATGCGCTCATGGAGGTTCCGCGTCATATTTCGACAATATTGCGGAATGAAAGCGTTTACGTAAATCTCGCGCAGTCCTTATCGAGAGCCAAGGACGTTCTTTATTTGGGGCGGGGCATCAACTATCCGATTGCCCTTGAGGGCGCATTAAAGCTTAAAGAGATTTCATACATTCATGCGGAAGGCTACGCGGCCGGCGAACTCAAACATGGCCCAATTGCCCTTATCGACGAAACGATGCCGGTCATTGTTGTCGCGCCGGTGGACGAACTTTACGAGAAAACAATATCGAATATGCAAGAAGTCGCCGCCCGCGGCGGGCAAATTATCCTGCTGACTGATTCGGAATCCGCGGCGAAAGATTGCAAGACGATGGCGACAATCCAAATCCCCAAGGCACATTCCTTTACGAATCCACTGATTTACGCGGTTCCAGTGCAGCTTCTGGCCTATCATGTTGCGGTTTTTATGGGGACAGATGTGGATCAACCGCGGAATCTCGCGAAATCCGTGACTGTGGAGTAGTAAAAGTGGCATATCGTTGGTCAAGGATCTGCCTGATTTGTATGCTGGATTTGTAGGTTCATTGATTCGGCAGGTGAGCCAGCATTCATCAGACGCTATAGTCACGAAACGCTATAAAGCGATTGAAATGAACACTCTGCGAATTTCGACAACTGTAATCACAATTGGTGTCCTGCTTGCTATTGGGACAGTGCCAACTCTTGGCCAGTCCAAGCTCGTCGCTGACAGTGCGTTGGCGACCGGCAATAAGGAGTTAGCAGCCGGCAATTACGCGAAAGCGATTAGTGCCTTTACCAAATCCATGACGTCAGAGTCTCTGTCGACGACGGCACTTGCCAAAGTGCTTTATCAACGTGGCGCAGCCTATCGGAATGACGGCAAACCAGCGCACGCCATTGCTGATCTTACGAAAGCGCTTTGGCTTAAGAAATTGTCGCCGAAAGATCGTAGCGAAGCTTTGCGCAACCGGTCGCTCGCATACAAAGCTGTTGGCCAGAAGCGGCAAGCGGCTTCGGACTTAAAACGGGCCGGAAGTCGTCAAACGGCAAGCAAGCCAACGCAAAGCAAACCAACACCGCATTCGCAAAAAAAGGCGGCAAACGGCAGTTGGCAAACGGCTGTTGCTAGTCAGCCCGCTAAATCAGAGAATAAGGCGTCGAAAACCCGCAAACGTGGCCTAGCAGGATTTATTAGGAAACTGCGATCGCGCGGGAAAGATCAGCCAAGTGCAACCGCTGTGAAGCCCGCACCTGCGGCGAAAACAGCGTCTGCGTCGCGTTCTGTTTCGAAGACAAAACCAAGCGCGGGAGCGACTGTCAGCGCGACCAATCCCACGCCGTCCGGTTGGCAGACCGATGTTGCCAAACCGAGCAAACGGAGAGTTTTTGGTTTGGCTTCGCGTGAAGAGCTGTCTTCTGCATTTCCTTCGATCTCGACGTTTGACTCCGATGCGCCACAAAGCAGAAACGCCCGCCGCACCCGGACCTCTAAGGTTTCAGCCAAACGCAGTGCCGCTGTTTCCGGCGGCACCTGGACCGGATCCACGAAAGTCGCAGCGGTCAGCCCTCCCAAAACGACCGCGAACGATCTGTTCACGGGATATCGTATTCAATTGGCGGCCGTTTCATCCAAAACAGATGCAAAGCAGACTTGGCGTCAGCTGGTCGCCAAGCACAGGACTCTTTTAACCGGGTGGGATCCTGAGTTTCGAAATGTTGCTGATGGCGGTGCGTATGGCGTCCAGATCGGCCCATTCGCGGACAAGGATGAAACGCAGGCGCTCTGCAAATCGTTCAAAAAGAGCGGTTTGGACTGCTTCATCGTCTCGCGCTGATTTGGAATTGCGTGCGATTAATCCAATTGCCTGTGTGCTGATAATTTTTTCCTGAGATAAGCTATTCTAGAGCCCTTTCAGAGAATTCAGAGCCATTCTGACGGATAGAGACGTTCTGACGGATTAAGGGCCTGTTAGCCATTCGGTTAGTGACCGTTCACTGTTTTCGGTTATCCTTGAATCCTGCTTAAAAAGAATTAGGTCACTTCGGATGGGTACCAAGAAAGATCAAGAAAAGTCACCAGCTAAAGGCGGGCGCGGCCAATCCGGACGAAATGAGGACCAGCCTGCCAGCCTGGCTAAGCTTGCCGAACGCACCGAGGATACCGCCGAGCCTGGTGTCAGCACGCGATTGCGCAACTATTTTTTCACCGGTTTGATCGTTGTCGGCCCCGTCAGTATCACGCTTTATATCGTCTGGTGGTTCGTCAATTTGATTGATAACTGGGTGAAACCGCTGCTCCCAGCCATCTACAATCCAGACACCTATTTTCAGATTTCGATCCCCGGAATTGGTTTGGTGTTCGCCATTTTCGGCTTGATGATTATCGGAGCACTCACGGCAAACCTGTTTGGCCGGACATTGCTGAGCTATGGCGAAATGCTGCTTGGCCGTATGCCGGTTGTCCGCAATGTGTACCGGGCCCTCAAACAAATTTTCGAAACCATTCTGTCCCAAAGCAGTGGCAGTTTTCAACAGGTGGGACTGATCGAGTATCCGCGCAAAGGGCTTTATGCTGTGGTCTTCGTTTCGAAGGCGACGGAAGGCGAGATCGCCGCAAAAACCCAAAATGACGACTTGGTGAGCGTATTTCTGCCAACGACACCTAATCCGACATCCGGCTATCTTCTGTTTGTCCCGAAGAAAGACGTCATCGTGCTTGATATGAGCGTTGAGGACGCCGCGAAGATGGTCATTTCGGCAGGTCTCGTGGAGCCGGACGTTCAGACCAAACTTCATAAGCTCGCCGAAGAGCGTCGGCCGAAGCGCCGCAATGGCCGGACGCACAAGAAGGAACAGGAAAATGTTCCCAAAGCCGAAGCTAGTTGAGTTGCTAAAACTCTAGCTCTTTGTTTTTACGCATTTTCCGGGCGCAAAACCGCGCATACTTTTCCTGAAAATGCTCTAGGCTTGAAACAGCCGGATCGCCTCATCGCATTCGAAAAGATATAGAAGAAGCCGGAGCGCTTCGCCTCGCGCGGTGGAGAAGGTGGGGTCTTGCTCGAGGATGAGTTTGGCGTCATCGCGGGCGACGCTTAAGAGGTCCTCAAAACCCGGCACGTTCGCCAGTTGAAATTCCGGTATACCACTTTGCCGCGTGCCGAGAACCTCGCCGCCCCCACGCAACCGCAAATCCTCTTCGGCAATGAGAAATCCATCGTCCGTTTGCCGCATGATTTCAAGCCGGGAGCGCGCTGTCTCGCTCAAATTCGATTGATAGAGCAATAAGCATGTCGATTGTGCTTCACCCCGTCCGACCCTGCCGCGCAACTGATGCAATTGCGCCAGTCCAAAACACTCTGCGTGCTCAATCACCATCACCGACGCATTGGACACGTCGACGCCGACCTCGATAACGGTCGTAGACACCAATATGGAAAGCTCACCGGCGGCGAATGCGGCCATCACCGTATCCTTTTCGGTGCCTTTCAATTGCCCATGCACAAGGCCGACGGCTGAGCCAAAACGTTGTTTCAAATGGGCGTAGCGCTCCTCCGCAGCGGCCAAGTCAATTTTTTGCGACCCTTCCACCAACGGACATACCCAATAAATTTGGGCGTCTTCGCCCATCGCCCGGCCAACGGCGCTCAATACGTCCTCGAGCCGATCATGAGGGATAGCGACGGTTTTGATTGCTTTACGGCCCGCCGGCTTTTCCGTGAGTTTGGAGACGTCCATATCCCCATAGTGAGTGAGAAGCAGCGTGCGGGGGATTGGAGTTGCTGTCATCACCAACACATTTGCACCCCCGCCACGGCCCTTGCTTTGCAAGGCAAGCCGTTGATGAACGCCGAAACGATGTTGCTCGTCGATCACCGCCAAGGCGAGATCCTTGAATTCAACGTCGTGCTGAAAGAGGGCGTGGGTGCCGATAAGAATATCAATCTTGCCCTCGGCGAGCAGTGTCAGGATCTGCCTGCGGCTCACGCCTTTCTCCCGGCCAGTGAGGAGGGCGAGCCGAAGACCGGCCTGATCCGCCCAGGGCTGAAGCGTGTTGAGGTGCTGGCGGGCAAGGACCTCTGTCGGCACCATGAGGGCTGCCTGGGCGCCGGCTTCAACTGCAATGGCCATTGCCATTAGGGAGACGACAGTTTTGCCGCTTCCGACGTCACCTTGGAGAAGTCTCAACATCCGATGGGGCGCAGCGATATCGGCGGCAATCTCCTTCAGCGTCTCTTCCTGAGATGCGGTCAGCGCGAAGGGGAGCGTCTTGAGAATTTTCGCGCGGATATGGCCATCGCCTTCCAGAGCGCGTCCGGCCTCTTTTTTAAGTGTTGAGCGGACGATCGCGAGTGCAAGCTGGTTGGCGAGAAGCTCGTCATAGGCGAGACGCTGGCGCGGCGGCGCCACCGGAGAAATATCCGCTTCGTCCTCAGGGCGATGCAGTGCGGTGAGCGACGCGTTTATGTCCGCCCAACCCATTTTTTTGAGCCAAGCGGCGTCTTGCCATTCCGGCAGTTTGGGCAGTTTTGCAAGGGCTTGCTGAAGTGCTTTTCCAAGAATTTTGCCGGAGAGACCGGCGGTGAGCGGGTAAACCGGCTCGATCAATGGCAACGTCTCGAACTCATCCGCATCAACAATATAGTCAGGATGCGGCATTTGCAGTTGATCGCCATAACGCTCGACACGGCCGCTGACATAGCGCAGCGCGCCAACCGGCAGAGTCTTGGTGAGATAGCGTTTGTCGCCATGGAAGAAAATCAGGTCGAGACGGCCGGACTCATCCTCACATTGAATCCGATAAGGTGCCCGGCTGCGGCCGTGCGGTGCCTTATGCTTCAAAATCTGGACAGCCAGCGTGGCGATTTGTCCCGGAAAAGCGCCCGCAATTTTTGGTTGATGACGCCGGTCAATGACACCCGTCGGCATATGCCATAATAGATTGAGTATATGTGGGGTGTGGCCTTCGGCGGGCATGTTGAAAAGTTTTTTGAGCAATACGGAAAAGCGCGGCCCTATCCCGTCGAGAGTGACCGCGTCGGCAAATAATGGATTAAGAATGGAAGGCCGCATAGTAGGGCGAGCGGGTAATCGAAAACATTGGTTGAAATTGGTCCGGCATTCCGGCCGGGTGGGACGCGTTAGGACACAATGACACAAGCTAAACTAGAAGGCTGACAGAGCCCCTTCAGGTCATTATATCATGTGCAGGAGAGGGTGCAGCCTGAAAACCATAAAGGCTTCTGTAAAATCTAACGGAATGACCAGCGATGCCGATTCATTGATAATCCGCCGCCGACGGGCATTTTACCGTGCCTTTTATCGTGGCACCAAGGAGATGGATTGGATGCTGGGCCGTTTCGCGGAGGCGGAGTTGCAATCGATGGGCGTGGATGACCTGGGATCATTCGAAAAATTGCTTGCTTTGCCGGATCCGGATGTCGAGAAATGGCTCATAAATGATCAAAAAGGGGGCGATCAGGATCTCCAGGCAATCGTTAAACGAGTTCGCCGTTTCCACGGATTGGAAACTTGAGCGGGTGTGGCCGGAATGTGGGGCATCGTCAAATATTGGTTGAGCAATGAGTGTTGAAGCGAGCGGTGACCGCACCATGGCGTCGGGACGGGTGGAGGGCGCGAAACATATGATCCTGGCCGGAGTCCCGGAAGGATTGGACGCACTTGTCCTTGCTGATCTCGTCCGCAATGAGGAGCAAACAGAAGCGGGCAAAGCCGCTGTACTTCTTCATATTGCAAGGGACGATAAACGCCTCGCATCGCTCAGAGCATGTCTCAAATTTTTTGCGCCTGGCGTTCGCATCATCAGTTTTCCGGCTTGGGACTGTGTCCCTTATGACCGCGTGTCGCCGAACGCCGAGATTTCCGGCCGCCGTATTGCCGCGTTGGCACAGCTTGCGAATAATCGCCGGAAACAACCTCTCATCGTTCTAAGCACTGTGAATGCTGTTTTGCAACGCGTACCGCCAAGGGAAACCATCTGTTCTGCCATGTTGCGTCTCAAGCCCGGCGACGTGACGGGCATGGATGCCCTTGTCCAACGCCTTCAAGCAAGTGGATTTTTGCGCACCGGGACCGTCATGGAACTGGGCGAATTCGCCGTTCGCGGTGGCATTCTCGATATCTTCCCGCCAGGGCGGGGACGCCCAGTGCGGCTGGATTTTTTCGGCGATACGCTGGAATCGATCCGTGCCTTCGACCCGGCGACGCAGCGCACCAGCAGCGCGGTCGAAAAATTAACTCTGCTGCCGGTCTCAGAAATTCCCGGCGGTGGGGATGTGGTGAGCCGTTTCAGGTTACGTTATGTGGAACTGTTTGGCACGGTGACGCGAGAAGATCCGCTCTATCAAGCGATATCAACCGGGGCCCGTTACCAGGGTGCGGAACATTGGCTGCCGCTTTTCTACGAAAAGCTTGAAACCATTTTCGACTATATTCCGGGCGCGACGGTGACCTTCGATCACCTCGCAGAGGATGCGAGAGCGCGCCGTCTCGAACAGGTGCGGGATCATTATGAGGCGCGGGTTGACGCGCTTGAGCAAAATTCGTTTGGGGCGCCGCCCTATAACCCGGTTCCACCGCAAGATCTTTTTCTTGAGGACCATGAGTGGAGCTCACTTCTTGAGACCAAGCCGGTCCGCTTCTTTACCGCGTTCGAGGTGCCGGACAAGACCGGTGGTCTTGACGTGATGTCTTTTAAGGGCCGTCAGGGTAGGGCGTTCGCGGCGGAGCGCAAGACGGATGCCGCTCAAGTTTTCGATGCAGTGACCCGGCATATTCGCGACTTGCAAGCCGCGGGCAAGCAGGTGGTTATCGCATGTTGGTCGGCGGGGGCTCGGGAACGGTTGAAGGCGCTCTTGGCGGATCATGGTGCTCCTGAAGGGCAACTGGTCGAGTCATGGCAGGAGGTCTTAAAATTACCGGCTACGCAACTCGCATTTGCTGTGCTTGGCGTTGAGACAGGGTTTGAAACACCGAATTTTGCAATTATCGGCGAGCAAGACATTCTGGGCGATCGGCTCATCCGGCGACGGCGCCGCGCCAAACGTGGCAGCGAAGTCTTGTCGGAAGTGGCAAGTCTCGGCGTTGGCGATCTTGTTGTTCACGCTGATCACGGGATCGGCCGCTTCGAGGGCCTTAAAGCCATCGAGGCGGCGGGCGCTCCCCACGATTGCCTGGAGCTTATTTATCACGGCGGTGACCGGCTCTATTTGCCGGTTGAGAATATCGAGCTTTTGACGCGCTATGGCAGCGACGACACTGGCGCCCAACTTGACCGGCTTGGCGGCAGCGGTTGGCAAAGCCGCAAGGCAAGGCTGAAACAACGCATTCGCAATATGGCGGAAAAACTTCTCAAGGTCGCCGCCGCGCGCGCGTTGCGGGAAGCACCGGTGATGACGCCGCCGGACGGGCTTTACCAGGAGTTTTGCGCGCGTTTTCCCTACGAGGAAACCGAGGACCAGGAGACGAGCATCGCGGCGGTGCTTGACGATTTGGCGGCCGGTCGGCCGATGGATCGTCTGATCTGTGGTGATGTTGGCTTCGGCAAAACCGAAGTTGCCCTTCGATCCGCGCTCGTGTCGGTTATGGCGGGCAAGCAGGTTGCTGTTGTCGTGCCGACGACCTTGCTTGCGCGCCAGCACACGCAAACCTTTTTAGAGCGGTTTCAAGGTTTGCCAGTGCGTATCGCGCAAGTCTCCCGATTGGTATCGGCCCGTGATCTTGCCACAGCGAAGAAGGATATCGCATCGGGCGAACTCGATATTGTGATCGGCACCCACGCACTTCTCGGCAAATCGATCAAATTCGCAGATCTTGGATTGCTGATTATCGACGAGGAGCAGCATTTCGGTGTGCAGCATAAGGAAAGTCTGAAACAAATGCGCGAGGACATTCATGTCCTGACGTTGACGGCGACGCCAATTCCCCGGACCTTGCAATTGGCGCTCTCGGGCGTTCGTGAACTCTCGCTGATAACGACGCCGCCCGTGGACCGGTTGGCTGTCCGCACGTTCGTTACACCGTTTGATCCTGTCATTTTGCGCGAAGCCCTGCTGCGTGAGCGCTATCGCGGCGGACAGAGCTTCTTCGTGTGTCCGCGCATTTCGGATCTGGATGAAGCAAGCGCCTTCCTCACCGAACATGTGCCTGAATTGAAAGTAGCGCGGGTGCATGGAAAAATCGCGCCCGGTGAGCTTGAGGACGTCATGAATGCATTTTACGACCGGTCGTATGATGTCCTTTTGTCCACGACGATCGTTGAATCGGGGCTGGATATTCCGACGGCGAATACGCTGATCGTCTACCGGGCGGATATGTTCGGCTTAGCGCAGCTCTATCAATTACGGGGCCGTGTTGGCCGGTCCAAAATCCGGGCTTACGCGTTTTTCACAATTCCGGCGAATGCGAAATTGACGCCTACGGCCGAAAAGCGGCTCAAAGTTTTGCAATCGCTGGATACGCTTGGCGCGGGGTTCTCGCTGGCCAGTCACGACATGGATATTCGCGGTTCCGGAAATCTGCTGGGGGAGGAGCAATCTGGCCATATCAAGGAGGTCGGCTTCGAGCTTTACCAGTCGATGCTTGAGGATGCCGTCGCGGCACTTCGGGGCGGCGATGGTTTGCAGGCCGAGGATCAATGGTCGCCGCAAATTGCCATTGGAACATCTGTGTTGATTCCGGAAAAATATGTTCCCGATCTGCAGTCGCGCCTCGGTCTTTACCGGCGTCTCTCAAAGATCGAAACGGGAGAGGATATTGAGGAATTTGCGGCGGAGTTGGTCGATAGGTTTGGTGCGCTGCCCGAAGAGGTCAGACATCTGCTTGATATTGTGCGCATTAAGAGCCTTTGCCGGCAAGCCGGTGTTGAGCAGGTCGACGCTGGTCCAAAGGGTGCGGTCTTCACCTTTAGAAATAAGAGCTTTGCCAACCCCGAAGGCTTGATCGCCTTGGTGATGGAGAGCCCGGATGTTGTCAAAATTCAACCGGATCACAAGCTGATATTCAGGGCGAATTGGGAGACGTCCGACGAGCGTCTTGAGGGTACGCGGCTCCTCGTTAAGCGTCTGGCGGACATCGCTAGTGGTGCGAAATGCGCTGCGTAAGCGGCGAATGAGAGTCTGACTGTTATTCCGCCGCGCCTTGCTGCGCTTGCTCTGCTGTAATTTGCGTTATCGCCTCGGCAAGGCCTTCCGCGGGCTGAGCACCGTTAATCAGGCCCGCATTGGCGATGATAAAGGCAGGCACTCCGCCGATGCCGAGCTTGTGGGCTTCCTCCACTTCGCGTTTGACATCCTCTAAATCCACATCGCTTTGAAGCTTTTGGCAAACCTCATCGCTGTCCAAACCCACATCGCGAGCCGCGCCTGCGAGCACGTCTTTATCGCCAATATCTGCGCCCTCGACAAAGATGAGCGAGAAGAGCCTCTCAGCGACCTCATTTTGTTTGTTTTCAAGCGTCGCCCAGCGAATGACCCGGTGCGAATCGAGCGTATTGGGAGACTTGCGAATCTTATCGAAGGCAAAAGCGATGCCTTCCTCAGCACCCGCTTGCTCAACGCGCGCATAGACTTTCTTGGCGCCTTCCTCTCCAAATTTGCGGGTTAAATAAAGCTGCCGGTCGATTCCCTCGGGTGGGATCGTGGCATCCAACTGGAACGGATGCCAAAAAATTTCCCTATCGGGCTGGCCCAATATCTCAAGGGCGCGCTCCAGCCGCCGCTTTCCGATGAAGCACCAGGGACACAATGTGTCCGAGACAATGTCAATGCGAAGCTTTTTTGCAGTCACGGGTCGTCACCTCCCAACGAGGGCACAATACCAAAGGAAATTATGTTTGACTCATAATTTCCTTTGGCAAGCGCGACTGCGCGGCCCGCACCTTATGGGTGGTCAAGCCTGCGCGGCGCCTGAACGCCCATCGGTCATTCTCAATGACCGGATGGAATAAAGCGAGCATTGGGGCCGCATGCAAGAGCGGAATGTATCCGTTGGCGGTCTTGTGAGGCGCTTGGCTGTATATTTAAGCGAGAGCCGCCGACCAGGCTCTTTCAATCAGACGCGCGGGCGTATCGCCGAATTCGTACCCTGCGACGCCTGTACACAGGTTCACATTGACGGGGGCATGATGACCTTCGATCGCGAATTCAGTGTAATGAATGACACTGGCAATTCGTTTTACGGCGTTCATTGCGAATTCCGGAGGTGTATCCGGCAGGACAACGACGAACTTGTGCCCGGCATACCGGGTTGCCAAATCCTCGCCCCGGACCAGATAGCCAATCACTTCGCCAATTTGCCGGATCACCCTGTCGCCGCCTGCATAGCCCATCAGAGCATTGATTTGCTCTATATTCTGAATGGCGAAGGAGGCGATGCTAAATGTCTGACTGGTCCGCTCCGTATCGGCGATGATCTGCGCGAGATGTTCGAGAAGAAAGCCGCGATTATAAAGACCGGTCAGCGCATCGTTTGTCGCGAAATGCTTGGCGGCTGAGTAGACATGGCGAAGCGTGTCGCGAAATCTCAGTTCGCGAATAAGCATCACAGTCCGCAATTCGAGTTCATTGGCCAGAACGGGTTTGAATAGAATATCCGTAACGCCGCACCCGTAAGCTTCCTGCGGATTGTCCAATACAGACTTCTCCGCGAGTAGCAACACCGGCACATTGAACATCCGCGAATTGCGGCGCAGCTCTGCGACAAATTCCAGACAGGCTGAAGGATTGGCGCCAACATCCATTAATATCGTGTCGAATTTCTCGCGCGAGAGATAATCCATCGCGGTAGAAAAAGAGAGTGCGCCGACCAGGGTTGCTTTTTTCGACAAAGCATTTTCAGCCATTCCATAGCTTGACGCATCGCCGAGGAACAAAACCTTGGCATTGTCGATTTGCCGTGGAGGGGTGACGGGTTCCGGAGCATCGACACCATATTTAGCCGACGTATTCAGACGGCGGATAAGCTCCTCGTGCATGGTATTGAGGCGCACAAGGGCTTTGACGCGGTGACAGATTTGCGCGGATTGTATCGGCCCGAGCAACAAATCATCGATGGCCGTTAGTTCGCTATTGATGTTCAGCTCGCGACTGCCGCCGATCAGCATAATGCGCATACGGCTTGCGAGCGTGCTGTCTTTAAGGGTTTGAGCAAGGGCCAGAAAGGAACGCGGATTATTCTGCGCTTCGATCGAATCCATGTTCAAGATAACGACATCAGGCCGCCGCCGCCCAGTAAGTTCGGCGGCGCTTTGAGTGATGTCGCCGGTATAACTTTCGAAGCCCTTTTCATGAAGGGCGCTCGCAATGTCCTCTTGAGCGGGCTTCGAGTCGCCGACAATGAGTACGCGAGCCGCACTGTTCATGGCTGTAGGTTCCCCCCATTTTCGGATCTCAATCTTTTTGAGCCCGGAAGCTTAATAACCCATTAACCAACATGAAGATGGCGGCGGCGAGTTCGAAAAATTGATCGGATTTTCGAACTCATCACCGTCAATACGCCATGGCTAAAAACCTGGAAAAGGGCTCTAAATTTGTTGGAGAAGGGCGTCGCGACGCACATGGCCGCATTCGTCACGCGGAATTTGCCGCACCAAAACAATCTGTTCCGGCTGCTTGAAGGGGGCGACATTGCGATTCTCTAGGTAGGATTTGAGCGCTTGCAACGACGGAGAAGCGCCTGGTGCCGGAACTGCCGCCGCTAAAATACGCTTGCCCATGACCGGGTCGTCAACCACGAATACCGCGGCGTCATCGAAACCGTCATATCCGGCATAGAGCAAATCCAATTCTTCTTCGCGCAACACTGTCCCGCCATGATAGATGACGGCATGCGGCGGTGCGCAGAGAGCGCTATTTGCTGCATCCTCGACAAGTGTGCAGCGAATGCCGGTGTGCACCCATGGGTTGGATGAGTTGCGCGAGATATGACCCAATTGCGTCAACGTTGCGCTGTTGGGTACGGAAAGGCCCCGTATATAGAGTGAACCGGCCATCGCCCTGCTATTTGATCCTGTATCTTGAATGCGGCCACGCACGCGTGTTTCCAGCAGCACCAGAGGGCCATGCTGGCCATCCAGGGAGTGAACGCCGCCAAGCTCGAGAGCAGCCGGGTTTGCGCCTGCATGGCGGGCCGTGATGTGACAGGCCATGTCATTCAGATTGCGGATATCATAGACCGGAACAGGCGGCGTTTCGGACGCTATCGCGATTGTTGTGTTGGCTTCCGGCCAGCCAACGGAACCGAGACGCGTTAATTCCAGCTCGCCGGATACAAGCGCACCATCTCTCAGCAAAGTCTCGGCGATGGGAGCCGGTAGGGCCGTATAGCTTATCTCTTCATCGCAAAGTTGCCGGAGGAAGCCGTCGTAATCGAATGGATGGTGCTGACTAAGATGGGTGCCCGAGAGTAGCCACGGGACAAAAAGGCCGGTGATACCGACAATATTCGTAAGCGGATAGGGATTGAGGAGGCGGTCCGCTATTGTCACATCGGCGGCGAGAACATGCTGCAGGCCGGCCGCAATCAATTCGCGGTGGGACCATAGGACCGGTTTGAAGCCATCCGATGTGACGGTCCATAAGACCAGAGCGACATCATCCAAATCATTCTCGGGAAACTCATTGAAGATGTCCAAGTCAGTTGAATATGAGATGGTTGGATCAAACAGGTCCGATATAGGTGTCTGGCCATCTGCCAAATTAGTGCCAACGCCATAGATAAAGCGGACATTCACATGACGAGCCGCCAGTGCGCACATCATGTCGCCATGGCTGTATCCGGCAAACTCATGGACGGATATGATCCCTTTGACGGGCATATGCACCAGTGCTTGCTCAATCTCGTGGGCGCGCCACAGCATAGATACTGGGCAGGCGATGAGCCCGGCCCTCATGGCACCAAGTATAGCGAGGGGAAGCTCGGCTGTATTTGGCAGCTGAATAGCGATCGCGTCACCCGGTTTCAGCCCGTGAGTAAGAAACCGCCTGGCGAGTTGGTCGACAATGACGTCAATGCTCCGGTAATCCAGCCAAGCCGGGCAGCCAAGTTGATATTCGGCGCTTACTGCCGCGTTTGAGAGAGCAGAGGCTTCAGGATGCTGGGCCGCCCAAAAGCGCAGAAGTTCGTCAAGCGTCCGCTGCTCCGCTACGTGCGCGGGTTCTGGATGAGTTGAATCTGTTGACATGTCCCCTGCTATGCCGCCGCTGCCATGCCTCGGTTTTTGCCACTACAGTCTTTTAGGCTTTATCGGGCGGGCTGGCCCTAGGGCCTTGCCTCTGCCCACCACGAATCGAGCCGATAGCCGTATAATGATGCTTTATCAGGATGGCGCAAATGATTCCAGCGCGCCACCCACTGGCGCGGCAAGTGGAACAGCGGCAGGACGTAGCGGCCGGACAGCAGAACCCGGTCGAGAGCTCTGACGGCGGAAACGAATTGAGTCCGGTTTTTTGCTGCGAGCAAGGCGTGGATCATGGCATCGACGGCGGGGCTTTGAATGCCGGCAAAGTTGAATGTGCCCTCGGTTGCCGCGGCTTTGCTGCTCCATCGGAAATTCTGCTCGTTTCCTGGTGAAAGAGAAGCCGTCCAGTGATTTTGGATCATGTCGAAATCATAGGAGGTCTTGCGCCGCTGATATTGTGATGAGTCCACCTGGCGAATCTCGGCCTCTATGCCTGCTCGCTTAAGGGCGCGGGCAAAACTCAAGAGCAAACGCTCCTGGGCGCGTGTCGCGGCGAGGATTTCAAACCGGAAAGGTTTTTGGCTGGCTTTGTGGATAAGTTTGCCACCCTTGAGCACAAAGCCCGCATTCTCGAAAAGAGCGAGCGCTTGACGCAGGTTCCTCCGATTTCGGCCGGTTCCGCTGCTGACGGGCGCTTTATGTGTTCCGTTCAGAACGTCGGGATCGACCTCATTAGCAAAGGCGGCCAAAAGTTTGCGTTCATAATCGTCCGCCGGCCGGCCATGAGAGGACAGCTCAGAACGGGAGAAATAGCTCTGCGTGCGTGAATAGAGCCCGTGATAAAGGTTTTTGTTCATCCACTCGAAATCGAAGAGCAGGGTGATGGCTTTGCGCACGCGCTTGTCGGCGAAAATCGGCCGGCGCGTATTGAACACAAGCGCCGACATGCCGGCCGGGATCGCCAGATCAAATTGTTCCTTTTCGACGCGCCCATCCTTCGCGGCCGGAAAATCATAAGCCAACGACCATTGTCCGGGATCGGTTTCGGAGCGGATGTCAATTAGACCCTTCTTGAACCCCTCGAAAAGTGAATTGCTGTCGCGGTAATAGTCGAAACGGATTTCGTCAAAATTGAACCGGCCGCGATTGGCCGGGATGCTATGTCCCCAATAATTCGGATTTCGGCGGTAGGCGATGCGCATGCCTGGATCGATCTTGTCAACCAGATAGGGGCCGCTGCCGATGGGTGCTGTTAGGCTCGTTTTTTCAAACGACTCTGGGCTGACATGGCGTTTCGGCAGGATCGGCATCAGGCCCATAATCAGCGGCATTTCCCGGTCGCCATCCGCGCTGAAGTGAAATTTGATTGTGTCGCTGCCGATCCTCTCGATCCGCGCGACCTTAGCGTAATAAAACCGGTGATTGGGGCGCCCTTTGTCGCGCAGCAGCGCGTGGGAGAAAACCACATCGTCTACCGTTACCGGCGTGCCATCCGAAAAAGCTGCTTCCTTGCGCAGCGTAAACGATACCCAACTTCGATCATCGGGTGTCTCGACGGTTTCGGCCAGCAGGCCATAGAGCGAGAAGGGTTCGTCGAATGCGCGCGCCATCAGGCTTTCATAGACATAGCCGCGAATTCCGGCCGCCGAGACGCCTTTGATGATGAGCGGATTGAGGCTGTCGAAACTGCCAACAGCCGCAAGATTTAAGCGCCCGCCCTTGGGCGCGGCTGGATTGACATAGGAGAAGTGTTTGAAGCCGGGGCCGTGCTTGAGAGAACCATGCATGGCGATCCCGTGCGCGGGCTCGGCCGTGGCGGGACTTGCAAAAAGCACAAGCGCGGCAATGGCGAAGAGGTATCTCATTGGCTCTTCTTACCTGTGTACAATTCGAAAAAACGTGCCCCTATTCACGATTTTTCTGTGTCAAATAATCTTGAGCAAATCACCGCGAAAGATTTTTTCCCGGCAAAAAATCAGGCCGTTCGTGCGTCCGGAGATCCTATTCAAATTCTCTCGGTTGCGTCTAGTCTGCCTGAATTATCAAAGACATATCATAGCTAGCATCAACGCCAATCCAGTCGAGATAATGACATTCACGGCCCGCGTGGGCGATCGATTTTTGCGCCGGCGTCAAAGTGTCTTTGGTGTCACGGTCGGTGGATTTGGGATTAAGACATGGCGTATGTTAGATTAATCGCCACGTGAATGCCGCAATTCGATGCATTTGAGCGCGCTAAACAGCGCCATGAGGTGCACTAATTTAGTATTGAGAGGGCAGAGCTCCGGGCTCTGGCTATGAAAGGTTTTATCTTCATGTTGACGACACTGAGGCTAGGAATGACAAAGCGGCCGCCCTCAGCGAGGAGTTGCCTGACACGAGCTGCATTGATGGTTCTGTTGCTTGTTCCTTTCGCGAGTACTGTGCATGCACAAAAGGCCGCGAAGGGAAAACAGGATAAGAGTCCCGCTCAGAAGATCAGCAAGCCATCTTGGATAAAGATATGTCCCAAGCAGGAAAAAGACTTCAAGGTTTGCATTGTGCAGGTCGATGGCTTGAACTCAATTACAGGGCAACCTTATTCGCCCGTATCCGTTGAGATCGTTTTAAAGGGCAAGGAACAGAAGACGCAGCTCATAGCCAGTTTCCAGCACATTATGCCGGCGATTGTTTCTGTGACGGATAAGAAGACAAAAAAGAAAAGAAACGTGCTTAGAGCGTCAGCGCCGAGAATTAGGATACAAGCGGGTGTTCGCTATCAGATCGACAAACAGAAATACGTCGATATGAAATTCTTATGGTGCGACCAAGTTGGATGCCTTGCCGGAGGGGAGGCAAAGGACGATCTCGTCAAGAGTTTGAAAAACGGCAAAATCATTGTTGTTGCCATCATGAACAACGAACGGCTCATGCCCGTACCTGTCCCACTTAAAGGTTTCAAAGAGGCTTTTGACGGTCCGCCGTTGGAGATCAAGGCGTTTCAGAAAAGAATTCAAGCGCGTATTCAACAATTCAGAATTGCAGCTGCATCTGCGCAGAAAAGGGCGAAAGCAAATGCGGCGGCAGCGGCGGCAGCGGCGGCAAAAGCAGGGACAACGGTGAAGAAGAAGTAGGGTAGGCTGAAATATTGGTCTGGCTGCTTCGAAAATATAGAAGCGGCCAGACATTTATGGAATGGCTGGTTTGTGTGAGGCCGTTCCAGCAAGCGGCGCGTGCCAGCCGCGCACGGCAATTCCAGAAAAAGCGCTATCCCTCAGCGATCAATTATTCGTATGTCCACCGACGTTTGCTGCTGCCGGGTTCAATGTTCCTGTACAAAACGAAATCGATAGATTCCGCCATCGAGGTCATCGAACAGCTCAGAAACTTGCGGATGCCGGACTGGCTCGCCGGAAAAGTCCGGAATGAGATTTTGTTCCGAAACATAGGCGATATATTCCGTGTCGTCATTCTCGGCGAGGAGATGATAGTAAGGTTGATCCTTGGCTGGCCGGACTTCCTCAGGAATCGAAAGCCACCAATCATCGGTATTGCTGAACGTCGGATCGACGTCGAAAACAACACCGCGAAAGGCATAGATCCGGTGCTTGACGACTTGACCCAGTTGGTATTTGGCTATTTTGTTGTTTTCCATAATACGCACGACCATAAAAGCAGCAAAGGCATCTTAATGCGATATCATGGTGTTTGGCCAAACCGCAATAGTAATTTGACGTAATCGCTCATCAAATGCCGGTGCGGTACTAACCGTCTTTCTCGCGCACGAGATTTGCCAAATCGACGATGACTTTGGCCTGCTTCCAAGTCGCGTCATCTTGCATTTTGCCGTCAATCATGACAGCTCCTGTGCCATCCGGCATCGCTTCCAGAATCCTCTCCGCAAATTCGATTTCTTGGGCTTCGGGGCTGAAAACCCGCCTCGCAATCTCGATTTGGCTCGGGTGAAGGGACCACGCACCAACGCACCCTTGCAGGAACGCATTGCGGAACTGCGCCTCGCAGGCGTCGGCGTCAGCAAAATCTCCGAATGGTCCGTAAAATGGCTTGAGGCCATAAGAGACACAGGCGTCGACCATGCGTCCAATCGTGTAGTGCCAAAGATCTTGTTGAACGAATTGACGCTCACCATTCTGAGGCGCGTCCGTCAGCACGCCATAGAACGGGTGACCGCCGCCAACGCGCGTGGTTTTCATACCGCGTGAGGCCGCAAGATCCGCCGGACCAAGACTCATCCCATGCATCCGCGGGCTTGCCGCTGCGATCGCCTCAACATTCTTAACGCCTTCCGCCGTTTCGAGAATGGCATGAATGAGGATGGGTTTTGCAATATCGTGCCGCGCCTCAAGTTGGGCCAAGAGTTGATCGAGATAGTGAATATCCCAAGGCCCTTCGACCATAGGCAACATGATCACATCCAACGCGTTTCCGGCTGCGGCGACAATCTCGCTCACATCATCGAGAGCCCAGGGACTTTTCAAACTGTTGATACGTGTCCAAAGAGATGTCGCGCCGAATTGGTGCGATTGGGCGATCTCGATAAAACCCTTGCGTGCCGCCTCCTTGGCGTCGGCGGGAATTGCGTCCTCCAGATTACCAAGCAGGACGTCAACCTGACCGATGAGGTTTGGTATCTTTGCTTTAATTTTGTCGATATGGGGCGGGATGAAATGGATCATGCGCTCAAGCCGCACCGGCAGTTGCCTCAGGGGCTGAGGCGCGCCGATGGTCAAAGGGTCATAGAAGCGGGAGGGGGACTTCTGAGTCGGCATGTTTCAATCCTTTAATTTATGGTTGCGCGTGCAGCGTTTATGACCAACGCCTATTTGACCACATCCACTGCTCCGGATATTCGCGGATCCACTCCTCAAACTGCTTATGCATTGCGGCAGTTATCACACGAACATCCTCTTGCGGGTCATCGGTTCGCGGCACTTTGAGTTCTTTGATCTCGACCGCGAATTGGCACTTATTGTCTTTTCGCACACAGCGTCCCATCCACATTCGGGCGCCAAGGCGCCGCGCGAGCATGGCGGGAAAGGGCGTCGATGGTGCGGGATGGCCAAAAAACGGCACGTCAATGCCTTTCTTTTCGTAAAGATCACATAGAAAGCCGAGCCTGCCCCCTTGGCGCAGATAACTGCCGATCATGCGGGCGGTATCGTGCCCGGCGAGGTTTCCCTTCATCTTGCCTTTTGCAAAGAGGCCGCCGGGGTATAGCTCGGTCCGCATACTGCGCAAATAAAGATCGACGAACGGGTTCTTAACCAGACGGTAGACGGCGGCCGGTTTGGTCCCCGCTCTGGCCATCGGCCACATGGAGAGTTCCCAATTGCCCGTATGAAGCGACACACAGATTGCTGGTCCCATTTTTGATTTATAGCGTTTGAGCACATACTCCGTCCTATTCTCGATCCGCTCCGGCTGTTTCAGGAGGCGGTCGAGCTGCATCGTTTCGGCCATCACGCGGCCGAGGTTAGCCCACATATCAAGTGCAATCTGCTCTCGTTCCTCAGGGGTCTTTTCAGGATAAGCGCGCGCCAGATTATCAAGGGCCCGGCGATGCCGTCTGCCGCGTGGGGCAAGCACGCGCCAGGTGCGTGCGGAAATCGCCACGGCCATATCCAGGGGAAATAGTCTGACGAACTCAATAATGGCTCTGAGAGCAAAATATTCGAGCCTGTAGCGAAGAAGGAGAAGTGGACTCATAAGTGGGGTCCTATGATCTGAACAAATCGCATCCCGTTTGGTGCTCCGGGAAAAGGCAGGCGTTAACTCGTATGTTACTCTGGTAGGTTACTGGGGCTGGATGGGCTCTGTTGGCAAGCCAAAAGCAGTCCGTCAAGTGCGCTTGTACTGCAGCCGGGCAGCTTTGAGCTCTTTGCCTGAACTTTATTCGTGTTTGGCCTGAACTTTATTCGTGTTTGGCCTGAACTTTATTCGTGTTTGGCCTGAACTTTATTCGTGTTTGGCCTGAACTTTATTCATGTTTGGCCTGAACTTTATTCATGTTTGGCCTGAACTTATTCATGTTTGGACGGTGCTGACGCCGCATCCTGCATATGGCCCGGTGGCGTTTTTGGCATCGATGGCGCCAAGCCCTGACGCATGACAAAACGGCGCAACGGTGCGACGGCATTCAAGAGGTGAAGTCCAATGGTGCGGGCTGCCTGAACGGGGAGAAAACCAGAGAGCAAGCTGCGGTTGAGGAGGTCGACAGCCGCCGACCGGCTCCAGACGTCACCGCGCCGCCCAAAGCTATAGGCCTGCATGACGCCGCCGCCGCCAATATCGCTGCCGGTGCGTTGCGCTTCTGCTACGCAGTCAGTCAGTTGAACGATATCCCGAAATCCGAGATTCAAACCCTGGGCGCCGATGGGTGGCAGCACATGAGCGGCTTCACCAACGAGAGCGATACGCCGGCGGGCGAATGTCTTTGCGGTAAGGCCGGTGAGTGGAAAGGCCGCCCGGCTGCCGACAGCGACGACATCGCCGAGCAAGCCGTGAAGGCGGCTCTCGATGGCGCGGGCAAATTCCTCATCATCGAGGCGCATTAGGCGCTGGGCTTCGGCGGGTGTTTCAACCCAAACGAGGCTGGAATCGCGGTCGGGAAGGGGAACGGTCGTGAACGGTCCGCTCGGCCTGTGAAATTCGGTCGAGACGTTTCGATGGTCGAGCGTGTGGGTAAAATTACAAGCGAGCGCCGTTTGCTCATAGGTCCAATTGACCGTTTCGACATTGGCGGCCGTGCGGGTGGGCGACTTGCGGCCATCAGCGCCGACGACCAGCAAGGCTTCGATTTCCTCGCCCTCGGCCGTTTCAAGGCGCACGCACTTGGGTTGGGGCGTGATCGCGGTTACTGCCTCGGTCGCAATATGGCGCGCACGCGGTTGATTATCAAATTGGCGGTAGAGTGCGCTCACCAAGGCGCTATTTGGAACATTATATCCGAATGCCTCCAGACCGAGTTCAGAAGCGCGAAATTCGGTATCCGGTGCGCGAATGAGCCGGCCGGTATCGTCGATGATGCGGATGGCTTCAAGGGGAGCGGCGGCGGCGCAGCAAGATTTCCCTGTTCCGATTGAGTCGAGAAATTCGATCGAACCGGATAACAAGGCCGCCGTCCGTGTGTCTGGATTTGTGGCACTGGGCTTCGGTGTAGGTCCAGTACAGACGGTTTCCAAACCGAGGCCGGCGAGCGCCAGAGCGGCGGCAAGGCCGGTCGGACCCGTTCCAACGACGGCCACATCAACTGAATGAGTTGTATCGCGCCGAGCAAAGCCTATCTTGTCTTTATGTGCTGGTTGGTCTGCCATAGAGGCAATTATAGCGCTTAAATCCCGATCGCGACATGCGGTGGATGATAGCAGTACCGGGACAGTCCGGCTGGCTAACGTTGCGCCGCTGAATAGGACCGGGTTTGAGCCGTATAAACCTGTCAGTAATGCGTGCTTGCCGTGGCATGGCGCAGGATAATGTGGGGCTTTACACCAATAGTCCTTGAGGCAAACTCAAGGACTATTGGCAAGCGCGACTGCGTGGTCCGCGCCAAATGGCGGTCAAGCCTGCGTGGCGCTTGAACGCCCATCGGTTATTTCTAATGATCGATGTATTAGACAATTGGAGGTCTGCATGTCTCCCGAGGTGACATCGTTTTTCGATTCCGCGACGAATACGATCAGTCATATCGTTCGCGACCCATCGTCCAATGCGTGTGCGATCATTGATTCTGTACTTGATTATGATCCAGTCTCAGGAAAAAGGAGTACGGAAAGCGCCGAGAAATTGCTGCAATTTCTCACAGACAATAGTCTCGAACTGCAATGGATCTTGGAAACCCATGTTCATGCGGACCATCTCACCGCCGCCCCCTATATCAAAAAGCAAGCTGGCGGCAAGATTGCCATCGGCAATCATATTTCGAGTGTGCAAAAGGCTTGGAACAGCATTTTTAACTACAAGGACGGGCTTGAAACCGATCCAAGCGTTTTCGACCACCTTCTCGAAGATGGTGAGACATTTACCATCGGCAATTTGAGTGCCTTAGTGATGTACACGCCAGGCCATACGAGCGTCGACGTAACCTACGTTATTGGCGATGCCGCATTTGTCGGGGATACGCTATTTATGCCGGATTATGGGACAGCACGTGCCGATTTTCCAGGTGGTGACGCCAGGGCAATGTATCAATCGATCCAAAAAATATTGTCGCTTCCAGACGAAACACGGCTCTTTATGTGCCACGATTATTTGCCGAAAGAAGGCCGCGATGACTACAAATGGGTCACGACGGTTGGCGAGGAAAAAAACAATATCTTGGTCTCCGGCCGGAGCGAAGAGGAATTTGTCGCCGAGCGCCAGGAGCGCGACAAAAACCTGGCAACGCCCACGCTTCTTTATGCCTCGCTGCAGGTGAATATCCGG
>BFAS01000037.1 GCA_008974985.1 bacterium MnTg02
CGAGCTCTTGGAGTGCGATGCCCAAATTATATTGCGCTTCCATAAGCCCAGGCGACGCCTTTAGCGCCGTCCGGCAGTGGTCCGCTGCATCCTCGAACTTGCCTAATTCCTGAAGCACGGCGGCCAAATTCGTGTCCGCCTCCGGTAAGTCCGAATTGATCGCCAGCGCGTCCTCATAAGCGGTCCTGGCCTCTTCGAGGCGGCGTAGAGACTTCAAGACATTGCCGAGACCCTGAAGAGCGCCAACATGTTTGGGTACAATCTCCAAAGTGCGTTGATAGCTGGCAAGCGCTTCGGTCGTGTTGCCGCTCGCTTCCATAAGCACGCCAAAATTAAACGCGGCATCCGCATATTGGGGATCGGCTTGAAGTGCGGCTTGATACGCGTTGCCAGCCTCATCGATGCGCTCGAGAGCAGCCAAAACGTTGCCCAAATTGTTGAGGGCTTCGGCGTGTGCAGGATTAATTGCGACCGCCGTCTGTAGGAAATCGACGGCTTCATGAGCCGAACCTGTTTGAAAAGAGGCTATTCCAGCGAGATTGAGGGCGTCTGCATTCGTGGCATCGCCAGCAAGAACCTGCCGGCAAATATCAAGAGCTTCTTTTGGGGCTCCTCTGTGAAGGGCCGCAGCCGCACTGCTCACCGAGGGGCCCTCAGCGGCACCAGCGGACTGTGGGTCAGCCGCCCAAGCAGAAAAGACGGAAGAGGCGTCCGTTCCCGTCTCCAACCTTTGCTTACGCTTGGGCTGAGACGCTGGTTTTGACCGCCGTTTCGGCTTCGACGGCCGCACTCTCTTTTTTTTGGCTTTCTTCATAGGCCTGATCTTACCTAAATCTTGCCGCTAATTGCTGTGGATCGCGGCCGTAAAAAACGAGTTCCCTCAAAGTATAATGCTTATTGCGAACAATCGAAACGCCGCAGGAGATCAGCAGAAGGCCTCTAGACCCTGACGCCTCTTTGCACGACACTCCGCAACCGGAAGCACCGTGATTCGGGAGAAACGGATGATCGACCTCAGGCCGGCCCTACTCGTCGGGGGCATTTTGCTGTCGACTCTAGGCTGCGCCATGATCCTGCCAGCGCTCTATGATTTGAGCGTCGGGAATGAGGATTGGGTGACATTCGTCGCAGCGGCGGTGATCACGCTTTTCTGCGGCAATGCCATGGCGCTAGCGACACGGGGTCAGCGTTATGATTTGACCACGCGGGACGCTTTTCTGCTGACGATTTTCTCTTGGGTCGCGCTCGCGACCTTCGGTGCTCTGCCCTTTGCCTGGTCGCAAATGGACCTGAGCTACACGGATGCCTTTTTCGAATCCATGTCAGGGCTCACAACGACGGGCGCAACCGTTATCGTCGGGCTCGATCATGCACCGCCTGGAATATTGCTCTGGCGTTCGCTGCTGCAATGGCTTGGCGGCATCGGTATTATTGTCATGGCGATTTCGATCTTGCCGATGTTGAAAGTCGGCGGCATGCAGCTTTTCAAGGCGGAAGCCTTCGATACGCCGGAAAAGATCCTGCCACGCGCAACACAAATCTCCGGATCTCTGACGATCATCTATGTGACGTTTACGGTGGCCTGCACGCTCGGCTATTACGCCGCGGGAATGCGGCTCTTCGATGCCGTGAACCATGCCATGACGACAATCGCCACCGGCGGCTATTCGCCTTATGACAGATCATTCGCGCATTTCGACAATGTTGCGATCGAGCTTGTCGCCATGGCCGGCATGATCGCAGGCAGCCTGCCCTTTCTGCTTTATATCAAGGCCACCCAGACCGGACCACGCCAGATCCTCGGCGACCAGCAGGTGAGGGGATTTCTTATCACGCTTGCCTTCTTTATCGCCATTCTCACCGCGCATCAGCATGCCTTGTCCGACACCGGTTTTGCGCAAGTGCTGCGCCATTCCGCATTCAACGTCATCTCCATCATGACCGGAACCGGCTATGTCTCCACCAATTACGGCGTCTGGAGTTCCTTCGCCGTAGCGCTGATGTTCCTGGCGATGTTTGTCGGCGGCTGCAGCGGCTCGACCTCATGCGGCATCAAGATCTTCCGCTTTCAAGTCATGTTCGCCGCAATCCAGCACCGGGTCAAAACGCTGATTTATCCAAACGGCATGTTCACCACCGCCTATAATAAGCGCGC
Source organism: bacterium MnTg02 (assembly GCA_008974985.1). Lineage (GTDB taxonomy): Bacteria > Pseudomonadota > Alphaproteobacteria > Rhizobiales > BFAS01 > MnTg02. Next base: position 2,156 of record BFAS01000037.1, read on the forward strand.
AATCCCGGACGGTGTCATCGGCTCGGTGATGAGCTTCTTCTTCCTGTTCGCGGTCAGCTTTCTGATCTTATCGCTACTGCTTGAGATCACCGGCCTCGACACGGTTACGGCCATGTCGTCAGCCGCAAGCGCGCTGGCGAATGTCGGCCCCGGCCTCGGCAGAATGGTCGGCCCGTCCGGCAATTTCGCCGAAATTCCGGAAACCGCCAAATGGCTGATGTCGTTTGGGATGCTTCTCGGGCGGTTGGAACTTTTTGCGGTGCTGGTTCTGTTTGTGCCGAGCTTTTGGCGGTATTAGGTTGGGGGGGATTGTGTCTTTGGCGAAACCGATCGCCGCAGTTGTGGGCTATGAGAGCCGAGTGCTGGCCGTAGGAGCCGACAAGTAAATAGGCCGTTGGGGACCCCTTCCGGACTTTTCAACATTGGCCAGGACGTGTAGGGGATAAAGCCTTCCGGATTTTGAAATATTTTGCTAACTAGCTTCATAATTACTTCCAAAACAAGATTTTGATAGAAACTCGCTAATGGCAACACCCGAGGAACTTGTCCGACTGTTGGTTTCGCCAAATGAATCCTTAACCGTCGAATACAAGAGCTGGTTGAAACTCGCCGAGCACCCTGACCGCGCTACGTTGGCCAAGGCAGCAATAGCCCTGGCGAACCATGGCGGCGGGATAATTGTCTTAGGCATGCGCCCGGACAATGCAGAGGGTGGTGCACTTGGTTCTGAGCGTCGGCCCGATGGGCTGCGACGATACAGCCAAGATGATGTGAACGCGGCAATCAACCGCTATGCCGAACCAGCATTTCATTGTGAATTATTATTTGCGTGTGATCCTAACACTGGCTTCGAGCACGCGTTCGTGATCGTCCAGGGAGGAATGACAGTTCCCGTCATGAGTACCCGAGACCGCGACGGTATCATCATGGCGCAGCGTTGTTACATCAGAAAACCTGGTCCCCGCAGCGAAGAGCCATTCACGGCCGAGGAATGGCGCGGCCTATTGGAAAGTTGCGTGAGAGCGGGTCGCAAGGACATGCTCGATTCCATTCGGCTGATTGTTCAGGGCCATGCAGGTGTTGTGCCGGCAGGGGGAGTGGCAGATGCGCTTATAGCGTTTGCCGACCAATCTCAAGAGCGTTGGGAGAACCTAATAGATGATTTGCCGCCAGATGACGATGCGCGGATGCCGCTTGGGCGTTATGGTTTGGCGTTCCAAATCCAAGACGTCCCTCCGGCACCGAGTCTTGCGGAACTTCGTCGCCGAATGGATGAGGCAAGCGCTATCCGGTATACAGGCTGGAGTCCATTTGTGAAGATTAACAGGGGGCCCCTTGCTCCCAATCCTGTAAATGGGATGGTGGAAGCGTGGCTAGTCGATCCAGAAGAAGGTCCTGCCCGAGCGCCGCAACATTGTGACTTTTGGCGCGCCCATCCCGATGCGCGTCTGTTTCTCAAACGCGGTTACGATGAGGATGGAATCGATCGTATCGAACCCGGCAAATATTTCAGCCTGACCACGCCTATCTGGAGGGTCGGCGAAGCAGTTCTATATGTCGCGCGTCTCGCTCGGTTGTTTGGTGAAAATCCTTCTATCCTCACGCGCTGCCGTTATACCGGGCTGCGCAGCCGGGTACTCAAAAGCTTAAATAATAGGCGACTGCTGATGGGAAACTATCAGTGCCACGATAATGAAGCTACGCTTGAAACGCAGGCGACGGCAGATGAAATCGACAATAATCTTGCGGAAGTTCTGCACCCATTGTTAGTCCCTCTATACGAGCGGTTTGCGTTTTTTGAATTGCCTATGCGCATGGTTGTGGAAGAGATCCAAAGCATGCGGGGAGGGCGATTTTAGAAAGAAAGTAGCAGCTGAATACGTAGGTTTGCCTCGCTCATACACCAGGCAATGCCGGATGAACATTGCGGTCAGGGTTGCAAACCCAGACCGGCGACGGTATTCACTGATAATCCAGCCATGACACTGTACCTCCTATATTGTGCCCTACTTTCAATTTGGCTGCTTCTCCTGCGGCCGATATTGAGTCTCAGAGGTCGGGCTCGGCTGTGGCTCATCTTCGTCGTTGCCGCCGGCATTCTCGCGACCCTTCACGAAATCCGGATGTTTCTGTGGACGACGAGTGCGATCCGGCTCGACATTCTTGTCATCAACATCGTGCTTGCTTGTCTCTATGGAACAGCTGCGTTGGTCCTGTTTTCGGCGAATTGGAGAAAGACCGGGACAGTCCTAAGCACTTCCCTCGTTCTGATTTGCGGTGGAATGACTTACAACTGGATCATGGTCGGCCGCCAAGCCGGGCACCTGACCGAGGTTTTTCATGAGCGCAACGCGTTACTCTTTGCGGCCAAGTTTCGCAACCTCGACGCCTACGAAAACTATTTTGGCCCCTTCGCTCCTTCATCCGCCTCTCACCCGATTGGACATTGGCAAGCGCGGGGACGGGCGGGCTATCCGCGTCTAATCATAAATGCGGATGGTCGCGTGTGGCTCTTCTACAAATGCTCAAAGAATGCCGAATGCCATTCCAGCTCCGACAAATCTGGGATGCAGAGGAGCGGCGATGATTCACAAGCGTGGGATGTCACGATGAAGCCAAGGGTCGGCGTACCGTTCGATCTGAAAATTACGCAACAAGAAGGCGGCGTTCTATCTACCCGCTTCCGTCAGAAGAAAGTTATTTTTGCCAAGGCGCGCCCGCCCCTAAATCCCAATCCGAGCCCTCGCTCGCTCTCCCTTTTGGGCCGCTTTTCAAAGGTGGAATGTACAGGAAAGCGTCATGCGCGCATTCAGCAGATCTGGCTTTGGCGAGGCGGCGAGCGGCGCTACGCAGTCGGTATCTTTGCGATCCTTATCGCCGGACGGCGGGCGATGTTTGTTCTTCCGGTGTTAATGGGTGAGGGCAAAAAAAATAGCGATGGCTGGCTGTTCTCGTGGCAACGAGATGGAAGATCCGAGAACGCATTGATTGCGTTGAAGGAGGGTCGTGCCCTCGTCACGCTCAAGCGGAAACGCTGGAAAGCGGAGCAAACCACGCTCACTGCCGGTGCTGTCTTCAAGGATGAGACGATCGATCTTGCGCCGCTAACGACAATGACGGATTTGAAACACTGGTTCAGCATCGTCCTGACGGGTCATTTCACGTCCGGGGATGTTCCTGACTGTTGATTATTATTGGGAGCATTTCCTATTCCCCCGGCGTCAACGCAGGCTGCGTATCGGGGCGATAAAGCCCCACCACGCCCTTGCCCATCCGGCCCAAATCGCCGCCGACACCAACCAGGGCTGGAATGAGAACGAGGACGAGTATCGTCGCCGCCGCCAGACCGAAAACGAGCGTAATGGCCATCGGAATGAGGAACTGCGCCTGCCGGCTTGTCTCGAACAGCAATGGCAGCAAGCCACCAACAGTCGTCAGCGACGTGAGCACCACCGCGCGCAACCGGTCTTGAGACGCGCCGATCGCGGCCTCGGCAAGCGAATTGCCCTCTTCCAAGCGGCGCCCGACCTGAGTCATCAGAATGATGGAATCGTTGACGAGAATGCCGCTCAGGCCAAGCAGGCCGATCAGGCTGATCACCGTGAGATTGTAGCCCAAGACCATATGACCGAGAACGGCGCCAACCAGGCCGAAGGGGATGATGGCCATGACGGCAAGGGGCTTGGCATAGCTCGCAAACACCCATGCCAGTATTATATAGATCATCGCCAGCGACAGCAGCGCACCAAGCCCAAGATCCGCGAACGCATCTTGCCGTTCCTCGGCACGCCCTTTGAATTGGTACTGCAGATTATATTTATCAACGAGCGTGGGCATGACGTCTTCGGCAAGCTTTCCGAGAACATCCGGAACATTGGTGACATTCGCATCGAGGTCGGCGGTAACGCTGATGGTTCGCGCACCGTCCTTGCGCTGAATGACGGAAAATCCCGCCTTCTCGCGAATCTTCACAATTTCGGTCAGCAGCACACGCTGCCCGCCGGGGCTTCTGAGATAGAGCTGCTGCAACGCATGCACGCCTGCAATTTCTTGAATTCGGAGCACGCGCACCGTGATTTCCTCGTCACCGCGCGCAAAGCGGGTCGCGATCGCGCCATCAAAGGCGTTGCGCACTTGCGTGCCGACGCTGTCGCTGGTGAAACCGAGCGCCGCGCCACGTGGCGTCAGCTCAAGAATAAGCTCCTGCTTGCCATAAGGCAGATCGTCGGCAATGGCTCTGACGCCCGGAAACCGGGTCAGCGCGACTTTTAAATCCGCCGACGCCGCCTTAAGAGCTTCAATCGGCGCGTTTTGCAGACGCACATCAATGTCGCGTCCCGGAGGACCGATGCGTTGGCCGAGTATGGCGATCCGGTCCACGCCGGCAATCTTTGGCAAGTGGCGCCGCCAAGCGCGAATAATCGATTTGGTTGGCGTTTTGCGCTCTTCGCTTGCGGTGAGCTGCACATCGATCTGAGCGAGATTGTCGCCTCTTGCGCGCCCCGCGATCCCAAGCGTCACGAAACTCGTAACAATCAGTTTTTCCTTGCCGCCGGTGAGCTGTTTCTCGGCGAGCAGGAGACTCTCATCAATCTTTTTTAGAGCCTCGGTTTGGTCATCCGCCGGCGTCCCAGCGCCAAACTCAACGATGGTTTTGATGCTCTCCGGCTCAGGTGACGGGAAGAAGGTGAAGCCGATGCGGCCGCCTAAAATCAAGCCAATGCAAATAATCAGCGAGGCGAATGTGACGGCGACCGTGGTGTAGCGCCAATTGTAGGCCAGCGTTACAAAGCGGCGATAGGGTCCATCGCGAAAAGAGGCGAGACCACCGTCGAAGACGCGGCGGAAACGGCTCGGCTCACGTTTTATCTTGCCGAAACCATGACGCAAATGGCCTGGCAAAATCAAAAAGCACTCAACAATGCTTGCCGCCAAAACAGCGATCACCACAAGAGGTATCGCCGACATGATATCGCCGAGATGTCCCTTGACGAGCAATATCGGGAAGAATGCCGCTTGCGTTGTGAGCGTTGCCGCAACAACAGGCGCGATCATACGTTTGGCGCCAAGCTCGGCCGCAACAAGGCGTGAATCGCCCATTTCCTGCCTGGTCGCCGTATGCTCGCCAACCACAATCGCATCGTCGACAATAATGCCGAGCATCATGATGAGCGCGAACATGGAGACCATATTGATGGTCTGCCCGCTCAAATACATAACGGCAAGCGTTCCCATGAAGGCCACTGGAATACCCGCCGCGACCCAAAAGGCAATGCGCGCATTGAGAAATATAAAGAGGATCACCAAAACGACGACGAGACCCTGAAGACCATTATTGACCAGAATGCCAAGGCGCTGCCTGACGAGTTTACCTCTAACATCATAAACCATGACGTTTAGCGTCTTTGGCAATGTCGGTAAGACTCGAGCCAGATAGGCTTGCATATTTGCCATGGTCTTCAGCGTATCGGACGCCAAAGCGCGATAAACTTTCAACTGAATGGCCGTTTGTCCATATTGCTGGCCGCGCAAGGCGTCTTTGTCGAATCGGGTTTCTATTTTTGCGATATCACGAAGATGGACCTTCTCGCCGGTTGTGAGGGACTTGATCTCTATTTCCGCGAGTGTCTCGGGTGTTTTGCGTTCCGCAACCGAGCGAAGTTGCA
>BFAS01000038.1 GCA_008974985.1 bacterium MnTg02
GTCCGGCTCAAAAGGGGCTTTGCGCCGGTGGCAATAGTGAAAGGAAAGGCAAGGCTCTCATGCCGTTTTATGAGCACGTTTACCTCGCGCGCCAGGATATTTCCACGCAGCAGGTTGAAGGACTTTCGCAAAATTTTCAGACGATTATCACCGAGAGTGGTGGGACAATCGAGAAAACTGAATATTGGGGCGTCAAGCCGCTATCCTATAAGATCAAGAAGAATAGGAAGGCACACTTTACGCTATTTAACATTGACGCGCCTCATGCCGCCGTTGCGGAAATGGAACGGCAGATGCAACTTTCAACCGATGTCATAAGGTTCCTTACACTTCGTGTGGACGAACTCGAAGCTGGCCCCTCGGCGATGATGCGGCGCGGTGATCATCGCGACGACCGGCGCGGCGGACGCCGGGAGGGTTTCGGGAGAGATAACAGAGATAACAGAGATAGCAGAAGGCCTCCTCCGTCCGATCATAGTAATAAGTCATCAGATCATAGTACTAAGACATCCGATCACAGCAATAAGACATCCGATAATAGCAATAAGACATCCGATCATAGCAATAAAACATCCAATCAGAATGACAAGGGAGACAAATGATGAGTGTCTCGCAAATGCAGGTACGGCGGCCTTTCTACCGCAGACGCAAATCGTGCCCCTTTTCAACCGATCAGTCGCCTAAGATCGATTATAAGGACATCAAGCTACTGCAGCGTTTCGTTTCGGAACGGGGCAAAATGGTACCGAGCCGGATCACGGCCGTATCAGCCAAGGCACAGCGTGAGCTTTCGCGAACGATTAAGCGGGCGCGCTTTCTCGGTCTATTGCCCTATTTGATAAAATAGATCACGGTGCCTAGAGCATGATCCCGAAAAGTGGAAACCGGTTTTCGGACAAGATCATGCTTAAACAAAAAGATAGAGCGTAGTCGGTCAAGCCGAATGGCAACAGAACGGCTATAATTTCGTCAAAGGTTGGGGCCGCCTCTTAACATTTGAGGCAAAACCTCTAACCGCCTCGGAGCGGGACAGCTGGTGGCATGTTAACACGTTACATAGTTGGCTTTGGTGCGGGTCTCGCATCGGGCGTATTATTCGCATCGGTGCTCGGCGGCTCCGCGCTCGCCGTCACGCTCATTTTTCTCGCGCCTTTGCCAATCTATATTGCCGGCCTCGGTTGGGGAACCATAGCGGCCATTCTCGGAGGAGCCGGTGGATTGGCTGTTATTATCCCCGTACTCGGACCGAAAAGCGCGATCGGGTTCCTCTCGACGCTTGCGGTTCCCGCCATCTTTCTCTGCTATTTGGTGAGCCTGCGCCGGGAATCGGCTGCAACGACTCCTGGAACGGGACAAAACACCGAACCGGCGACATTGATCGAATGGTATCCGATGGGGCGCGTCATTGCCTGGGCAGCGCTCATCGCCGGAATTATCTCGGCCGTAAGCGTGTTATTCTTAGGCACGGATTTCGAGAGCTACCGGACCGCAATCAACGCTATTTTGGACCGCACGATACTGAACGATATTTCATCTGGTGCCGCGACACCATTCTCTAAATCCGTCCTTGCAAAATATCGGGACACAGTCATTTGGATGCTTCCTGCGGCCTCAGCGTTGGTCTGGCTGCTTGGCGCAATAACCAATATCTGGCTCGCCGGGCGTATTACAAAGGCATCGGGACTGCTTACCCGCCCCTGGCCTGACTTGGCGCTGATCGACTATCCACGAAACTTTATCTTTGGGTTTGCGGCCTCGGTATTGGCGGCATTCATGCCCGGCTTCCCGGGTCTTATCGCAACTGGTTTCGCTGCAGCTTTTTTCTTTGCCTATGTGCTGCTCGGACTGGCAATCATACACACCATCACACGCAAACTCGCTATGCGGCCGATGCTTCTTTTTACGCTCTATTTCGGGTTGCTTGCATTCGGATGGATCTCTTTTCTCATCGCGATCATCGGGCTCGGAGAACCCTTGTTCAAGTTAAGGGAACGCATGACCAATCGCGGCAATCCACCCGCTCAGACCGGCGGGTAGAATTACCAATTTAAGCTATTGCAAAAGGAGCGCAGTAATGGAGGTCATACTACTGGAGCGGATCGGGAGACTCGGTCAGATGGGCGACACCGTCAGGGTCAAGGATGGGTATGCCCGTAATTTTCTTTTGCCTCAGGGCAAAGCTCTACGTGCAAACAAAGCGAACATGGCCCGGTTCGAACAGGATCGCACACAGCTTGAAGCCCGCAATCTAGACCAGAAGCATGAAGCCGAATCCTTGGCCAAGCGGATTGATGGGAACAAATTCATTGCCATCCGTCAGGCTGGCGATACGGGCATTCTTTACGGCTCGGTATCGACCCGCGATATCGCGGAAATTATCACTGAAGGAGGCTGTTCGATAGAGCGCCGGCAAGTCGAGCTCGACCGGCCCATTAAAATGCTGGGTCTGCATGATGTGCGCTTGACCCTGCATCCGGAAGTCCAGGCAAAAGTCCAAATCAATGTCGCCCGTACAGACGAAGAAGCAGCACGCCAGGCGCGCGGCGAAGATGTGACGGCAACGCGTGACGATGACGAAGAGCGAGCTGCAGCAGCAAGACTAGATGCCGAAGAGGTTTTCGAGGACGAAAGCATGGCGAAGGAGGCTGAATTAGCACTCAGCGACGATAACGAAGAAAGCGCCGAAGCTGACCCGGCGGCCAAAGCAGAGGACACGGACAAGGCGACGGAAGCGTCGAGTGAAAGCTAGAAGGTTGCTGAAAAACGCCAGGCGCGAAGGTCGGGATAGCAAATAAAAGGTTTGCCGCCTTGATATTCATCAAGTTGTAATTGCCTGTATCGAGTGCTTATATATTCTAATGGTTTGACTTTTACGCATGTCCGCAATGCATTTTCAGGCGGACCGCGAGTCAGTGTTGCAGCATATGATTTTTGTGCCACTAGCGACTCTTCTTGGCCGAATCATCACCAAAGGCAACCTGCGCCTAATCGATGCGTCTCAAAGAATTCATGAGTTCGGAGACGGCCGAGGAGAGCCAGTAACAGCGCGATTGAAGGATAAATGGCTGGGTTGGCAGCTGGCCGTTAATCCATCCTTGTATCTTGGCGAAGCCTATATGGATGGCCGCTTCGTAATGGAGCGCGGGTCCATCTACGACTTTCTCGAACTCGTGCTGTCCAACGCTGAAAATTCAAAGAAATCAGGCTGGATCCATGGCGAGAACTTCATGCGGCGCCTGGCCAAGCCATTGCAGCAACTCAACAATCTGACGAGTTCACGCAAGAACGTCGCCCACCACTACGACATTAATGGAACGATCTACGATCTATTTCTCGATAGAGACCGGCAATATTCCTGCGCCTATTTCGATCGAGATCATATGACCTTGGAGGAGGCGCAGCTTTCGAAGAAACGCCACCTCGCCGCAAAGCTTCTCCTGGAGGATGGATTATCAATCTTGGATATCGGTTCGGGGTGGGGCGGGCTCGGTCTCTTTTTGGCCGTTCAAGCGGACGTTAATGTCACTGGCGTCACCCTGAGTACGGAGCAGCTGAAGATTAGCAATGACCGGGTTCGCAAAAGAGGTTTGCAGCGCTCGGTGCGGTTCGAGTTTCGCGATTACCGCGAAATCGACCAGCGTTTCGACCGTATCGTCTCCGTCGGCATGTTCGAGCATGTTGGCGTTACTCAATACAATCAGTTTTTCACGAAATTATCTGCTTTGCTCAGGGATGACGGCATAGCCGTTATTCATTCAATCGGCCGCTTCGACCAGCCTTCGGTGACCAATCCCTTTATCTCCAAATATGTTTTCCCTGGCGGTTATATTCCTGCTCTCAGCGAGGTTTTCCCCGCCATTGAAAAGTCCGGTCTCATCGTCACCGATGTTGAAATTTTAAGGCTTCACTACGCCCAAACACTCCGCCGTTGGCGCGAGCGCTTCTTGGAATCGTGCAAACGAGACGGCGGCGGGCTGGACCCGAAGTTTCGCCGGATGTGGGAATTTTATCTTGCCGGTTCAGAAGCCGCATTCCGCTATCAAAACCTCATGGTCTTCCAAATTCAACTCGCAAAATTACAGACAGTGGTCCCGCTAACACGGGACTATCAATATCACGCTGAAGCTCAGATGCGCCGAACCCATGCAACCCGGACGGTTCCACCGCGACTCGCTGGCGAATAAGACTCGCGATCCGTAATTCTTGACTGAAAATCAAGGACAAAACGAATGGCCGCGGAGGAAAAATAACGTTCGCTTGTATAAGGTGGAGAACCCGGGCGGCGGGCTCGCACTGATTTTCGAATCGGATAGTTTTCAGCCTATGAACACGCTCACCCAACTAAACGTCAGCGCACCCCTTGCGGACGAACTCCCGCTCCGCGCTGCGCCACATAACATAGAGGCTGAACAAGCGCTTCTCGGCGCCATCCTCGTTAATAATGAAGCGCTCGACAGAGTTTCACATTTTCTGCTTCCCAACCATTTTTTCGATCCGCTCCACGCCCGTATTTACGAGACGGCTTCCAAGATCGTGCAAGCCGGCAAGCATGCCTCACCGATTACTTTGAAGTCGTTCTTCGACAATGAACCCTCGCTCGGCGAGATGACCGTGCCGCAATATCTGGGACGCCTTGCGGTGAACGCCACAACCGTGATTAGCGCTCAGGATTATGGCCGGACGATATATGATCTGGCGATCCGCAGAAGCTTGATCGTCATCGGCGAAGACATGGTCAATACAGCCTATGATTCTCCCATTGACCAACCGCCTGCCCGGCAAATCGAGGATACGGAGCAAAGTCTTTACGATCTCGCCGAGTTTGGCAAATATGGCGCCGGGTTTGCCGATTTCTCCTCTGCCCTGACCGACGCGATCGAGATGGCCAATGCCGCTTATCAGCGCGATGGCGGCTTGTCCGGACGCGCAAGCGGATTAACGGATCTTGACCGGAAAATGGGCGGCCTTCAGTCGTCAGATCTCATTATTGTCGCCGGACGGCCGTCAATGGGCAAAACAGCGCTGGCCACGAATATCGCCTTTAACGTCGCACGAGCCTTGCGGGCCGAGCAAGAAGCCGCCGGTCCCAATGATGAGCCAAGCGGCGTGGTCGGCTTTTTCTCCCTTGAAATGTCATCAGAGCAACTCGCGACCCGTATCATTTCCGAGCAAGCGGGCATCCCATCGGAAAAAATCCGTCGCGGCATGATCAATGAGGAGGAATTCGCCAAACTGGTTGCGATTTCCCAGGAGCTTCAGCATCTCCCCCTCTTTATCGATCAAACAGGCGGCATTACGGTTGCGCAATTGGCGTCTCGCGCCCGCCGGCTCAAACGGCAAAAAGGGCTCGGTATGATCGTGGTCGATTATCTGCAATTGCTGTCGGGCTCCAACCGCCGCGCTTCGGAAAGCCGCGTGCAAGAGGTCTCCGAGATCACCACTGGACTTAAGGCGCTTGCTAAGGAACTCGAAGTGCCGATCTTGGCCTTGTCGCAACTATCGCGGCAGGTCGAGAACCGCGATGACAAGCGTCCGCAACTCGCAGATCTCAGGGAATCCGGATCCATCGAGCAAGATGCGGACGTTGTGATGTTCGTCTATCGCGAGGAATATTATGTCGAACGGCGCCAGCCGCGCGAGGGCTCAGCGGAACATGGCGAATGGCTAACAGAAATGTCCAACGTTCATGGGCTTGCCGAATTGATCATCGGTAAGCAGAGACATGGACCGACAGGCACAGTGAAAGTTCAATTTCACGCGAACGTCACGCGCTTTTCAGATTATAAGCCTGATGACCACCTGCCGGAGCGTATAGGTTGACGAAAAAGAACGGAGTCGCGTCCAGTCACCCCTTTCATTCGAGTTTCGCTGCCGCCGAAGCGGCAGCCCTGCTCACCATTGATCTTGCAGCACTCCGTTCGAACTACGCCGCTCTGGCAAACCGCGCCGCACCAGCCGAATGCGGTGCCGTCGTCAAGGCGGACGCTTACGGGCTTGGTCTTGAGCCTGTTGCAACCACACTCCATAAAGCCGGATGCCAAACCTTTTTCGTGGCAACGCTGGCGGAGGCCCGCGAGCTCCGGGCAACTGTCCCCGGCGCAACCGTTTACGTTCTTGACGGACTGCTTCCGGAGACCGAATCCCTTTTCGCGGCAGAGGGCCTCCGCCCCGTTCTGAACAGTCTGCCAGAGATTGCGGATTGGTCAGCCTATTGCGCTGGCCAAGGCAAAACCCTGAAAGCGGCTCTGCATATCGATAGCGGAATGAACAGGCTCGGACTGAGCGGAGATGACATAGGGATTCTGGCTCGCGATCCCGCGCTGCTATCGTCCTTTGACATCTCTCTGGTGATGAGCCATTTGGCCTGCGCCGACGCGCCGGATCACCCGAAAAACAGGCAGCAGCTTAAACTCTTCGAAACTCTGCGCAAACTCCTGCCGAAGGCCACTGCGAGCCTGGCAAATTCCGCCGGCATCTTTCATGGGCCCGATTATCTTTTTGATCTCGTGCGTCCGGGAATTGCGCTCTATGGCGGCGAGGCCGTTTTGGACCGTCCAAACCCGATGAATCCTGTCATCCGGCTCGAAGGACGTATTGCGCAAATCCGCGAAGCTCAAGCCGGAGAAACAGTCGGTTATGGCGCTGGGCATCATCTCTCCCGCGACACCAGGATCGCGACTGTTCCTGTTGGATATGCGGATGGATTTATCCGTCTTCTCGGGGCCAGCGATGAGCACCCCGGTTTAACCGCCTATATTGGCGACCATCCCGCCCCCCTCTTGGGACGTGTATCCATGGACTTGATTACGATCGATGTCACCGATATTCCATCTGAGCATACGCTTCGGGGCACGTTCGTCGAACTCATCGGACCGCATGTCACGATCGATGACATTGCCACGCGCGCGCAGACCATAGGCTACGAGGTGCCGACAAGCCTCGGCCGACGCTACCACCGTGTCTACAAGGGCGCATGAGAGACAATTGCAGATGGCCAAACCCTCCAGATCCTTCGTCTGCCAATCTTGCGGCACGGCCAGCACGCGCTGG
>BFAS01000039.1 GCA_008974985.1 bacterium MnTg02
GGATAATGCTGCCTCGCCGGGCCGAATGCAAGAACACAGAAAACCCTTGGAATGCCTTGCCTGATAGGAAACCTTTTCGTGGTCCGGCTCGCAATTTTCGACAACGCAATCCAATCGGGCGCGCCTATTTGTCCAGCTTGGTGCTTGCTCCGGGCGCAACTATAACGAGCCGGCGCAATATATTTAAGGGCAAATCATGAGCGAGATCATCTTCCATCACTACCCTCAATCGCCTGTGTCCGAGAAAGTTCGAATTGGCTTCGGCATCAAGACTCTTGCCTGGCGCTCGGTACATATCCCCCGCATTCCACCGAAACCAGACTTGATGCCGCTTACCGGTGGTTACCGGCGCACGCCTGTTATGCAAATCGGCGCCGACATCTATTGCGACAGCCAATGCATCCTCAGGGAACTTCAAAACCGCTTTCCCGAACCTACATTCTATCCAGGCGGTGGCGACGGCATGGTTTGGGGGGTCAGCCGGTGGACCGACGGCGAACTCTTCACCCACATCATTAAGCTTGTACTTGGATCAAATGCCGACGATCTTCCAGAGGATTTCGCCAAGGATCGCGGCCGGCTTTACCTCGGCCCGAATTACGATCTCAAAAAGCAGCAAGCCGACTTGCCGCACATAATTTCGCAAATTCGCGCCGAGTTCGGGTGGATGGATCAGCGGCTCGCCACTGGGCGCCGGTTCATGCTGGGCGATCATCCCGGTCTTCCCGATGCGCTTGCCTATTATTTAGTCTGGTTTGTGCGGGGCCGCTGGGACAAGGGACCGGAGTTTCTCTCCCAGTTCGAAGCGCTTGTCGCTTGGGAGACCCGGGTGGCGGCAATCGGTCATGGCCAGCCAAGTGAAATGGATGCCAGCGAAGCTCTCGAAATCGCACGCTCTTGCGAGATCAAAACAATTGAGCAAACCGATCCCAACGATCCGCAATCGCTTGTGCTGGGACAGGAAGTCGAAATCTTGCCAGACAGCGACGGCGGTGACCCAGCCGTTCGCGGCACCGTTCATTATGCCGGCCGCGAGACGATTGCGATTAAGCACACGAATGAGCGTGCCGGCACCGTTTGTATCCATTTTCCGCGCGTTGGATTTCGCATCCGGCCGGCCTGATCAACAGGATCTTAGCAATCAATTCGTGGCAATTGACGGAAATCAAAGCCACCAACGCGCGAAGACGCGAATATCTCGTACGATCTCAAAGCAAAACGAGGTTTCAGGTCATGGGTTATCGTACGATATTGGTCTCGCTGAACAATGCCGATCAGACGCCGGCTTTGCTCACCCACGCGATTTCCATCGCCAAGAAAAACAATGCGCATCTCATAGGCCTTCATGTGCTGCCAACGATAAATATTCAACCATTTTCCGTTACCGTTGAAATTCCGGCACAAGTTCTCGAAGCGCAAAAGAAAGCCTTCCAAGACGAAGCCGACAAGATCAGGAAGCATTTCGAGGACGTGACAAGCCGCGAGACTATTTCGGCGGAATGGCGCAAAATATCGGACCAAATGGCCTCGATCGTGACGCGAACCGTGGAAAACGCGCATTATGCCGATCTGATCATCGTTGGACAGGGCAATCCGGAAGGGACTGATGGTCTCGCGGATTTATGCGAACGACTCATCATGGAAGCCGGGCGGCCTATTTATATTGTGCCCAGTGAGAATAGCTCGGACCATGCCGGCGAGGTGGTACTCCTCGCCTGGAACGCGTCCCGTGAATCCGCCCGCGCCACCTTCGATGCCCTCCCCTTTCTGCGCAACTCCCGGCAGGTCAATATCGTGTGGATTGATGCCGAGGATAGTGCCGGACAAAGAATTGATCTCGGCGGCAGTGAAATCGCCACGTGTCTCGCGCGCCATAACGTTAAGGCCGAAGTCATCAGCACGGCTCAGAAAAGCGGAGGGATCGGCCAATCCCTGAAGGACCAAGTTGCCAATAGCGGCGCTGATCTGATCGTTATGGGCGGTTACGGACATTCGCGCTTTAGCGAGTATATCTTTGGCGGCGCGACGCGCCATATGCTCACGCATATGCCCGTGCCGATACTAATTTCGCATTAGCTCTACGACAGCTTGACGCATCGAGACCCCCAGGGCGGCCGCCCTGGGGGCAAAGCTCCTATTGCCCTAAAGGCCGCCAATTGGGGCAGACGCCGGATGCAACTCCTGCCTAATCCATCAGAACAAGCAACATAATTTCCGCCTCTTGTCCTTGTTCTTTTTCTCGCATCGCGAGCTGCGTGGCGATCGCGCGAACCGCCGCCAAATCCAACATGACCGTGTTTGTATACGTGACTAGGCGCCGGGCCGGCGGCTGCAAAAATATAAGCAATTAAGTTACTTTTTTTGTTGTATAGGGAGAAAGTTCCCGAATTCACTGCTTTTCTCGCCTAACGCAGCAAGATCAGAACCAACGGAAGCGAGCCAGACAAGATGGGATTCGAGTACCGATGACCGAACAGTTCGATGGTGCGCGGCTTTTGATTTATAGCCACGATGCGTTCGGCCTTGGTCATTTACGCCGCTGCCAGCTTATCGCTCAATCTCTTGTCAGTCGTTTCGAGGATTTATCGATCCTCATCGTCTCCGGCTCCCCGGTTATTGGAAGTTTTAACTTTCCCGCCCGCGTCGATTTTGTGAGGATCCCCGGAATCGTACGCCGCTACGAAGGGGAATTTGTTTCCCGCTCGCTCCAATTAGACATCAATCAGACATTGAAAATCCGCTCGGAGATTATCTGGCGAACCGCGGAACTCTTTCAGCCCGATCTGTTCCTAGTGGACAAGGAGCCAACCGGCATTTGCGATGAAATCGTCGATATATTGCCACGCTTTCAAAACACACACACACGACTGATTGTCGGTTTGCGCGATGTGATGGACGCCCCCGACATGCTGCGCCAGGAATGGAATGCGCGCAAATGTGTCATTCCCGCTCTCGAAGATTATTACGACGAGATTTGGGTTTATGGCATGCGGGAGATGTGGCAGCCGCTGACCGGAATTGATGTTAGCGAAGATGTTCATCGAAAAATGATCTATACGGGCTATCTCCAAAGGACGGTTCCGGACAAACTCAAGCGGCATCCTATTGTCGGTTCAGGCGAACCTTATCTTCTGGTTACGCCCGGCGGCGGCGGCGACGGCTTTGGTCTTGTTGATTGGGTTTTGCGCGCCTATGAAACCGATCAGCGCCTGCCCTGGCAGCCCGTATTCGTCTTTGGACCGTTGATGGATTTCGAAAAACAAAAACAGCTGATGGCCCGCGTCGAGCAAGTTCCGGATGCGCGAGCCATCGCATTCGACAGCAAATTCGAAATCCTCATGGCAAGTGCCGCCGGCGTCGTTTCCATGTGCGGCTGCAACACGTTTGGCGAGATTCTCTCATTCGATAAAAAGGCCGTCGTCGTACCCCGGTGCCGTCCGCGGCAAGAGCAACTTCTGCGGGCACGCGAAGGCGAACGCCTGGGCCTGATTAAGATGCTCGACCCAGATCTCATCCCAAATACAGATGCGATGATAACGGCCATCCAAAATCTCGAATATCAATCCAGGCCCTCCACATCTTTGCTTCCAGGTATGCTCAACGGTCTGGAAACCGTCGCCGAGCGCGCGGAACCCTATCTGTTTAAGCGTGCCAAATTAAGCACCGCTGAAGCAGTTGCAACTTTTTAGTAAATCCCGTGAACGGTCCCGTCGCATTCATCGTATTGGGTTATCCGCGAAGTTCAGAAACCTTTATTGCCCAGGAAATTCTAGGTCTCGAAAAGCGTGGTCTGGATATCCGAATCTATACGCTTTACGGCCCCAGAGACAGGGAAGTCCAGACTATTCATGAGGAGATTCGCGCGCCGGTCATGGCGTTGCCGGAGCGGTTAAGCAATGAGCCCAAACGGGTGTTTCGAGCATTCATTAGCCAGCTCGCCAAGCCCAAGTTTTTCAAAGCTTTGCGGGTATGCCTACAGGAATTTATCATCGCGCCGAAATTCGAGAATTTCCGGCGGTTTGGACAGGCCCTCGTGCTTGCCAATGAACTGCCGAAAGAGGTCGGTCATCTTCATGCGCATTTTCTGCACACGCCCGCCACGGTTACCCGCCTAACCGCCTACCTCACTGGCCGTCCTTGGAGCTGTTCGGCTCACGCCACTGACATTTGGACGCTTAACGATCGGGAAAAATCCGCAAAGCTTTGCGATCTTGATTGGCTCGTGGCCTGCACGTCTGTCGGCTCTCAGCATCTGCGCGAATTGACCCCGGACCCCGCGAAAGTCTCGCTCGTCTATCATGGTATCGATCTCAAAAAATTTCCGCGGCCACCTGATAACCATCAATTTCGCGATGGAAGCGACCCTGGTGACCCAGTGCGCATGCTTTCCGTTGGGCGGGCTGTAGAGAAGAAGGGAATCGATATTTTGCTTGAGGCACTCGCTCATCTCCCAGGGGATATTCATTGGCGGTGGACTCATATAGGCGCAGGCAAACGGCTGGTGGCTTTGCAGAAACGGGCCAGAGCGCTCGGCCTAGATGATGCGATCACTTGGCTCGGTGAACGCCGCCAGGAGGATGTGATCGATCAGTGCCGAACATCAGACTTATTTATATTACCAAGCCGAATAGCGGAAAACGGCGATCGTGATGGACTTCCCAACGTTTTGCTGGAAGCACAAAGCCAAGGCCTTGCCTGCCTGTCGACATTCGTTTCCGCGATACCCGAGCTGATTGAGGATGGTGTGACGGGGCGACTTGTGAGGCCCGGCGACGCAGCGGCGCTGACCGAAGCGATGACCGGCCTCATCCATGATCCCGCCTTGCGGCAAAGGCTTGGAAAAGCCGGGCAAAATCGCGTTGCCGCAGAATTCGGTTGCGAACGCGGTCTTGCGAAATTGGCGCAATGTTTCGGATTGGGCAAAAGCGGCACCACGGCAGTTTGAGTGCGTTGACCATCGGCCCCAGAACGCGGGCCACGCGGTTGCGATTCACATCGCACTTCAAAAATGCAAATCAGGCGTTAATCATAATGTCCATTGGTTAGGCGCAAGGTGGGAAATTCCAATCGCCACGGTTGGTTGATCGTGACAGAATTGGTTTTTGAGAAACGACAACCTCCTGCGCACGTTCACAGCAAATCAAAGACTCCCGGGATCTACGCGATGGAAAATGGCATCTATCAATTTGTCTGGCGCTACAGCCGGCGCCAGCAGATCATAATTGCAATAATATCCATCGCATCATTTCCATTTCTGTATACGACGTTGATGCTTCCCAAATTCATCGTGAATGACGCTTTGAGCGGCACTGATTTTCCGCAGCAGCTATTCGGCTTTAGTTTCGACCAAACAAACTATTTGATTGCCCTGTGCGTCTTGCTATTCGGCCTGCTGCTCATCAATGGCGGGTTTCTGATGACGCTTAACACATACAAGAATGTGATGGCCGAAAGGATGCTTCGCCGGCTGCGTTATATGCTTTATCAGCGTGTTCTGCGCTTTCCCCGCAGCCACTACCAAAATGTCAGCCAAGGCGAGCTGACCGCGATGATCACGGCGGAAGCGGAATCCTTGCGCGAGTTCGTGTCGGAGTCGATTGCTGTCCCCTTATTTCAAGGTGGCACACTGGTGACAGTCCTTATTTTCATGTTCGCGCAAAATCCCATATTGGGAGCGGCGGCGCTCGCCACGTTCCCGATTCAAGCCTACGTCATCCCGAAACTGCAACGCCGCCTCAATCTTTTGAGCCGCGAGAGACTTAAGCGGGTTCGCGCCTTTTCCGGCAGATTAAGCGAGACCGTATCGGGGATTGGCGACATCCGCGCCCAAGATACGCTGACTTATTCTCTCGCCGATGCAAGCTCACAACTTCAGGACATCTACCGGGTACGCTACAAGTTTTTCCGGATCAAATATTTCATGAAAGCACTCAATGTGCTGCTTTTGAAAATGACCCCACTGCTGTTCTATGTCGTCGGCGGCCTCCTGGTGATCGCAGGTGACCTCTCGGTTGGCGCGCTTGTCGCGGCTATCGCTGCTTACGAAAATCTTGCGACACCGTGGAGAGAGTTGCTGAAATATAATGAGCGACGCGGCGGCGCTATCATCAAATACCAGACGCTTCTCGCGAACTTCGAGCTAAGAAATCTGCTCAATGAAAAAATACTCGAAACACATTTTGATGACATTCCGAGGCTCGAAGGCCCGCTCATATTCGATAAGGTAACGGCGATCGATGAGGACGAAACGAAGATCCTCGACAATATTTCGCTGGAAATCGCACCACGGCAGAAGCTGGCCATTGTCGCCGACGCGGCCGGCCGCGATCTGCTTGCCTATACGCTCGCTGGCATAAACACACCTAGCGAAGGTCAAGTCAGAATTGGCGATCGAACTCTTGCGTCCCATTCACGAGCAGTAACCAGCGCACGCATCGGCTATGTTGGCACAGACTCCTACGTCTTCGACGGAACGATTGGCTACAACACAACCTACGGCCTGTTGCGAAAGATTCCCGCGCAAATCAGCGAAGGCGACTATGATTACGAGGAAGCGGAAGCTTCCGGCAACAGCCTCTTTGACGCGAAACAAGACTGGCGGGATCTTCGGCTTGCGGATTTGAACTCGGAAGCAGAACTGCAAATTTGGTGGTCCGATGTTATGGGTTGCGTCGAGCTTACTGACCTTCTCTTCCAACGCATCCTGGCGACGGTTCCGGATCTTTCCAGCGCAAAACCACTGCAGAAAAAATTGTTGAAGGCCCGCGCACGAATAGCCGAACAACTTAACGCCGAACCGGAACTTCGTGACCTGGTGCAGACATTTGATTTCTCGAAGTACCTTCCGAACGCGTCCATCGCCGCAAATCTCATATTCGGCGAAGCCAGGGACGAAACCTTCGACATTACGAAGTTCGGCTCGAATGAATTTGTCCGGACCATTCTGAAGGAGTCCGGGCTTGAAGAATCATTCAAGAAAATAGGGCTCGAACTTGCCGAGCAATTGGTGGAAATCTTCGGCAGAGCGGATGTCGATCCAGCGTTGCTCGATCGATTCAGTTTCGTCGGCATTGATGCGCTTGGCCGGATTAAGTCCATTGTTAAGAGGGCCGATCAGTCCGGTTCCGACAATCTAAGCGAGGATGACACGGCCGAGCTGATATCCCTGACCTCGCAACTCGTTGCGGAACGTCACCGGCTGGTGGTGATCGATGACGACCTGCAATCCAAAATCGTAGCCGCCCGTCAATTGTTTCATCACCGCCTGAGCGACACATTGCGGGATTCGATCGCCCCATACGATCAGGAAACGTACAATGAATGTCTCACCGTTCGGGCCAATCTTATCCAGGGCCGCCTCATTCAAAGCCGCGCGAATGCGGAACGCGATATTAATGCGCTTATCCGGCAGGTTCTTGAAGAGAACGACCTTTTTGAGGAGGTTTTGCGCTTAGCCATGGATCTGAATGTTGGTATAGGAGGTCAAAAAGTACCGCTTGCGGCCCGCCAAAGCTTGACTCTTGCCAGAGCACTGCTCAAACGGCCGGACATACTTGTCCTCAATGATTCATTGAGCGCTCACGATCGCCAGTCCCGCGACCGGATGCGGCGTAATATCGTCGTTCTCTGCCCCAAGATGACACTGATTTGGATCGATAGCGAAGTTCCGAAAATATCGGACTTCGACGAAGTCTTGACCCTTCGCAACGGGCGATTGGAGAAGCTAATTTCCGAGCATATTGACGAACCTGCTGCTTTGGCGCATGTCCAAGCTGATATTGAAACCGCTGAAATTCCAAACGAGGTCACCGCGGAGTCCGCCGTGCTCTCCAGGCTGCCTCTGTTCCGCGATGTCCATCCGAGCAACCTAAAATTACTGGCTTTTGGCAGCCGGCGGGTGACCTTCAAAAAGGGTGAAGCGCTCTGTTACCAGGGAGAAGCCGGTGACACCGCCTTTGTCATTCTCTCAGGAAACGTTGATATTATCCGCGACGAAGGAACACCCAACGAGGTTCGCGTCGCCCAACTTGGCAAAAATGAACTTGTCGGCGAAACGTCACTGCTCGCACCCGTTCCGCGAACCGCCACAGCGCGTGCCGTCAACAAAATCGTTGCACTGCAAATCGAGAAAGAAGTCTTTTTAACACTTGTCGATAGCGACCCTCAGCTCGCGGCGTCGGTTGCCCGTTGCGCCAGCGAACGATTGGCTCAGACCTTGGAATTGCTGCATGAAGCCGCGTAGTGCAGCGATCCATACAGATGTTTCGGGCGAAGGTCGTCATCTGCATGGAAAAAGCGCTGCACAAACACAAAAATGGCTAGGGTGACGGCCTGACATGAGTGAAACGAATGTCTGAGCCGGCACACTAGAAACGTGCCGTTGTCGTTTATTCAATAGGATGGGAACCGGCTTTTATGAAAGTTTCAGACCGGTGGCCGGTCTGGCCAAAAAATGTTGCGGCTGATCTCGCCCCCGAGCAGCGCGCCGTCAAAGATATTCTGGACGGGCTGGCTGTCTTCTTTCAGAGCGCCTTCATCACCGACATCCGCGATACGCTCATTACCTTTCCTGATTCTCGACTAGGCATCGCGCTCAATAAGAAACAAACCGCTTGCAAGAAATGGCTGGTTGAGGAGCTCTATAATGCCACCGGAGGGACGTTGGGCCGGGTCTACATCCTCGCCGGCTGGTACGGCGTGTTGGGGGCAATGCTGCTCAACGACACGCGTTTTGAAATCACCCACCTCAGCGTCATTGACCAAGACCCTTCTTGCGCGCCGATCGCCAACGCTCTGAATGCGACAAGCGCCGCGGAGGGGCGGTTTAGCTTTCAAGTCATGGATATTTTAGACCTGGATTTTCGCCATCCCTCGGGGACATTCGGGCGTGCGGACCTGATCGTCAACACAAGCTGCGAACATCTCTCGAATTTCGACGATTGGTATCGAGGGCTGCCGAACGGAACATTGCTCGTTTTACAATCCAATAATTATTCGTCCATTCCCGATCATGTGAATTGCGTGGCGACCCTTGACGCCTTTCAAGAGCAAGCGCCGATGACAGAGCTGCTTTATTGCGGCAATCTCGAATTAGAGAAATACACGCGCTTCATGCTCATCGGCCGGAAATAGCTAAGGTTTTGGAGCGCAAACTGCGCCTAATTTCATCCAGTGGAGGAGCAACTCGGCGCTTTTGGAGGCGCCCTCCAAATCAATTTCATGGCTCATAGGCTGCGGGCCTTTTGCTGCTTCGCCGATGGCCGTGCAAAGGTTTTCCGGAGAGAGGTCCTGGTCATTCAACGCTGCCGCAAGTCCGCGTTCTGCGAGCTTCCCGGCGCGCATGGACTGCTCTGTCTCGCCTCCCCCGCCTCCCCCGCCTCCCCCGCCTGTGTAAGCGAGGAGGACCGCCGGCGTTCCCGCCCGC
>BFAS01000040.1 GCA_008974985.1 bacterium MnTg02
ATGGCCAGAAAAAAGGGTTTCGGTTCGAACTCTACGCTGTGGTGGATTTGGTGGAGCCGTCGATGTAGATGGGCAAGACCTCTTCCACAGGGGTTGGGTCAATGCCGAGGTCCTCGAGCGTCAGCGCGGCCTCGCCGACCACGTTGTCGCTTTTCATCAGCTTCACTTGATCGCGGGTCACGGGCGGGTTTGCAAGGACGGACAACAGGGCCGCCAAGGCGTCCCATACGAAGAAGGGAACCGGGACAAGGGCCCGTCGCTTGCCGACGTGCGCTAACACCAGGTTCATGAGCGCTTTGTAGGTGTAGATGCCGGGCCCGCCCAGCTCGTAGACCTTGCCCTGCGTCGAGGGATCGGCCAAGACCTTCACGCAGGCTTCCGAGACATTACCCACGAAAACGGGCTGCAGTTTCGTCCGGCCCATGCCGAACAAAGGCAGGGCCGGCGTTTGTCGCGCTAGGCCCGCGAGGGTGTTGAAGAAGGAATCATCGGGTCCGAAGAGCACGCTGGGACGGAGGATGGTCACGTCCTCAAATGCACCTTTGACCAGGTCTTCGCCAATTCCCCGGGCGCGCACATAAGGGGAGTCGGACTCTGGGTCCGCACCCACGCCTGAGATATGGATCAGCCGCTCGACACCAGCATTTCTGGCTTGCCGGGCGACATTGTGGGCGCCCTGCCCGTGGATCGCGTCAAACGTCGCGCCGCTTTTCTCCACATAGTGGCCGACAGTATTGATGACCGACGTGGACTTCTTAACCGCCCGGGCAACCGTTGATTCCTCCCATACGTCCGCGCGCACCAGTTCGATTTGCCCGTCCCGGCCCATCTGCTTGAGGAAGGATGCACGTTCGGGGTGCCGGACGGCGACCCGTATGCTGGCCCCCTCGACGACCAGGCTTTTGACGATCTGGCGGCCAAGAAACCCTGATCCGCCGAATACGGTGACGCGCTTGGATGCCATCGGGCTTTGCTCCTAAATAAAGCATACACCGAACGCCTCCAATTTTCTTGCCGCATCGTATAGGCTTCGATTTCGAAAGGGCAGATGACTTCTGCTGAGTCATCGCCCGGGCAAACGAACCCTTAATCACGCACTCCCCGTTCTGCGGAAGGGAGGTTCTGATCATGATCGATGTGAAACAAGCGATGCTCGATCCGACCTCGGTGTTCAAAGACCCGACGGAGGTCGTCTCAGACGAAAATCTGAGCCGCGATCAGAAAATCGAGATTCTGCGCCGCTGGCAATACGACGCCCATCAGCTGGAAGTGGCGGAGGAGGAAGCGGAGATGGCCGTCCGCCGCCCGGATATGTTCGACCGCGTCCTCCAGGCCTTGCACACGCTGGGTGTGGCACTTGATACGGAGCACACCCCGCCAACGAAATAGCACTTAGAGTCGCCGCACCTGCGGGGGTCTCAATGTCTGCTCGTGGCACGGAGCGGCGGTGGCGGGTGGTCAGGTTCGACGGAGAGTCTTGAGGGTTAAGCGGACTAGTTGTGCTCTCGCTGAGACTTACCGGGTTTGACCCACTCCGGACGTCACGTGCATTGTGCAAGTGATTGATAATGTGTCCAGATCAATGCGAAATGCTAATGAAGTGATTTAGGAAAAAGAAATCCTAGCGGGCGACTGTCACGGGCTCGGCCCAATCACAACGGTCGAACTTTACAAATGATATCAATGTAAGTGTGTCTTGAGCACCTACGACGGCGTCACATCCTTCAATTGCATCTTCTTCAGAGAACACGAAGATGCGTATTATATTGTTTCCTTTATTTGGGTTGCCACACGTCTTTTCGAGTGGATCGAGCCATTTGCGGAAGCTCACTCCACTTATCATTTCACCCTGGGGTTCAGCCGCGAATATCAGCCGCTCATCAGTCCTATTCTCAATGCAAAAGGCGTTGGCAGGGTTCACATTGATTGAAACGAGTATGAGCATCGGGGTTACGGATTTTAGAACCGGGAGGATGTATCTAGACAACCATTTCGTATAAGTTCGAAATTCCATAAAATAATCTCCTGCCAAAGGCGAATGCCGGTCCGGATCGGCCGTGAACCGATGCGCGTGTCGGCGTCTTGATTGCAAACTTCCAATGACGTTCAGCACAGCATACGCGCGTGATCTGCCCGGATCAGGCTAGATACCGAACGTGGATTCAGACGCTAAGGTATTAGCACGGCGGCTCCCGTCAGGCGACCGGCGCGCAGGGCTGTTGACCGGGACCCGATCTGCGGAGAGCATTATGGCCAGCGGCCATGAACAGTGCCGCATTAACAGGCCGAACACATGGCAGCTCCGACCAGAAGTGCGATATCGTTCAAAAAAACCCTTGCTAACACGGAGCCGTCCACACATGGCACTCAACAGACCAAATGAGTCACCGCCGATCAGGTCCGTTGTCAGATGCATTGCCGACATTAAAACGCCGATGTCTGCTTTTTCGATGTTTTGGTCTGTTCAGAGATGGTCAACGGACTCATCGGACACCAGTCTCAAAGGACCGGTTTTGACCCAAAGCGGTCATTGAATAATGTATCAACCAACTCAAATTTATACATCGACAGTAGGGGCACGGAACTACCCTCCCGCTTTTTAGCGGGAGGGGTCGATGCTGAAACTAATGACTACCAGTCCACTTGCTTTTTAGATTTGTAGACTGGGGCGGCAAATCGACGGCCATTGCCTATACCCTGATTGAAACAGCCAAACTCAACGGCATCGATCCGCAGGCATGGCTGACAGATATCCTGGGGCGGATCGCCGACCACAAAATCACACGTCTCAACGACCTGCTGCCCTGGAACTATACTCAGCAGAGCTGAGTATAGTGGGATCGCTCCCTGATGTTAGGCGTCCTCCACCGGAGGCTCACGCTTCAGGTGCACGTCGTGCAGGTCAGTTGTCCCTCAGATGGGTTCGTACAATTTACTCGCCGATCAATCTTTCTACCTTTTGAGGGAGAAGGCTCTGATTTGTTAAATCGGACCCGAAGGGAACTGTGCGGCTTTAAGTTGGACCGTCTGTCCACCATTTATGCATTGCATGAAACATGTCGGTCAAAGCGATCGCACGCGGCGTTGCCGTATACTCTACCCGTGGCGGAACTTCCGCATAGACTTTGCGGGAGACCAAACCATCTCGTTCCAGAGCGCGTAATTGATTGGTCAGCATGGTCTGTGTCACACCATTAATCATGCGCCGAAGTTCGTTGAATCGCTTTGTTCCGCGAAAAATTAGAATTTGCAGCACGATCAGCTTCCACTTGCCGCCGATTAATTGAGCAATGTCAGGCATTGGGCAAAGCTCAATATCATCAGTAGCTTGCTCAGATGATATTACTGATTTTTCATCAAGGGGCATCGGTGCTTGCCTTCCAAAGGTATTGTTTTTGATACTATATACGAAATTTCTGCCTTCTTGCAAATAAATACTAGGTAGTTATCTTTTTTCCAATGCAATTGGGAGAAAAGACAATGTCGTTGAAACTACACATCATTAGCGGGGCTCCTCGGGGTTGGCGGGTCCTCATGGGGCTGGCTTTCAAGGGCCTCGACCTAGAAATTCAACTGTTGAGTTTTTCGGCAAAAGACCACCACAAACCTGAATTTCTGTCACTCAATCCCCGCGCAACCATCCCCGTATTGGAAATGGAAACGGGTGTCCTACGCGATTCCATTGCGATTCTTGCCTGGTTGGACCGGGCTTACCCGGAAAAGCCGCTTTTTGGGGCCACTCCGGCGCAGGCTGCCGAGATTTGGCAAATCACAATGGAG
>BFAS01000041.1 GCA_008974985.1 bacterium MnTg02
TTGCAGGCATTGCCGGTTTCTCCGTTTATCGCGGAATTCCCGGTGCCGTTGGCGGTGCGCTGCGTATGAATGGCGGCGCCCATGGCCGTGAGACCAAAGATATATTGGTGGAGGCCCGCGCCGTGGACCGGACGGGAAAGGTTCACATCCTCTCGAACGCGGATATGGGCTATGCCTACCGGCACTGCAGCGCCCCGGACGATTTTATTTTCACCGAGGCGCTTTTCGCGGGAACACCGGGCGACCGGCAAACGATTATTGCCGAGATGAACGAGGTTGCCGAATATCGCGAAGAGCATCAGCCGATCAAAAGCCGGACGGGCGGGTCGACATTCAAGAACCCGCCCGGCCATAGCGCCTGGCAGCTTATCGATAAGGCCGGATGCCGTGGCTTGCGGGCCGGTGGCGCGCATGTCTCGGAGAAGCATTGCAATTTTCTGATTAATGAAGGCGAGGCAACGGCCAACGATCTGGAAAGACTCGGGGAAACAGTGCGCCGCCGCGTAAAGGATGCGACAGGTATCGAGCTTGAATGGGAAATCCGCCGCCTCGGCGTGCCCATGGAGCAACCAGAAACGGTCTAAGCCAAATGAGCCGGAAATTCGATCACGTCGCTATGTTGTTGGGAGGGCTATCCGCGGAGCGCGAGGTGAGCCTGAATTCCGGCAAGGAATGCGCTGATGCGCTTGAAGAGGCGGGGTATCGGGTCAGCCGCGTCGATGTGGGCCCGGATATCGCCGATCAGCTTAAATCGCTGAAACCCGATGTTTGCTTCAATGCACTGCATGGCAAATGGGGCGAGGATGGCTGTATGCAGGGACTTCTTGAAACCCTCGCCATTCCCTACACACATTCCGGCGTCCTGGCATCGGCCCTCGCGATGCATAAGGAGCAAGCCAAAATCGTCCTCGCCGCCGCCGGCGTTCCCGTTGCGGAAAGCATCGTTGTGGCCAGGAAAAATGTGGTGCAAGAGCATCAAATGGCACGGCCATATGTGATCAAGCCGGTGGCTGAGGGCTCCAGTGTGGGCGTTTATATTGTTAATAAGGAGCATAATGCTCCGCCTATGAAAATCGCCGAGGAGGGCGATGGCGAAGACGAATTAATGATCGAGCGTTACATTCCCGGACGCGAATTGACCTCCGCCGTCGTCGGCGACACGGTTCTTGGCGTGACCGAGATTTTGCCAGCCGAAGGGCTGGATTTTTACGATTATGAGGCGAAATACGCAGAAGGTGGTTCAAAACACGTCCTTCCAGCAAATATTTCATCAAATATTTACCGTTCCATACAGAAGCTAGCGTTACGAGCCCACAAGGCGCTCGGCTGTCGCGGTGTGACCCGGACGGACTTCCGTTTCGACGATCAGTCTGGCGGCGCCGGCGAGCTGATTTGCCTTGAGGTGAATACGCAGCCCGGTATGACGGTGACCTCTTTGGTCCCCGAGCTGGCGCGGCACCATGGCTGGACATTTGGTGATTTGGTTTGCTGGATCGTGGAGGACGCCTCTTGCCATCGTTAAGCAGCAGGCTTTGGAGTCAACTGAGCTGGAGCCGCGTACGCCGGTCCCCGAAGAAAGGGACGAAACAGCGCAACCGGCGGCGGCCCAACACCTCATCACGTCTTTTTTTCCGGGACGCGACCAGCGTTGCTGGGCGCCTGGTTTGGCGCTTGCCGGTCATCCTCCTCGTTGCGGCAACGGGAATATATGGGCTGATCACCGGTGGACATGCCAGCCGGTTCTATGATCTCGGTGCAGCACGTCTTGATCAGGCGGTGCGCGATGCGGGATTTTCGATCCAGAACATTACCATTACAGGGCTCAACCGGGTCTCCCGGGACGCTGTGCTGCTAGCCCTCGATGCAACCGGGAAACGCTCAATCCTGTCATTTGACGCGAGCACCGCGAAATTGCGTGTTCAACGTCTGGCATGGGTTAAGCGGGCCAAGGTGATGCGCCTCTTTCCGTCAAAACTCATTGTCGATATTGAGGAGCGAACGCCGTTTGCGGTTTGGCAACATAAGGGCAAGCAATTTCTCATCGATCCAGACGGCGCGGTCATTACCGAGTTAGCTTTGTTGCCGGATGCCGAACTGCCTCTGCTCGTCGGCGCTGGGGCGCCGAAAGCCGCGACTGCCCTTCTTAACGTGCTGCGGCTCTATCCCGGTATTGGCAAAAAAATGAAAGCTGCAATTCGTGTTGCGGAGCGGCGATGGACGATCAAGCTTCGCAATGGGATAGATATTTGGCTGCCGGAAGAAAATATTGGACGGGCGCTTAACGATATCGTCCAACTCGACATTTCACATCAGCTCTTATCGCGTGATATCGTCGCCGTGGATCTTCGGCTTCCCGATCGTGTGACACTGCGCACCAATGCGCGGCAATCGAACAAACGAGATCAGCAGATCGGCCGCCCGCTTGCGGGTGGCAACAGTTTGGGGCGGGGGGTCTGATGAAAGTCATGTCAGGTAAAATAGGACGCCGAAATTCCGCATCACCAGCCGACAGCGATCAATGCGTCACGGTTCTGGATATCGGCAGCAGCAAGGTGTGCTGCTTGATCGCCCGGGTTGACCCCGCTGAAGCATGCGAAAATCCCTTTTCCGCCGAGCGGATTCACGTCGTCGGCTTCGGCAATCAAGAGTCGAGTGGAATCAAGGCTGGTTGGATCAGCGACATTAGCAGCGCTGAGGACGTGATCAGATCGGCCGTCGCCGAGGCCGAACGCATGGCCGGCATCGAAGTCAAGAAAGTCATTCTGCCCGTCTCATGCGGCAGAATTCAAAGCCTCAACTTTGCCGCCAGCCACACGGTCGAAAGCGACGCCGTTAGCGAATCCGACATCGATAACGTGTTCACGGCCGGCTACCAGTTTGCGACTCGCGAGGGGCGCACGGTGCTGCATATGATTCCCATCGGTTATACGCTCGACGGGACCGGAGGCATTCAAAACCCGCGGGGACTGGCGGCCGAAGAGTTGACAGTCGATCTGCATGCCGTCACCGCAGATCCCCAACCCCTCACCAATATTGGGCGCGTTGTCGACCGCTGTCATCTCACTGTCGCCGGGATGGTCGCGGCACCCTATGCAAGCGGTTTGGCGGTGATTGATAACGAAGAAGCAAATCTCGGCGTTGCCTGTATTGATATTGGCGGCGGAACTATAAAATTGTCAGTATTTGCGGAAGGCCATTTTATCTATGCCGATGCGCTCACTCTCGGCGGGCACTACATCACAACCGACATTGCACGGTCCCTGTCGATGCCGGTGCAAGAGGCGGAACGGATAAAGACGTTGCATGGTTGTGCGGTTTCCGCGCCTTCGGATGAACAAGAGCTCATTTCCTATCAGGCTATTGGCGAGGATCAGTTTCAATTAGCCGAGGCAACCCAAGCCCAGCTCGGCGCGCTCATTCGCCCGCGCATTGAAGAAATGTTGGATGCGATCTGGGAGCGGCTTGAAAAGAGCGGCTGTGCGGGACTGGCGGGACAAAGGGTCGTGCTGACAGGCGGTTCGGCGAATATACCGGGCTTGGCTGATATGGCCGCCCAGCATTTGGACAAATCCGTTCGCATTGGGCGGCCCACAGGAATTACGGGCCTGCCAGACATTGCGTCGAGATCAGATTTCTCTACGACAGTCGGAGCGCTGCTCTGTGCGCTGCAACCCCGACTCAAGCTTAATCTGGGCATGGATTCCGGTCCAGACGATCCGAGCCCCAATTATCTGAGGCGGATGGGGCAATGGTTTAGGGAGAGTTTTTGAAGGCGCTGGCAATGACCGAGACCGAATGCAGGGGCGTTAAGTGTTTGATATGTGCCCTTTGAGGATCAGAAATTTATTGGCGCAAGACGGATGAATGAAATGCACGGCGATACGAACAAGACTGACGAGGAATGCGAGGCAGCTATGGAAACCGAAATTGACGTGCCTGAATTGACCGATCTCCAGCCGAGGATCACGGTCATTGGCGTTGGCGGCGCCGGTGGAAATGCCATCAATAACATGATCGGCTCCGGACTAACCGGAGTCGAATTCGTTGCCGCCAACACGGACGCCCAAGCCCTGTCCATGTCCAGTGCGGACCACCGGATCCAGATAGGCGTTAATGTGACCGAAGGGCTAGGCGCGGGGTCGCGGCCGGAAATTGGCGCGGCCGCCGCAGAGGAAGCCGAGGAAGACCTCCGCAGTCAGCTTTCTGGCTCCCACATGGTCTTTGTCGCGGCTGGTATGGGTGGTGGTACCGGCACAGGTGCCGCTCCGGTGATTGCCCGGATCGCGCGTGAGGAAAATATTCTCACCGTCGGCGTCGTCACCAAGCCCTTTCAGTTTGAAGGCAGACGCCGCATGCGGGCTGCGGACGCCGGCATCGAAGAGCTGCAAAAACATGTCGATACGCTCATTGTCATCCCGAACCAAAATCTGTTCAGGATCGCCAATGAGAAGACCACTTTCGAGGACGCCTTCAAATTGGCGGATCAGGTCCTGCATGACGGTGTCGCCTGTATCACCGATCTCATTTTGAATGACGGCTTGATTAATCTTGATTTCGCGGACGTCGAAATTGTCGTCAAGGGCATGGGTGCTGCAATGATGGGCACGGGTGAAGCCAGTGGCGAGGATCGCGCTGTTATTGCGGCCGGCGACGCGATTACCAATCCGCTCTTGGATGATATTTCTCTCCAAGGCGCGAAGGGTGTCTTGGTCAGCATCACCGGTGGCGCCGACCTTACCCTTCATGAAATTGATAAGGCCGTATCGCTTGTCGGTGCTGAAGTGGATCCGGACGCGATTATCATTGTCGGTGCGACGAATGATGATCAAATGGAAGGACGGATCCGGGTCTCCATTGTTGCTTCAGGCCTGAGCGAGAAAAGCCAAGCGAAGGTGCGTCCACCTCAGATCATCAAGCAGCCGGAAATTGTAAACCAGCAAGATACCGCGCCCGGCAAGCCTCGCCTGATGTCTAGGGTTGAAGGAGCGCCATTCGGCAGCCGGACAAAGACTTCCGACGTGCAACCGGCTCCGGCGACTGACGATAATGTTCGCCAGGAGCCGACAGTTTGGCAAGGTCCCGGTGACGTGACCATCGAGCAACGTCCGCCGCAATTGCGGCCGGGCGCCGATATGCCAGCGGCCAGCCCGGAGGGCACCCCTCAGGGTCAGCCGTTCGTGCCGACAGCTCCAGCAAATGCCAAGCCTGCCGCGCGGCCCATGCCGAAGCTTGAAGATTTGCCGGCCATTGCCCAAAACGAGATCAATGCAAAGAAGACCAAACAGTACAATACCGGTCTTCGAGAGCAGAAAAAGAAGGTTGGATTCTTTGAACGGTTAGCCGGTGTCGGCCGCCCCAAACGGGCAAGTGATTCGGACAAAATCACCCCGCAAGAGGCTTGGCCCGGACCCGAGACAACCGCTTCGATACCACGACGGAGCGGCCTGAATGAGGCTCATGGCAATCCTGTGAATAAGTTAGAGCGGCTGACGACGCCGCCCGGCCAGGCGCACGGTGCAAGTGCGGCGCACAAGAAAAGTTCACGTGATAATTCAACCGATTCATCGGAAGACGTTGAATTTCCTGAGTTTTTACACAGGAACAATAACTAGATTTGAATGTTCTCGCGGTCTTGTTCCGGCGCATTTTGCGGCGGCCTAGCAAGCTGTGGACGAACATGTCGAGCCGTCCGATGCTCCTGGGGATAAGTCGGAATCGATTCGTAATACAGTGTAAAAAACCGTGATTTGTAGATAGGAGGATAAGGGCGTTATGGTTCCCGTGGTTGGACCGAAGCACTAAGTCAAAAATGTGCCGGTCTGGGCAGTACCGAGATAATAAAAACTGAGTCACGGGCTCTCAGCAATCCAACGGTGGGGGATTCAAGCGAATCACTCGCTATGAAGAGAGAAGCACTGGGGAACTCAAAGGACGGCACGCGCATGGGCAAGGGGTTTATAGGGGCAAGACAAACGACCCTAAATTCCGAAATCGTCATGACTGGAATCGGCGTCCACAGTGGCGCACCCGTTTCCATCATCCTGCAACCGGCGGACGCTGATACCGGCATTCGCTTCCTGATTGCGGACGGCGATGAAATCACTACTGAGATCGTGGCGGACCATCAGTCCGTAAGCAATGTCACTTTATGCACGGTGCTAAGCGACGGCAATGGCACGACCGTGGCGACCGTTGAGCATTTGCTCGCGGCCCTTCGCGGAATGTCGATCGATAACGTTTTGGTTGAGATCGATGGCGGCGAAGTTCCCATTATGGATGGCAGCGCGGCGCAATTTGTCGATGCAATCGATGAAAGTGGCATTCGCGAGCTTGATGCACCACGACGGTTCGTAAAAATCCTCGAGACTGTGCGCGTCGAGGATGGCGACAGCATGGGCGAATTGAGCCCCTATAACGGTTTTCGCGTCGATGTTGAGATCAATTTCGATACGCCGGCCATCGGTCATCAACGATATATTGTCGACGTTAGCCCCGGCGTTTTCCGCAGCGAACTGGCGCGGGCGCGGACCTTTGGTTTCATGGAGGATGTTGAGCGGCTATGGGCTGCCGGACGTGCTCTGGGCGCCTCGTTGGAGAATACTGTAGCGATCGGCGACGATCGGATTATTAATCCAGAAGGGTTGCGCTTTACGGATGAATTCGTTCGCCACAAAGCCTTGGATGCCATTGGCGATTTGGCTTTGGCCGGCGCGCCGATTATTGGCGCATTCCGGTCCGTTCGCGGCGGGCATTGGATGAACTCCAAGGTGCTTTCGGCATTATTCGCAAACGAGGATGCCTGGACGATGGTTGAGGCGCCGCGTGTTCGCGATACAGCTCATGTCGATCTTGGATTTGGCGTGGCGGTGGCGAATTACGCTGCCGACCGGTCTTAACTCAATTCGATAGGCCCAAAGCATTGCAGCAAAAAATGCCGTTGCTGCGGCATAATATTTCCACATTCCCCATGTTCCAATAGGGACAATTGCTTTGCCGTTGCGTTTCATGGACAGGGCCGCTCTAATAGTGGCGCGAGTCGGAACGGGATGGCGGAATTCAAATGGAATTGTTGCTGCGGCCTATCGACGGCAACGAATCTGGGGGCGGCCGATCCGAATAATGAGTATATCGGAGCACATAAGACACCGCTTAGGCGGGGGGTTAGCAGTGCAAAAATTAGCTCGTATCCTGCAAATCAGTGTCGTGAGCCTGAGCGTTGCGGTGCTCGGCGGTTGCGGCAGTTTGCCGAGCTTGCCAAAATTGTCCTTATTCTCAAGCTCGAAGGCGAAGGCTGCGGACAAAGAAACCGTTCCAAACGAAATTTACGATTCCGCCGATGCGCTTCTTGAAAGAGGCAAATTTACAGCCGCGGCGAAAAAGTTCGAAGAGGTGGACAGGCAGCATCCCTATTCGCCATATGCGCGGCGGTCATTAGTCATGGCGGCCTATTCTCATTATAAGTCAGGTCAATATGACAAAGCTATTTCGACCGCGCGCCGCTATACGACATTGCATCCGGGCACCAAGGAAAACGCGCTCGCAACGCATATTATTGCATCGTCTTACT
Organism: bacterium MnTg02; assembly: GCA_008974985.1. Classification (GTDB taxonomy): domain Bacteria; phylum Pseudomonadota; class Alphaproteobacteria; order Rhizobiales; family BFAS01; genus MnTg02. Next base: position 7,568 of record BFAS01000041.1, read on the forward strand.
ATGATCAGATCCGGGATCCCGCGCGCGATCAGGGGCGGACGAAGAAGGCGTTGAAGGCCTTGGAGGAACTGGTCAATCGTTTTCCCGAGAGCGAATATGCGGCAAAGGCCGTGAATCGCATTAGAATAACAAAAGACGTTCTCGCCGCCTCGGAAATGAATGTCGGCCGGTATTATTTGAAAAAGAACAATTATCTTGCGTCCATCAATCGGTTCAAAACCGTCGTGCTCAAATATCAATCGACAGCACATGTCGAGGAGGCATTGATGCGGTTGACGGAAGCTTATATGTCGTTGGGAATCACCAATGAAGCCCAGACGGCGGCGGCCATCCTTGGCCACAATTTCCCAAACAGTAGATGGTATAAGAATTCATACGATCTATTGCAGTCGAACGGTCTCGCGCCTAGGGAAGATACCGGGTCGTGGATTAGCCGCCGGTGGAAGCGTGCCGTTTCTGGGATTGGCAGACGCAAGTCATGATCGGGGTCGCGCTCTATGCTGTTGGCGCTTTCTATCCGCGACATTGTACTGATTAAATCGCTCGATCTTACCTTCAATACTGGTTTGACAGCCCTCACCGGAGAGACGGGAGCGGGGAAATCCATTTTGCTTGACGCCTTTGCTTTGGCGCTGGGCGCCCGGGGTGATGGATCGCTTGTCAGAAGCGGTGTCGCGCAAGGACAAGTCACCGCGGTCTTTGACGTCGCCGATACCCATCCTGCCCATGATATTCTTAAGGCCTGCGGCATCGAAACGGAAAGCACGCTGATCGCCCGGCGAAGCCAGTCCGCGGACGGCCGGACACGGGCCTATATCAACGATCAGCCGGTGACCGTTCAGCTGTTGCGCCGGGTTGGCGCGGCCCTCGTCGAGATTCACGGTCAGCACGATGACCGGGCTTTCGTTGATAGCCGTACGCATAGGGATTTGCTCGATGCCTATGGCGGACTAAGCCAGGAAACCAAGATCGTTGCCCGTGCCTGGGAGAATTGGAAAGCAGCGGAGAAGGCGCTGAAAGCGCATGAGGAGCAGATTGCGAAGATCCGGCAAGATGCCGATTATGTGCGCCATGCTTTGGGCGAGCTGAGCGAGTTGGCGCCGCAACCGGGCGAGGAAGCGGCACTTGCCGGGCGCCGCCAGATCATGATGAATGCGGAAAAGATCGCTGATGATTTGCAGGGCGTGCTTGATGCGGTGAACGGAGATAAATCTGGAATCGCAGCGTTAAGCGCGGCCGCGCGGCGGCTTGAACGCCAAGCGTCTCAAACGCCGGAAATGATCGAACCTGTCGCGGCTGCTCTTGAGCGTGCGCTGACCGGACTTAGCGACGCGCGGGACGTGGTGGAGGACGCGATGCGGCAAACCGCATTCGAGCCGTGTGAATTGGAAGCGGCCGAGGAACGTCTTTTTGAGCTTCGGGCGGCGGCGCGCAAGCATCAGGTTCCGGCCGATAAGCTGCCTGAGCTTCGTGCCCATTTCGAGCAAGAGTTGGATCGTCTGGTCACAGGCGAGGACCAGCTTGAGGAATTGCGCCAGACGGTCAATGATGCCGCAGAGGCCTATAAAAGCGCGGCCCTTATTCTGAGTAAACGGCGCCAAAGAGCGGCTAAGAAGCTCGACGCCGCCATTATGAAAGAGCTGGGGCCTTTAAAGCTCGAACGCGCGAAGTTTATAACTGAAGTCCACCCGTTAGAACCGGCTCAGGGTGGGCCGTCCGGCATGGACCAGGTCAGCTTCCACGTCCAAACCAATCCGGGCACGGCCCCCGGACCGCTCATGAAAGTGGCGTCGGGCGGCGAGCTCTCACGGTTCATCTTAGCGCTTAAAGTTGTGCTCGCCGCGCGCGGCTCGACACCGACACTGATTTTCGACGAGATCGATACCGGCCTTGGCGGCGCGACCGCTTCGGCAATCGGCGAACGCCTGCACCGGCTCGGTGAAAATGTTCAAGTGCTGTCAATTACGCATGCGCCCCAGGTCGCCGCCGCCGCCGATCGTCATTTGCGTATTTCCAAGGAACCGGCTGCGGGAAGCAATGGTGAGACGATGGTGACGCAAGTGATCGCTTTGGATAGTGATCATCGCCGCGAAGAGATCGCCCGAATGCTTGCCGGCGCGACGGTTACCGACGAAGCGCGGGCCGCCGCTAAGCGGCTCATTGGGGGGAGCGTGTGACCGCGCGGGGCATCACTGAATGCGCTGTAGAAGATTTAACCGAAGCTGAGGCGCGCAAGGAGCTTGCACGGCTCGCCAAAGACGTTGCCCGCCACGACCGCCTCTACTACCAGCAAGATGCGCCGGCGGTCAGCGATGCCGATTATGATGCGTTGCGCGCCCGCAACGCATCGATTGAAGCCCGCTTTCCAGAACTCGCCCGCCCTGACAGTCCAAGTCAGCGTGTCGGCGCGGCGCCCGCCGAACATTTCGCGAAGGTCAAGCATGCCCTTCCCATGCTGTCCTTGGGCAACGCGTTTGAAGATTCGGATGTCACGGATTTTGCCGATCGTGTCAGGCGTTTCCTTGGACTTTCCGGAGACGCGGCGCTGGACATGACGGCGGAGCCTAAAATTGATGGGCTCTCAATTTCACTCCGCTACGAAGAGGGAGAGCTGGTGCTCGGCGCCACAAGGGGGGATGGCTCGCAAGGCGAGAATGTCACGGCGAATGTCCGCACAATCGGTGATATTCCCAATCGGGTGACCGCGAAGGATTTTCCGGACATTTTTGAGGTGCGTGGCGAGATATACATGACGCACGACGACTTCGCCGCGCTTAACGCCCGCCAGCAGGCCGCCGGTCAGCAGCCTTACGTCAATCCGCGCAATACGGCGGCTGGTTCACTCAGACAATTGGACACCAAGATTACAGCAGAGCGGCCATTGCGCTTTTTCGCCTATGCATGGGGAGAGGCGAGCGCGCTGCCGGCGGACACACAAATGGGTGTCATCGAGGCCTTCAAACGGTGGAAGTTTCCCGTCAATCCGCTGATGCGACTGTGCGGGTCGGTTGACGAGATGCTTGAGGTTTATCGAACCATTGAAGGGACCCGCGCCACCTTCGGCTACGATATTGACGGCGTTGTCTATAAGGTCAACCGGCTCGATTATCAGGAGCGGCTCGGCTTTGTCTCGCGGGCGCCACGTTGGGCTGTCGCGCATAAATTTCCCGCTGAGAAAGCAACCACACGCCTCCACGATATCGAGATTCAGGTGGGTCGCACGGGCGCGCTGACACCGGTGGCCAAACTAGAGCCGGTCACCGTCGGTGGCGTCGTCGTTCAGAATGCGTCCCTTCACAATGAGGATGAGATTGCCCGCAAGGATGTGCGAATTGGCGACACGGTGATCATCCAGCGGGCAGGGGACGTTATACCGCAAATTCTTGGACCCGTTCTTGAGAAGCGTCCAAAAGGGGCCAAGCCCTTTATCTTCCCGACGATCTGTCCGGCCTGCGGCAGCCACGCCGTGCGCGAGGTTAATCCGAAAACCGGTAAGGAAGATGTGGTCCGGCGCTGCACCGGAGGCCTCATCTGCCCGGCCCAAGCCGTCGAACGCTTGAAGCATTTTGTTTCGCGCAATGCCTACGACATCGAAGGGCTTGGGGCAAAACAGGTGGAGGCCTTCTATAAAGAAGACCGGATCAAGAGTCCGGCGGACATCTTTACGCTCGAAATCCGGGATGAGCGGGCTGAAGATAAGCTCAAGGACAAGGAAGGCTTTGGCGATCTTTCCGTGCGCAATCTGTTCGCCGCGATCGACACGCGCCGCACGATTTCGCTAGACCGTTTTATTTATGCGCTTGGTATCCGTCACGTTGGCGAGACGACGGCACGGGTTCTCGCCAAGTCCTATGGCACGGCGGAGGCCTTGCAGGAGGCGCTGGATACGGCGGCGGACAAGGAGAGCGATGCTTATGCAGAGCTTGTCAATATTGACGGCATAGGCGAAGTGGTTGGAGAGGCGATCGTTGAATTTTTCGCCGAGGCTCATAATCAAGAGGCGGTGGCCGCGCTGCTTGAGCAAGTCACGCCGGACGCTTACGAAGTTGAAGAAACGGACTCGCCCGTGGCCGGTAAGACAGTGGTCTTTACCGGGACACTGGAGCAGGTGACCCGTTCCGAGGCAAAGGCCCTGGCCGAACGGCTCGGCGCCAAGGTTGCAGGCTCGGTGTCGAAAAAAACGGATTATGTTGTCGCCGGACCCGGCGCCGGTTCAAAGCGCAAAAAGGCTGAGGAATTAGGTGTCATGATCCTCTCCGAGGCGGAATGGTTAGAGCTGGTCGGAGAGGGGTAAACGGGTCTCCCCCCCCCATCGCTGCCCACACATACAATTTGTCAATCAACTGGCCGCGAGGGCTTGGCGTCTTTGTCTGAAAAAGAGCGATCCCGCGGCGGTGATAACAATGGCCATGAGCGGCAGTGCAGAGATATTGATGACGGTCCAACCGGCATTCTGCTGCAAGATTCCGGCGGCAGCGGCTGCGAGCGCCGTCATCGCAAAAACGGCAAAATCATGGGCGGCCTGAACTTTGGCCCGCTCAGACGGTTGGTAGATCGAAGTGAGAAGTGTTGAGCCGCCCACATAGGTAAAATTCCAGCCGATGCCGAGAAGAGCGAGCGCGGCATAGAAGTTCAGGAAATTAATCCCGGCAATATTTACAATAGCTGAGACCGCCTGTATGAGGGCGCCGGTAACGATGATTGGCATTACGCCAAATCGATTGATGAGCGAGCCTGTAAAGAACGCCGGTAAAAACATGGCGACGACATGAGCCTGAATGACCGTCGCGCTGTCATTAAACCCGAAACCGCAGGCGAGCATGGCCAGCGGGGTGGCCGTCATCAGCAGTGTCATGACGCCATAGCCGAACATCGAGGAGCAAAGCGCGACGATGAATGCCGGTTGGCGGGCGATTTGAGAGAGCGGACGTCCCTTTTCAGCGCGCTCCGTTTTTGAGAGCGCCGGTATCGCCAACCCTTGCGCTAGCGCCAGCACGCCTATCCAGAAAATCGACGCCATGATGTAAACGCCAGCGAACGTCGCCGGCATGAAGAAGTCATTCGCCCATTTCGCCGTTTCCGTTCCGAGGAAGCCAGCGACGATCCCACCGGCCATGACAAAGGATATGGCCTTGGCTCTGAAGGACACGTCGACGGAATCTGTTGCCGCAAACCGGTAATACCAGGCAAACCCGGCAGCAAAACCTTGAAAGACCGCGCCGATGCAAAGCAGAACAAAGCTATGGGAATAGATGCCTGCTGCAATGATTATTCCGGACAGAATTCCAAACAGCGCCCCAACGGAAAATCCGGCCCGCCGGCTAAAGCGTTTCATCAGCATTGAGGCGGGCACGGTTGTGACCATGATCGAAGCGTGCGCGAGAAAGATCGGCAACGTGGCCAGAGATTTATCCGCTCCGAGCAACATATGCCCGGCAAGCGGCATTGTGGCGATGCTCATGGCCTGCACGGACATGAACAGAGCTTGGCAACAGGCCAAGACGAGTACATTCCGCCGGTCTCTGCCGGAAACGAGATTTTGCAGCGACATACGATTATTTTCTTTGCATGAGCTTTTTATTTTTTTCGCAAGAATTCACGTTACCGCCCGCCACTCACATCCAATAACGTTGCGGTCGTATAGGACGAGTCGCCGGACAACAGCCAGAGGATGGCGTTGGCGACTTCCACCGGGTCGCCGCCGCGTTTCATGGGGATCGCGTTCTTCAGGCGGTCGACGCGGCCGGGATCGCCTCCCGAGGAATGAATATCCGTGTATATGAGGCCTGGACGAACAGCGTTGACGCGAATACCCTCATCGGCCACCTCTTTGGCAAGTCCAATTGTGAAAGAATCGATCGCCCCTTTCGAGGCGGCATAATCCACATATTCGTTGGGTCCTCCAAGGCGCGCCGCGATGGAGGAGAGATTGACGATACCGCCGCCCTTGCCGTCATGCTTCGTTGACATGCGCCGGACGGCTTCCCGCGCGCAAAGGAAGCTGCCGGTAATATTTGTCGCGAAGATCCGGTTAAGCCGCTCAGCCGTTACCTGCTCGACACGGGATTGCGGTTCTAATATTCCGGCATTGTTGACGAGCGCGGTCAACGGTCCGAGTTCCTTGTCAACGGTTTCAAAAAGCCGGGCAACTTCCGCCTCCGAGGCAACATCTGCGGGAACAGCGATAGCGCGGCCGCCTTGGCCATTAATGTCACTTACGATTGTGTCGGCAGCCTCTTGGTTGCGCACATAATTCACGCAGACGGCATAGCCGCGCTCACCGGCGAGCCGTGCGGTCGCCGCGCCAATGCCGCGGCTCGCGCCGGTTACGATCATCACTTGTGTCATACGCTTTCTGCCTATCGCCTGTGTATTCTCAAATGGCGCTGGTTGCCTGTTTGAGCCAAACTTTGTCTTGTCCAATAAGATGCGGGGCAATCGTTTTGCGAACATTGGCGTGATAGAGATTCAGCCAATTCGTCTCTTGTTTGGTGAGTTGATTCCGGTCAACCAGCCGAAGATCCATTGGCGCGAGCGTTAAGGTTTCAAAGCCCATCATTTCCCGCTCGCCACCTTTTATGGCTGCCGGTTCGTCGACGACAATGAGACATTCGATACGGATGCCATATTTGCCTTCTTTGTAATAACCCGGCTCGTTCGACAAGATCATGCCCGGCTCCAGCGGCACGCTTCCCAATCGGGATATGCGTTGCGGACCTTCATGAACCGAGAGATAGCTGCCAACGCCATGCCCCGTGCCATGATCGAAATCGAGCCCGGCGTTCCACAGAGGGAGACGGGCCAGCGGGTCCAAATCTTGCCCGCGTGTGCCTTTGGGAAAGCGGGCGGAGGCAATCGCGATATGGCCTTTGAGGACGCGGGTGAAGCGGTCCCGCATTTCCTTCGTTGGCGGGCCAATGGCGATGGTCCGGGTAATATCCGTCGTGCCGTCCAAATATTGCGCGCCGGAATCAACGAGATAGAGCGTGCCGGATTTCAGCTTGCGATTGGTGGATCGGGTCACGCGATAATGGACGATCGCGCCATTGGGTCCCGCCCCGGAGATCGTATCGAAGCTGATTTCCTTGAGTTTGCCGGTTTCCACGCGGAACTGTTCGAGCCTTTCGGCGGCGCTGATTTCATCAACACTCCCGGCCGGGGTTTGCGCATCGAGCCAGGCAAGAAAGCGGCAAACGGCAACACCATCGCGTTCATGAGCCGATCGGGCGCCGGCGATTTCGACCGAATTCTTGATGGCCTTGGGCCGCAAGCAGAGATCGGCGGCTGAGAGTATTTCCGCTCCGCTGCTATTGAGTTGATCAGAAAACCAGGCGGGTGCCGTCTCCGGATCGAGCCGCACGCGGGCCTTGGCTTTGCCGAGGTCTTTGAGCGCGCCGGCCAATGCGCTCTTGTCCGCAATCGTGACCGTTTTGGCGAGATGGCCGCGCACATTGGCGCCGACTTTTCGCGGGTCGATGAAGAGCTGTGGCTTTTTGCTTGCGTAGAGTATGGCGAAGCACAGCGGCAGCGGTGTGTGAGGCACGTCCTCGCCACGTATATTAAAGGCCCAGGCGATGGATTCCGGATGCGTTAAAATCGCGGCGTCTTGATTGTCCGATTTAAGCGCTTTCTTTAGCCGCGCAATTTTATCCGCCGCGCTTTCACCGGCATATTTCAGGGCGTGCAGCGAAATAGGGGTGAGGGGCCGCAGTGGCTGGTCGGACCAAATAGCGTCGATCGGATTGCTTTTGACGGCGAGAAGTATGGCACCGGTCTTTTCGATGGCGCTCTCGAGCCGCTTAATCGCAGAGACGGTATGGAGCTTCGGGAGATCG